>JAYTQQ010000104.1:0-3851 GCA_043746635.1 Bdellovibrionales bacterium | reverse complement strand
CCTTGTTTGCCTGTGTCGTCGCCAATCCGACTAAATCGGGTACGCTTTACCGATAAGCATGTGAACTTGAGTCCAAATCACGAGCCGCCGATGAGTTCTCGAAATGAAAATGCCGTTTTTCCAAAGACAAAGTGGCGGAGCATCAGGCCCCCGTGAAACTTTCACGAAGCGAGTCGCGCGTGTTTTGTCTGGTTATATTTTAGAATTCGCCCGCGATAGCCACCGGCGGCCGGAGGAGCTAAAGAAATCTTTTCTATATCGTTATGGTATTGAGATTTTGATTGCAGTGTCGATCTTTGGTTTTTTTGGCGCGGTGTTTGGGCCGACTGTTTTGTATCATGTGAATAATTGGTTGTCGGTTGAGATGACGATTCCTTTAGACGAGTCTCGATGGACCGTACTTTTTGAAGACGATAAAGCTTGTAAGGCAGACGCTGTCGAGTGTAACGAGCGAATTCGACAGGACCTTCTTTGGAAAAGCCCACATAAATTAGCTGATGCAAACTTCGATAACCTGGCAAAAAAAGCAATAGGAAAAGAATTTTGGATAGGGCTCGAACTCACGCAACAAGAAGTTGCAGCTGCCTATCTGAATAACTCCCCCGTCCTGGAACTGGGACTTTTCAATTCTGGTTATCAAATTTTTGTTAACGGCGTCCTAGCCGAAGAAGGTTCGGGTCGCGATGACTTTTTCCCGGTGAGCATTCAGCTACCGCTAAATCTTTTGGAGACCGGTCGGTCTATTTTCGTGTCCGCGAAGATAAAACATAATTTAGGTTCCCGGATTCCAATATGGTTTTCTAATAATATGACCGGCTTAATGACATTTGGCGCTTCTAAGTCTTATGTGGGCTACTGGCTGTTAATTCTCAACTTTCAGCATCTTGTCTTGGGCTGTTTTGCGCTCCTAGGAGCTTCGATCTTTTTATTTCTTTGGCTCTCGGTCCCCAAAAAAGGGGAGTATTTTTTTTATGCTCTCTACCTCGGCATCTTTGCTCTCAACCAGATCCTTGAGTTTGGACCTATTGTCCGAGCAACTCCGAGAGTAAGCGAGTATATAGCAAACTATTGGCTTGTAGCTGTTGAGGGATTGGCGGGCTGCCTCCTCGGCGCAGCATATGCAAGGACGCGTAAAGTTTATGTATTCTGGATTTTGAGTATCGCCGCCATGATCTCTGTTGCCGGAAGTCTGAACTCGAAAGATAACATTGACCTTTATTTGTTTAAAGATGCTCTCATGAAATACTATCTGCCGGCAATGTTCGTAATAGGGGCAAGTTTTTGTCTTGCACAATGGTTTTACCTAAAGGCCGAGTTACCAAAGTCGATGAATAAAAAGATGCGCGAGCAGCGAGTGCATAGGTTATTAATTTTCTCAGTTTTCTTATGTTTGTTTGCCGCATTATATTTTCATGAAAACTATTTACTCTTATCGTCCGCGTCTCAAAATCTCGACCGAGGTTTCCAGCTCACGCTTTTAGTTTTAATGGGAAGATTTCTTTTTAGAGAGTACTCAGATAGAGAACGACAATTCGAACTCATTCAGAGATCGCCGTTCCATGATCCATTTGGCGGACAGTCGGGAGAAGTTAAAGGCTTCTTAGTAAGCCTTGACCTGATTAAGTCGAGCACTCTTGCCAACTTTGCGGCTCAGAAAAAAGTTTCGCAGAGTCCGATCACACTTTGGAATAATCTCGTGGGCCAGATATTAGCAAAGCACAACGGCTTTAAGGTTGCGGATGAGGGTGACGGGCTAAAGGTATTCTTCACGGGTGAAAATTCGCTAGATATGCTGACCGGTGTTGTTGAGGCGATATTTGAAATTCGCGTGGCAACGCAAAATCTCGGATCAAAGATGCGTACCGCTGGTCTTATTCCTGACAACGGGAATTTAATGTTCCGAACAGGTATAGTTTGGGGAGGAATCAATCCCATTTGGAAGGAATTCATTGGCGTGCTATCTGCTGAGTTTGAAGATGCAAAGGGAACGACTACGTTTAAAGATGTTCAGCGAGTTATGGACCTTGAGAAACAGATAAATTTAGGGACTTCAAGTGGCTCAAGTATGGTTATCAAGACTAATCTAGACTTGTTAAATAGTATTAAAAGCCACGCAGTTAGAACATTCAAGATGTCAGTTCGTGATGTCGGAGAAATCGACGTAACGATCGTCGATCTCGATCCCGTTTCAAGTGAGGCGAAGGCAGCATAGGCACAGATAGTTAATCAACCGCAGCCGCTGCATTCAGCGTGAGCGGCGTTGCGAGTGATCTCAACTTTGACGCTGAATGAAGAAACAGCGTAGACAGCAGCGGCGATGAGAAGTGCGAAGATAACTTTTTTCATTGTAGACTCCGTAGTTTAAAGTTTTGAACTCTCAGCGACTTGTTCGCTTCGTATACTCTAGGATCATTGCAATCGCAATGCCCCGGTTCCATGGGGCCCTTTTGCTGCGCTCAATTTTGTCGCTCCCGCAGGTTGGAAAAAAATTCATCTCACATACTTGTGGCAACATGTCCGGAAGATAACTACGAAAATTGAGTATCGAGTGGCAAGTGTTACACAACCGCGGCCCCAGCTCGGGACTAAAAATGCCGTTGCCGAAATTTGTCCGCAGGTGGAATTGAAGTTTACTCGGGCAAAATTGGCGAAATTCGTGTCGAGTATTGTTGTCAGTAGCGGCAAAAAACGGCCCAAACTGCTGGGTGTACAAGGCGACGATTTTTGTCAAACGGGGTATGTCAAAAGCAAACTGACGATTTGCGGCACTATCCGCTGAGCGGGCCATGGGCTATCGCCTCTCGTCGCTGAAGCACTCGGTTTCGAGCAAAGGGAAGATCATGCCTAAAAACCAAATCCTACTCAACGGGCCTGTGGGTGTCTGTAAGACCACGGTGGCCAGTGTCCTCACCGAGAAGATGGGGTCTTCTCGCGTATCGATGGATGATATTCTGGTTGATTGCATGGCCGAAGTCGGACATTGAGAGCATCACTGGAAGGATATCACTGCCAAGCAAGACCAAGCCGCTGGCGATCGTTGCTTGAAAGGCTTCGGCTCGCATCCGGTTCGCCGATTGCTTGAGAGTCGTCAGGATTGCATATTTGATTTTGGGGGTGGGGAGTGGCGAATGAGTTTCTCGACGAGTTTCCCGACGAGTTTTCGCGCCTTCAGGAGGCTCAAAAAAAGTTTTGCGACGTTGTCTTTTTGGTTCTTTCGGCTGATAAGGCTGAAGCGCTTCGGTTTCTCTATTGCCGGCTGAAGATTAACCCCGTGGGCTGTGCTATTATCGAGCATCTGGTCTTTCTTCCGGCTCACGAACTTCTCACCAAACACATTGTTTACAAGAAAGACAAAATACCTGAGTTCATTGCCCATGAGATTCTTCAAATTGCCGCCGTCTAGACCCGGTCATCGAGGCCGAATCGGCGCGCTACTCGCTCGAATCATCATGGCGATGGTGGCTCTGATCGTAAGCTCTATGTTTATAGGTGTGCATTCTGAGGATTCCATCTTTCGTGAGCCCTGTTCCAGCAGCGGAGACGACACAAGGGTGCGCGACCTTGCGCTTGCGCAATTTAAAAAGTTGAAATTGAGCGGTAGTTTTCTCGTAGCGCGCGGGAGCGATATTATTGCCGAGGGGTATTGCGGGCTGGCTGATCCAGCTCTAGGCAAAAAGGTCGACTCAGCCACAAGCTTTAATATCGGATCTCTTACGAAACAGTTCACGGGCTATGTACTTTTCGAACTGATTCGCGAAGGAAAAATTTCGTTGAATGATCAAGTATCGAAGTATTTGCCCATGAGCGGCGAAGCCCGCAATTTGACCCTTCGGCAATTGATGAGTATGCAA
>JAYTQQ010000103.1:0-1882 GCA_043746635.1 Bdellovibrionales bacterium | reverse complement strand
CCAAGACATAAAATCAGGGTTCAGCTCTTCTAATCTCGCCTCGGCGTCGTAGTGAATGACCGGAGTTTCTGAAGCTTTCGAGTAGCTCAAATAATTTGTGAGCTGAGCACGAAAATTTTCGACGTTTTCAACCGACAACTCAAAACCTGCCGCCTGTGCATGTCCACCAAATTGCTTGAGTGCTTGAGTGCAGCCGTCCAGAATTTCTGTCAGATTCATTTTTGAATTCGGTGCCAGCCTGCAACTTCCGGTGATTTTGTCATCTTCGACAGAGCCCACAAAGGTCGGGAGCAAAAATTCTTGAGAAAGCTTCGTGGCAAGCAATCCCAAAATTCCGCGGTGAAACTCCTTTGAGAAAACCCAAATAAATTTTTGAGGTGGGTTTTCTAAGAGCTCAGCCCTTGCGATCTGCTCCGCATTTTTTTGAAGTCCGCGACGATCTTCATTCACGCCTAAAACCTCGGAAACGATTGCTCGTGATTTTTTTACATCGTTAATTAAATAGAGGTCGAGCGGACGAATTGAAGTTTCAAGGCGTGATAATGCATTTAGCTTCGGAGCAAATTTCATTGTAACGTCTGAGCTCGTCAGATTTTTAAAAATACCTAACTCATGCATCAAAGTTTTAAGCCCTGGCCGTTTGGTTTGACTCAATTCGATTAGCCCATGCTTACACAAGACACGATTCTCATCCACTAGCGGAACCATATCTGTAAGGGTCGCGATCGCAAAACAATCAAGTAACTGCTTGGGATCGAAATCTTGCTTCAAAAGTTTTCGCTTAATCATTTCTCTTTTGAGCGCTAAAACTAAAAAAAATGCGACCCCCGCACCACAAAGATGTTTCAGTTGTGACTTGCAGTCTTTTCGATTTGGATTGACGACCGCAAACGCCTTCGGAATTTCTGATGGCGGAAGATGGTGATCTGTAACGATCACTTGCATGCCGATCGAGTTTGCGAAATCAATTTCGCTTGCATTCGAAATGCCGAGATCGATACTGATGAGTAACCGAGCCCCTTGGTCGTAGAGCTTTTGAATTGCGACGGCCTTTAGTCCATAGCCCTCTTGTAATCTGCTCGGCTGATAAAGTAAGAAATCTTCAAAACCTAAAAGTTCAAGCGCTCTGGCGAAAAGTGCGATTCCGGAAGTTCCGTCGAGATCGTAATCGGCATAAATACAAATCTTCTCTCGGCTTTGAAATGCTTCGATGATGCGGCCAACAGCTTTCTCAAGGTCGATCATCGTTGACGGATCTCTGAGGTCTTTCAGACTCGGAGTGAGCCAACGATGAATTTCTTCTTCGCTTTTTAACCCGCGAGACTTTAAAATTTCGAAAATCAGGGAGGGAATCTTCGCCGGCTTTTCAGGAGCGCGCGCGAGCACATCTCCGTCGGGAGATTCGCGCTGCTTCCAGTGGGCGTTCGGAGCTCGAAGCTCCGGCACGAAATCATTTTGCGAAGAAGTATACAATCTGAGGCCTAGTGAAGACTTAAGCCGGTACGGCCGCGGTCTTCGTTTTTTTAGAGTTCATTGCATCCATCACAAGAATGAGAGGTGCTGCAACGTAAACTGACGAGTAAGTTCCAATAACGATACCTATGACAAGGGTGAAACCAATGTCAGAGATCACTCCACCACCGAGTAAGTAAAGTGATGTCACAGCCATCAAAGTACAGCCAGCTGTCAGGATCGTTCGACCGAGCATATCGTTCACAGCTTTGTTGATGATAAACTTGAGCCCGCGGTCTCGAAACTGGGGATACGTCTCTCGAATACGATCGTAGGTGACGATGGTGTCGTTAAGTGAGTAACCAATGAGAGTTAAGACTGCAGCCATAATTTGAACGTTTACTTCTCGACCAAGGATCGCAAAAATCCC
>JAYTQQ010000102.1:0-13991 GCA_043746635.1 Bdellovibrionales bacterium | reverse complement strand
CTTACGGCAAAAACTCATCCGGTTGAAGGCGCTATTGATGAATCGACTCTTGAGAGCATTGCTGAAAGTGATATGTTCGAGCAAGTTCGTGGTGAAGCACTTTCGGGCGGCTACTACTTGATCGACTATCGTTATTATGCGGGTTACGAACCCGGTGATAATGTTGTGAATATTCTCGCGATGGGTTCTGTTGCGACTGAAGCGATTCGTGCATCGGATATCTTATTAGAGCGTGGCATTTACGCGAACGTGATTGTTGTCACGAGTTCTGATTTGCTAAGCGGCAATTTGGCTCAAGCTAACAATTACGATTATCTCAAAAATCATCTCGGCGTCGACGGCTCACTTTATTTAAATCCAATTCCGAATGGCGGATCGATCGGCCCTGAGATTATGACTCTCGCCGGCCGACGAGTTCCGATCGTGAGCGTTCATGATGGCGAGCCAGGTCTTCTCGACAATTTGGGTTCAATCGTTGGAGTTCGACATGAATGTCTCGCGGTTCGTAAGCATTCGAAGTGCGGACGTCCTGAAGATATCTATCGCTACCATCATTTAGATGCAGATTCGATTGTTGAAGCGACAGGAAAGGTTTTATCCGAGACGGCGCTCGAACAAATTAAACTCGGCACCAATGTTTTGCGTGAAGTTGCTGGCTTAGCGAAAACTCAGCTAACCCAAACTTGGAAAGACCTTTGGCCACAAATGCCAACCGGAACTTCTGGTCACGCACGCGATGATCACTGATCTTCCGTACGAAGGAGAATGGAGTTTCGCCTCTTCGAAAAAGTTCGAAGAGACGATCATTTTCGTTCATCATTTTGGCGGATCAAAGCGAACGCTCCTCAGGCACTCGAGGCTGATGAACGAATTGGGTTTCAACTGCGTGAGATTCAACCTCAAATTTAACATGACGATGGATCCGAATAAACTTTCTCTCATCGGAGATTTTAAGTTAGGCCTTCGGCGAATATGGGCCGATCAACTACAAGATATTCTTAATGCTGTTCAGGGTCCGAAAATTCTTTATACATTTTCGATGCCCGGATCATCTGCTATTGAAGCCATTAGCAAACGCCATGCTTACCAAATCAAAGGAATGGTCTGCGATAGCGGGCCGTTCTTGAATATCGTTTCTTCAACCTGGAAACTTTACGAACATACTTACCGAATCGAAAATAAGTGGCTCCGTGCACTTTATACGGCGATATCTTTTTCAATGTGGGGCGTGCATTTCAAAAACGAAATGAAAAGATATTTCGAAAATTTTCCGCCAGGATTTAAAATTCTTTCGATTCGCGGAGGATCTGATCAGCTCGTTCCGCCAGAGACCGTCAACGCATTTTTCGATCTTGGCAAAAACTGTAATATAGAAACCCTGATGTTGCCCGGAGCCGGACACCTCGAGGGCCTTAAGAAGTTCTCGGCCGTCTACGTTCCACGCGTAAAAAGTTTTCTCGAAAGCCTAGTTTAAAACTTCAGCCTGTAAATGAAAAGCTTCGTCGGCTTCCATGCAGCTGCGGGTGACTTTTAAATCTTTCATTGAAAATGAATGCTCAACTTGTTTAAAAAGTTGGGTCATTAAAAAACAAGAATCAAATTGATTAAGCTTCACCGCTTTGTATGCACCTTGAGAATCTGTATTATCTTGAAGAGTCGTATAAGAAGCTGTGACGCTAGCATTGTCCCAGCCAATAGGAGGAACACCTTCGGTAATTCCACCCGTGCAAGAAACTTTAATATCCGAAGCACCGAGAGTTTTTAGAAGTGTCGTGAACTGATCTTCAACACTTCGGCAGTTGAAATAGATTTTACCGCCAAAATCGAAATCCGAACTCAAAAAGAAATTTTGATTCATTTGAGTTTTAGTCGCTCCAAGCGAAAATGAAGCCGACGTGAAAACCAAGGTCGCGACAAGAATGAGTGATTTCATAGAAAGTTCTCCTTTTTCAAAAAGCGAAGCTACCACCAGAACGAAAAGCGCGCGAGGCGCCGCGCGCAATGTTGAAAGAGTGCGAAACTACTGGCAAATCAGCGAAATGTTGGTCGTCCAAAGCCTTTCCTCAACGATCACAGGTTTATCAATCGTGCCCTTATTCACCTGAGCGGTGGTGGCCTCTTGTTGCTCGCCTTTAACCGAAAGAACGGTTTTATGATCAATTGAAGTGACAACCGTCAGAGCTAAACGATTCATATCGATCGGCGAATAGAAAAATTTAAGAAGTGGCTGATTGCCATCCGCACTATACTCACCCGAAGTGGTCGCATTGATTGTGGCTTCGAGAGAACCAAACACGAAGATCGACCCTATAGGATTGAAAACACATGTGAGCGGATGTTGCGCGAGCGATAAATTCACCGCAGTTTGGTAAGAAGCTAAGCTCTCTTGCGGAATCGCCACTGCGAAAACACTCACGCCCATAAAAGAAACGACTAAAAAACTTAAAACTTTGATCATAGATTTCTCCTTTTGTTGTCTGAAAAGTATTTGAACAGAAGCGAAAATCAAGAAGTTAAACGAAATTAAAAATAAACTTCATATTCAAGTCGGCCATTTGCAACCCGTCGCTCCGTACGATCATTCAGCGCAAATCCTAAACCGAGAGTCAGCTTCAGATGATGAACGAGCGTGATATCGAGAGCCGGCATTAAGAGAGCATCTTGATCGGTGAAGCCCTGAAAGATATCGAGATGCGGCTTGAAATTCTCACTGTAGCGATACGCAATGCTCGATGATAAACCATAGACCGCATGCCAGCTTTTATTCGTATTATTCGGATTCTGAACTGCATCTTCGGCGTCGTCGGTCATGTGCTCAAACTCAACTTGAGGATTCAGACTGATCGTCCAACGAGAAAAATCTTTTTCGATGATCGGCTTAAATTCAAAGGAGACGTCATGCTTAATCGGATTTTTCGGGAGCTCAATTTCAAAATACGCTCCGAGATCAAATGGCAATTCACCCTTTTCAAAAAAATGGGTCCGGGCATGAGCACGAAAAGCTTGATATTGAAGAGTATCGTCGGTCGGTCTCTTGTAGTCGAGATACGCCGTGATTTCCCAACGATCCGTCAAACCATAATTAAATTCGAAAGAAGATCGAATATGCCTGCTATCAATGTCTTTATGATAGTCGCTACTAAGTGAGGTGTCGTTTTCGAGTTCAAGTTCGTGAAGGCCCGCTATTTCGTACCCATAGACTTCGAGTTCATTGTATTCAATCGCGTGCGCTTTCGCGAGCGAGAGGAGGGATACCAGTGCTAAAATTGCGAGATTTCTCATACGTTTTGACCTTTCCAATATCTTTTCTGAAATAGAGCCGCAGAACAAAAACAAATGCCCAATACCCAACATAAAAAAGAACTTCTGAAAGTGTCGGTCGCGGATTGTAACCGCATATCGCCTTCATAAACGTAACGACGCCGCTATCCGAATCGATCCACTTCGAAATATCAAAGAGAGGCTCGATCAAACCAGGTAACATATTCTCGGCCACGAGTTTCCCAATCGCACTCGCACCAAGACCAGCAGCAGACAAAAGAAGAACCCAACCGGTTGCGGTAAAAAAGATCTGGTTTCTGAGAAGCTTCAGACCTCGAGAAATCAAATAAAACATTAAGCCCGCAAGCAGGAGTCCAATGCTCACGCTCAATGCCATCGGAATCCATGATGCGCTTTCTTTTAATCCTAATCCGCAAATATAGATGACAGCCTCTGAGCCTTCGCGGCCAACCGCAAGAGCCGTAACAGTTGCGATTCCTAGAAAGTTTGGTTTCATCAAAGCATTCTGGAGATTCGTCTCGACGTCTTTTTTCAAAGACTTAGAATGCTTGCGCATCCAAAAAACCATTTGGGTCATGAGCCCACAACTTAAAAACAGAAGTCCTACTTGAAAGTAAGTTTGAGCGTCACCCGTAAACCAACTTTCAGCTCCGAGCATGAGGCCCGCGATGATAAAGCTTAAGAAAATTCCGGCGAAGGTTCCGCGCCACATTGCGGGTAATGCTTTCGGACTCGCCTTCTGCAAATACGAGTATAAAATACTAATTATGAGGATGGCTTCGAGTCCTTCACGCCATACTACAAATACGGCTTGCCATAAAATAAGCAGATTCATCATTGATTCCTTTTTTATTGAGCGATGATTTTGCCTTGAGCGGTATCTTTATGAAAATCTCCAAAGAATTTATATTCTCCCTTTACGAGAGGTCCGATAAAAACCCTAATCGTTTTACCTGCGATCACAACTTTTTCTCGGTTGAGTTCCACACTTTCAAATTCTTCTGCGGTTGTTCCGATATTTTGAATTTCGATTTGAACTTTTTCCCCGTGAGGAATCTGGATCGTCGTCGGTTCGAAAACTCCGTCTTTGCAGTTGAGGTGAAAAATTTTAAGATCAGCGGCCATTGTAAAATTGACGAGAAAGAGCGTAATTAGAAAGTATTTCATGGAGGAACCCTAATTTTGTGAATTTGAGAATCAGTCTCATATCGCTGCCGATTCTCGGCGAAGTCAAAGTTTGGGCTTTCAATTTTAAGGCTTGAAAGTCGGTTAAAAGCTAAGTGAAACCCAAATGATTGGGGCCAGACTTTCTCCCGGGAAAAAGGGCGAAGGGACCCGCTAGCAGGCCTCTAAAATTCTTTAACGGCAATGGTAAGGCCTTCGCTCGTCGGTAAAACAATCGATGTATATTTCGCAGAATTGCTCAACCGCAAATTAAACTCTCGCATCACTTCGAGCTGTTTCTTAGAAGCGCGCGCATTTTCGACGCCAGCGACTTCTCCCCAAAGAAGTGTGTTATCACCAATGATCAAACCACCACGGCGGATATTTTCTTCTGCCCAATCAAGAGCGGCCGTATATCCGGCTTTATTGTGATCGATGAAAATCATGTCGAAAGGTCCGCGATCGACAAGATCGACGAGCTTTTCTGAAGCTTCACCTACCATCAATGTCACTTGATCTAAGATATCGCATTCTTCGAAAGTCATGCGAGCCTGCTCAGCAGACGCCTCTTCTCGTTCGATGGTAAAAATATGGGCATCTTTTTCAAGGGCACGGGCCATCTGAATGGTCGAATATCCAAAAAGTGTTCCACACTCGACTATTTTTTTTGGGTGGTACAGGCGAATGAGAGTCTTTAAAAGTTGGGCTTCGACAATCCCGATGTTAATGCCGAGACGTCCGTGAGATTTGAGACGCTCAAAGAGCGAATTCAATCCCTCGTTTTCAGGTTCGTAGAGGGTGGCGATATAATTTTCAATCAAACTGGGATAATTCAAACGCATAGATTAGGTCATCTCATACCATGCTGGGGTTTGACAATTTCAAACGATCCAAATAGAAATTGAGATGCGGCTGAACCAGTCGCAAATCGAATATTTAGGAGACCCACATGAAGTTGTCGAAATTGATTTTCAGCTTGCTTGCCATGACTTTCGTTTTTTCATCGTGTACGAAGAGGACCGACGAAAATGATAATGGTATCTATATTCCGGTGAAAGCTGCCATCAAAGGTTTTGACCCTATTCACTCAAGCGATATCTACTCGGCAACCGTCATCTCCCAAGTCTACGAAGGTCTGATGAGATATCATTATTTGAAGCGACCTTACGAGGTAGTTCCGTCTTTGGCAGAAACAATGCCGGTAATTTCGGGTAAGGGCCTCACCTATACTTTCAAAATTCGCAAAGGAATTAAATTTCATGACGATCCGGCATTTCCTGGTGGAAAAGGTCGCGACCTCGTTGCAGGTGATTTTGTTTATTCATTTCGAAGACTCGCTGATCCTTCGACCCTCAATGACGGATTCTGGATCATCGACGGCAAGATTAAAGGCCTTAACGAATGGCTCGATCTTCTTAAAAATAAAAAGGCCGATTACTCGACTCCAATCGAAGGATTACAAGCTCCTGACGACAACACCCTCGTCATTAAACTCAATCAGCCATACTATCAGTTAAATTATGTTCTGACTCTGCCTTATACATATGCCGTTGCCCACGAAACGGTTGAAAAATACGGAAATGAATATCTCAATCACCCGGTCGGAACCGGGCCATTCATGTTTGATTCTTGGGTGCGCAATTCGAAAATCGTTTTGAAGCGATTTCCTGGTTATCATGAAGAAACTTATCCTTCAGAGGGCGGCCCCGGAGATAAAGAATCTGGAATGCTAGCCGATGCCGGAAAAAAAATCCCATTCGCGGATAAACTTATTTTTGTTGAAATGCCAGAAGACGCTCCTCGATGGCAGAATTTCATGAAAGGAAATTTTGATTTCGGCGAACTTCCTCCAGACAACTACGATGCGATGATTTTAGATAAAAAAGTCCGTCCAGAGAATGCAGCGAAAGGAATGAAGCTCAGTATCACTTCGGGCGATGAGTATACTTACGTTTCGATGAACATGAAAGATCCGATCCTCGGCAAAAACAAAGATCTTCGTCACGCGCTCAGTCTCGCCCACAATTCTCAAGGTGTTGCGGATAAATTTCAGAATGGTCACGCGATTCCAGCGCAAAGTATGTTACCTCCCGATATTTCAGGCTACGATCCTGCTTACGTGAATCCTTACCAAAAATTAGATATCGAGCAGGCTAAAAAACTTTTGGCCAAAGCAGGATACCCGGGCGGCAAGGGTTTGCCAGAACTTACTTTCGAAACTTTGTCAGATTCAAAAAACCGTCAGCAAGCAGAGTATTTTCAACAAAATATGGCCGCTATCGGAGTGAAAGTCGTCATCAACTCAAACACTTGGCCACAGTTTCAAGACAAAATCAAAAATATGAAAGCGCAAATTTTTGGAATTGCTTGGACTGCCGATTATCCAGACGGACAAGATTTCTTGCAGCTCTTCTACTCTAAGAATATCAGCCCAGGACCGAATGACTCAAACTTCTCAAATCCTGAGTTCGATAAACTCTATGAGAAAGCTTTACTACTGCCTCCAGGCTCGGAGCGAGATCAACTCTACCACAAAATGCGTGATATCGTGGTTGAAGAGACCCCACAGATCTTCGAGCTGCACCGACAGTTCTACGTGATTCGTCACGGCTGGCTCGATAACTTTAAATTTTCTTACATGATTCTTGATTATCCAAAATACATGAGAGTAGATGCGAAGAAACGCGCTGAACTCAAAGCTAAATTGTAAAGAGGCCTCCGATTTTTATTTATAGTCTGCGACGAACAATTTATATGATTCCGATCCTGTTCGGAATCACGCTCTTGACGTTTTGTTTATTCAACGTCTTTGGCGGCGATCCCGCGTTGCGGTTTGCCGGTCGTCACGCAACGCCTGAGGTGATTGAAACCTTACGTGCGGAGCTTGGCCTCAACCGATCTTTACCTGAGCAGTATTTATTTTTTGTTAAACAAATCGTTACCTTTGATTATGGCCGCAGCTGGGCAACCAAACAAACCATCGCCACGATGATCGGTGATGGCGTAGGCGCTTCTTTGTGTTTAACGATTCCGGTTGAGATTTTTTCGATTTTCTTCTGCATCGGGCTCGCGCTTCTCGCCGTCTACTACCGCGCAAGGTTTTTTGATAAGGCCACAATGGTGGTTTGCCTTGGGCTCTTAAGTATTAGTTCGCTCGTTTACATCATCGTTATGCAATACCTGCTCGCTTACAAGTTTGGAATCTTTCCGATTTCGGGATGGGATCCCGACTGGATCGCCCGCTGGCAGTTTTTGTTACTACCATGGTTGATTCTATTTATTTTGAATTTAGGCCCGAGTATTTTGATTTACCGAAGCGTGATCACCGACGAACTCTTTCAAGATTACGTGCGCACCGCTCGCGCCAAAGGCGTTCGCCAAGATAAGGTATTTACGAAACATATTTTGAAGAACGCTTTAATCCCGATCATTACCGTCATCGTGATTGAACTGCCTTTTGTGATTACCGGTACTTTTTTGGTGGAGCATTTCTTTAGTATTCCGGGGCTAGGCGGATTGCTGATCAAAGCTTTTCAAGATTCTGATTTTCCGGTGATTAAAGCGATGACGGTCATCGTATCGATTCTTTATATGGGTCTTAATTTAGTGGCGGATATTCTCTATGCGGCCGTTGATCCGCGCGTGAAGTTGAGTTGATTATGGCAGAAACCACTGCTGTCGATACTCTAGCCGAAACCGCAAAGCCGCGCAATTCTCTCTGGTGGGATGCTTACCGCAGACTCCGTCGCGATAAAGTAGCCGTGGTGAGCCTCTACATCATCATGATCTACTGTGTGCTCGCCCTGCTAGCGAAGTTTGGTTTGATCTTTCCGGACTATGCTTTGCCGAACCAAGGAGCCCAGTATGGTGACGCCTCATGGATGCATCCATTTGGTTACGATCTTTTTGGTCGGGATATTCTCGCTCGAGCCGTGCATGGAATTGCGACTGCCATGAGCGTTGGTGTCGTTGCCTCCGCAATTTCTTTGGTGATCGGCATGACTCTCGGTGCATTGGCAGGTTACTTTGGTGGCACGACTGATGCGCTGATCGTTTGGCTCTATACCACGGTTGACTCGGTTCCTTATATTTTGCTGATTCCGTCTTTGTCGTTTGTTATGGGTCGCGGTCTCACGACCGTCTTCGTAGCCGTTGGTCTCACGTCTTGGGTGACTTTGTGTCGACTCGTACGAGCCGAATTCTTGAAACACAAAGAAAAAGAGTACGTCGTCGCAGCATTTGGCCTCGGCGCAAGTCATACCCGTCGTATCTTTACCCACATTCTTCCGAATGTGACCCACATTGCATTTGTGCAGTTCGGTTTGGGATTTGTTTCGGCCATTAAATTCGAAGTCATCTTAAGTTATCTCGGTCTCGGAGTTGAATCGAGTGTTCCCTCTTGGGGAATCATGATCGAAGACGCGGCTCTTGAAATCTCAAGACCCTTCTTCGGAAATCTCCTCGCGGGCACCATTTTTATGTTTGGCTTAATTTTATCATTTAACTTATTTAACGATGCTCTCAGAGAAGCTCTCGATCCGAAACTCAAAAACAGATGAGGTAATTGAAGTGTCTCTATTACTTGAAGTAAAAAATTTAAAAACGCAGTTTCGCATCGATGACGGGAGCTTTCTCGCTGTCGATGATATTTCTTTCTCGTTAGAAAAGGGTAAGACCCTCGGCATCGTCGGAGAAAGCGGCTGTGGAAAGTCGGTAACGTCTCTTTCGATTATGCGTTTGATTCCGACTCCTCCTGGTAAAATTGTTGGCGGAGAAATTCTGTTTAACGGCAAAAATCTCCTCAATATTTCTGAGGAAGAAATGCGAAAAATTCGCGGCAACGAAATCGCGATGATTTTTCAGGAGCCGATGACTTCTCTGAACCCGGTTTTCACTTGCGGTTACCAAATTGCCGAAGCAATTGCGCTTCACCAAAAAGGTCTCAATTCTAAACAAGTTCGAGAAAAAACAATCGACATGCTGAAGCTTGTAGGAATTCCCGAGCCCGATAAGCGTGTCGACGAATACCCGCACCAACTCTCGGGCGGGATGCGCCAACGAGTGATGATCGCGATGGCGCTTTCTTGCAATCCAAGTTTGTTGATCGCCGATGAACCAACGACTGCCCTCGACGTCACAATTCAAGCGCAGATTCTCGAACTCGTCAGAAAGCTTCAGCGCGAATTCAACGCTTCGATGATTTTAATCACTCACGATCTCGGAGTTGTCGCCGAAACTTGTGACTTTGTTGCCGTCATGTATGCCGGTCGTATTGTTGAGTATGGTGCGGTCGAAGATATTTTCTATCGTCCACGCCATCGGTATACTAAGGGTTTGCTCGATTCGATTCCGCATTTTGAAACGGGTCATCGACGTGAACGTCTTGAGACGATTAAAGGTTTAGTTCCGAATCTTTTGAATATTCCGAAAGGTTGTCGGTTTAACGATCGTTGCAACTTCGCTCAAGACGATTGTCGCGCGAAGGATCCTGAACTGACAAATTTCGAGGGAATTCATCAGGCAGCTTGTTTTCATCCAGTTCCTGAAACAGCCGATAAGAAAAGATCATAATCATGGAAAAACCATTTTTAAAAGTTGAAGGTCTCGTCAAAAGTTTTCCGATTAAGGGAGGTTTTTTCTCTCGCGAAGTCGCGAGCGTCAAAGCTGTTCAAGGTGTAAATCTCGAAATTAAACGTGGTGAAACTCTTGGTCTGGTTGGCGAAAGCGGTTGCGGAAAATCAACCCTCGGTCGCTGCATCATTCGCCTGATCGAGCCAACTGCTGGTAAAATTATTCTCGAAGGACAAGACATCACGACTCTCGAAGGTGAAGAACTCAGAGCGCTTCGTCGCAAGATGCAGATTATTTTTCAAGATCCTTACGCGAGTCTCAATCCCCGCATGACGGTGGGTTCAATCATCGGCGAGCCACTCATCATTCATAATTTATTTAATTCAAAGGGCGATCGCCAAAATCGCGTGAAAGAACTTTTGCAAACGGTAGGTCTCAGACCCGAACATATCAATCGTTACCCACATGAGTTTTCAGGTGGCCAACGCCAGCGAATCGGTATCGCGCGCGCCCTTGCGGTTGAACCCGAGTTTATCGTCTGCGATGAACCAGTGTCGGCACTCGACGTTTCGATTCAGGCTCAGGTGATTAACTTACTTATGGATTTGCAGCAGAAGCTCGGGCTCACTTATTTATTCATTGCCCATGATTTGAAAGTGGTCGAGCATATTTCGAATCGTGTTGCAGTCATGTACCTCGGAAAAGTTGTTGAGATAGCGTCGAGCGACGAGCTCTACTGTCATCCCCAACATCCTTACACGAAGGCTTTACTCTCGGCGATTCCGGTTCCAGATCCGCATAAAAAAGATCAACGTATTATTTTAACGGGTGACGTTCCGAGCCCGATCAATCCGCCATCTGGCTGCCACTTTCATCCGCGTTGCCCGTCGGCCGTTGCCGATTGCAGGCTTACGAGACCGGTCTTAAAAGAAACTCGGCCGGCTCACGAAACTTCGTGTTTGCTCGTCCCTGCAATGACTGAAGCTCGCAGTGAAGCTCAAGTTTAGAAGATAGCTATTTTTTCCCGAGCAGAATCGCTTTAATATGGGGCTCTCTTGAACCCGGAATATAAAATCCGGGTTGTTCTTCGAGCATCACGAACCCATTTTTCTCGAAAAATTTCTGCGTCTTCAAAAAAGCTCTCGGCAGACTTGCCCTTATCACCTGTTTCAAAACAGAGCGCACGTACTTAAGATCGGTCACGCGCTTGGTATAGGCGAATCAAAAATTTACTCGCTCAGCTTTAAAAGAGTCGCGACAGTTTTTTTAATTTTTTCAATATCGAAAGGTTTTTTAATATAGTCATCCGCGCCTGCCTCGAAGCCACGCTTCACGTCGAGGTCGCCAACTTTACCGCTCACAAAAATCAAAGGAATATTCTTGAGATACTCGTGCTCTTTTAAAAGCTTTGCGAGCTCAATCCCGTTAATCCAAGGGAGACCAATATCTAAAACGATTAAATCAATCGGCGAATCATCCAGTACGGTTGATAACTGAGTGCCATCAGCCGCAGTTTTCACTCGGTAATTTTCAGATTCAAAAATGCGTTTGAGCGCTGAACGCATCGTCTCGTCGTCTTCGATCACGAGAATGCATTTCTGATTCTGCTTTTGCTTCAAATCGCGAAAATCTTTCAGCGGAACGATGTCCTCTTGTCGCATTTTCTCTTTCGCGAGGCGTTCAATTTTTGCGACAAGATCTTTTGTATTTAACTTTGACATTTATTCTCCGTGCCCTTCGAGCCAACGTTCAGCATCGATTGCGGCCATGCAACCTGATCCTGCTGCCGTGACGGCTTGGCGATAGACGTGATCTTTACAGTCGCCACAAGCGAAAACTCCTTCGACGTTTGTGTAGCTCGAATCGGGCTTTGTTTTGAGGTAACCAGTTTCATTCATATGAATGAAATCTTTGAAGAGATCGGTGTTGGGTTTGTGTCCGATGGCGACGAACATTCCGCCCATGGGTTTTACTTCTTCTTTACCTGTTTTGAGATTACGAATACGCAAACTTTCAACGAACTGAGTTCCTAACACTTCAGTCACTTCAGAATCCCAGATGGGAACAATTTTCGGATTTTTCAACGCACGATCAACCATAATTTTTGAAGCCCTGAAAGAATCGCGACGATGAATGATATAAACTTTAGACGCAAAACGAGTGAGGAAATTTGCTTCTTCCATCGCGGTGTCGCCACCGCCAACGACAGCGACTTCGACATTTTTGAAGAATGCTCCGTCGCAGGTTGCACACGCCGATACACCTTTCGACATAAATTTTTTCTCTGACTCGAGACCCAAATATTTCGCGCTCGCGCCCGTTGAAATAATAACGGTGTCGGCTTGATGCAAATCATTTCCGACCCAGACTTTAAATGGACGTTTTGAAAAATCAACTTTCGTTACATTTCTCGTAATGAACCTGGTTCCGAATCTTTCAGCTTGCGCACGAAAATCAGCCATGAGTACTGGGCCCGTAATCGCTTCAGGAAACCCTGGATAATTTTCAACATCATTGGTGATCATTAACTGGCCGCCGGCCTCTTCACCCTCGATCATGAGTGGGTTTAAAAGTGCGCGCGAAGTATAAATAGCTGCGGTAAGACCTGCAGGGCCCGAGCCGATGATCAAAACTTTTTCGACTGCTGAAGACATATTGAATCTCCCGTTAAAAATTAGGATGTGATTAGTTTACATGAAGGCCGCTCTAGAATACAAAAGCAATAGTGTTTACTTTAAAATTTTGTGTCGCGAGCCTTCTGGATCAAGAGCCCAACTACAAAACATTTTTGCGACTTCGGTTGGGTCTAGCACTTTTTCTAACTCGCGCGGCCAGGATTTTTGAGGCAGTAAATCGGTGTTCATGTAGGCCGGGCTAAAAAGCCTCAAATCTAAGATTAATTTCTCTTTTTGCAGATTTTCAAAGAGTGCCTTAAGAGCATGTTTCGCGGTCGAATAGCTCGAAGCATTTTCATCAGGCTTGGCTTCGGCAATGGCTGAACCCGTAACGATCAATTGCTTTAAATTTTGAGGATCTTTTGCAAAAACGTGAATCAACTTTGCCGGAAATAGAAAATTCACTTTGAGTGCCCACTCATGGTCTCGCCAATTTTTTTCAGAAAATGCACCAAAGGGTCCGCCTCCAGCAAAATAAAATAAACGAGTCGGATTAAAGCTTCGCGCCAACTCAATGACTTTATCTTGATCTGCGTCGCGACTAAAGTCGTGACCTGAAAGTTTTCTCGAAAGCAAAAGTGACTCGGCCCCTACGCACTGAGAAGCGACGGCTGCCCCGAGCCCCCTTGAGGCTCCAAAAATAATGATGCGTTCATTTTGAAAGCTGTTCTGCATAGACCGACAATAGGATAAAATAAAGAGATGGTCACGATTCACTTTTTAAATCGCAGCAGTATCCAAGTCGAAAAAGGTACGCTTTTGATGAAAGCTCTTCTTGAAAACGGTATTCCTATTGCAAGCTCTTGCGGCGGTGATGGCGTTTGTCGCAAATGCGTACTGAAAATCGTGAAGGGTGCCGAGAATTTACCCGCTCCCCATGAGCTTGAAGAGCATTTGATCGAGCGCGATTCTCTAGCCAAGGACCAGCGGATCAGCTGCCAGGTAGCGGTGAATGGCGACATCACAGTGGATGCACCCTATTGGTGAATTATTTCTTAAATAGCCTGCAGTAAAATATTGGCTGAGACTTCGCCAGAAAAATCTTTTCAAAATGAGTGATGAAATTCTCACCCGCCCACTCACTGCGGTGAAGGTCTCTAGTCGTTCTTAACATTTCGTATCGCGACTGCGAAAACTTCTCTTCGGCCCAGTCGAAATAATCAAGTGAATCTGTTTTGAAATCTACGTAACTGCCGGGCTTTTGCAATTCGAAAAGTTCATTTAAGAACTCGTGTTGAATGAGACGGTGCTTCCAGTCGCGACGACTCGGCCAAGGGTCTGGATGATGAATATAGACAT
>JAYTQQ010000101.1:0-4248 GCA_043746635.1 Bdellovibrionales bacterium | reverse complement strand
GCAAAAAATCTTCAGAGGTAATCGTCTGTCGATATTTTTTTGAAACTCTCTCGGCAAATAAGTTGAGAGTAGCGTTGACGTTTCGTTTTCGTGTAGGCTTTTCAAGCCCAAGGGCGACACTTTCAATAATCGTGTCGACTTGTCTTTCGGCAATGATCGGTGAAGCGAGAGATCGCTCAACCATCTCTCCCTGAACGGTCACTTTGTAATAGCGAAGGGCCGATTTTGGCCACCAAGCCGTCTGATCTTCGATCGATCCACCGCCACGATCGATACTGCCGCCCGAGCCATGAAAAAATATGGGAGTGAATTTTGATTTTTCGCAAACTTTTTCTAATTTCGGAAGCGCTTCAGCTATCTCAAGCCTGCTCGCCAAGACACCTACTTCTTTCGAAGAATCGGAGTACCCGACCATCATTTCGATGTGGCTATTCCAATATTTGCGAGCGGCCTTTGTAAGCTCGCGATTTTTTGTCATTTGCAAAATTATTTTATCCGAATTTTTGAGTGACTTTGACTGTTCAAATAAAGGAATAATTGGCAAACGAATGGCCCCTAAAGCTTGTTTCTGAAAATCAGCCGCCATGCGTATGTGCTCGATCGACTCTGTCATGCTGATAATGAAACCTCTGGCGTAAGCCATCGGGTCCGCACCTTTCGAAATTCTTTTGATGAGCCTGAGCATCTTAAAAATCGCGAGCTTCTCTCGCGGAGTTTCTTTTGACATCAGAACGTCAGAAGATTCTCTCAACTCCAGCGGAACCACCATGCCCGGAAAAGCCAAGAGAAGCTGGACCATGCGTTCTATTCGGGGATCAGGAACTCCGATGAGCCGAATATACTCTTTTCGAAAAAGCTCAAATTCTTTTATAAAAAAAATAACATTTATTGCGTCACCACTCCGAATCTCTTTAAGTCTTGATATTCTTTTTTCAATACGTGAAATATTGATCTGGAGACTACTTCGCTTAAATAATTCGAGAGTTTTTCGAATCTGGAGCATCTCTTCGCGAAAGATCCTGAGGAGATGGCTGCGAGACAGAGAAAGACTTTCGAGCAAAGTTTTCTCGTTGACCCCCGGGTGGCCATCCTTATCGCCACCGACCCAACTTCTGACAAAAAATGGGACCGGATGTTTCGACTGATCAAGCAAACTCAGAATCACGTTATCTCGAAAAAGAAGTGAATAAATATGGTCCGCTTCATCTTTTACTTTCGGCGACCTTTTGCGAACGATGTTTGTTCTCCACGCGATTTCGAGAGCATGGATAATTGCTACTTGGCTAGAGTGGGGCAAACGAAAATCCTGCTTTTTATTCGAGTGCTCTCCAAGTGCCTGAACAAGAATCTGTTGAACCTGGTGAAAAATCGCGATATTTTGCGGCGCTCTCGCTTCTGTGGGATGAGCCGTCAGTACGTAGATGATCGCATCAGGCATCTTACCCTGTTCAAATTTTGGATGCGCTTTCATGGTCAGTCGATGACTGCGGTAAGCGTTTTCACAAGCGTTCATCAGCTCAAGCATGAGGGTAAAGCTGCAGGCCACGGCATGAAGATCTAGCTTTTTCAATTTCTGAAGTTTTTGAAAGTTGTCTTTGAGAGTGACCATTTGCTGATCTAAAGAGCGCTTTCGCATATGGACCATCTGAATACGTAAATCTTCAATTCTTTGGTAGGCAGCAAGCCCGAGCTCGCGTCGAATGATCGCACCTAAAAGTGAAACAGAATCCCGAACTAAGCCTGTCAGTTCTTTTGAAAGCTTCATAGGCACCTATTAAAGACGATTCAGAGTTAAAAAGAAAGGGCCCAGTGCCCATCCGAACACAAAAACAAATTAAAAATTATGTAACAAACTTCCCGCCCGACTGAACGTCGAGACTCGAATTCATTTCTTGGCTGAAGCACCTTCTCAAACTACCATTGAGACAGATCTACTTAAGAAAGAAAATGAAATGAAAGCAAATGAAATGAAAGTAAAAGACTTTATGACGGCAGATGTTCACTGCGTGACCCTCGATATGACCGTGAAACAAGCGATAAGCGTTCTCACGACAAATAAAATTAGCGGTGCGCCAGTCGTCGATAATTCTCAAAAAGTCATCAGCGTCATCAGCGAAGGAAGCCTCCTCAAACTGGCTGCCGCAAAGTTTTTAGATAAATCGGTTGCGAGTTGTTTAGGCCAACTTCCGAAAACTGAAAGTATTGTGTCGCTTCCCTCATCGAGTACTTTTATCGAAGTCTACCGCCTTTTTTTAAGCAGTCCTGTTCACCGTATTATCATAACGGACTCAAATGGCCGCCTCCAAGGAATTGTGTCGAGAAGTAACGTCTTAAGAATTCTTGTCAGCACCTCTGTACCAAACGAAAAAGCAGACGGAACACCCGAAGAAGCTGAAGAAAATTAAGACGCCAAAGTGAAGTAAACTTCAGCTTAACGCTCCGTAAAAATGAAAATAAATATTGAGGCTTGACCTGATTTTTATTCAAGCATAAATCCTTATGGAGAGCTTAAACCTAAGGAGTCATTATCTATATGAAAAATCTTTTCGTGCGCTTCGGACTTTTCCTGACTTTCACGGCCTTTATGCCGAATGCCTTCGCCGCAGAAATCAGAATGATTCCGACTAAGGCAGAAATGCTTCAGCATAGCTTCGCTTCAGATTCGGGCCGCGCAGTGCAAGTCGTTGCGAGTAAAATTAATAAAGCCCAATATCGTGATGTCAAAGTCCAGGTGATCCGTAACTCAAACGGAAGTCCCCACCACATTCTGGTTTATTTGTTTCGAATCGGCTTTCACCAAATGCGCATCATGAGCCTTTATGTTGATGCCAACTACAATGTTGCTTCAGTCGACAATAATTACCACATGCAACTCACCGATATTCAACAAGAGCCGGGCGCCGATGTTACGGCGCCACCAAAATGCCCAGATCCGAGTATTCAGTTTGTGTCGTTTGCTCCTAATGACATGGATCTTGAGCAACAAACCGCAACCGAGGTCGCAACTTTTGCATCTAAACACGGCCTTAAAACGCTCACTCTTTTCAAAGAAAAGGCGACTCGACAAAATTATCTCGACGTCATGAGTTGCCCAAATTTAAAAGGCAACTTCTACGATGGAGACTCAAATCCAAGTTCGTTCGTAACCTTTGATGGTGTCATCACTTCCGATGAGATGACGCATTTCTTAAGTGGAGCGATGAAATATAAGGTGACCAACATTTGGCTTGCTTGCGAAGCTTTCAACGATCCTCTAAAAAGTGTCATGCTCGACCAGGTTCAAGCCCAAAAATTTGCAGCTGGTATCAACGATTTACTCGTAGGTCCTAGCGACAAAACAGGTGCTTGCGCAATGGAAGCCGCGATCGCGGGCCAACCGATGACCCAGGCTTTTCAAGATTGTTATAAGAAGTTTGATAATCCACAAGATCATTGGGGATTTGATGGTCACGGTGCGGATCTTTTCGGACAATTGAACAAATAAATCTTACGGAGAAAATAAAATGAAAAATCTACTCATCGCAATTCTAATTTTTGCTCCTCAACTCGCATCGGCAAGCATCTGCTCACATTTCAACGGCCAGTTTGTAGATGATCAAGGTCACAAACAAATTTTGAAAGCTTCTGCTGACTGCAAGATCCTCACTTGGCAAACCGGTGAAGAATCAAACATCATCATGACCGATAGTTTAGACAGAAAAGTGAGCCGAGCTTTTGCTCCCTACAATCTCTTCATCAAGGCTTCGTATGAAAATGATCACCAGCTCGTTCTCGACTACCGGCTTCAAGATGCGGATGGCTCGATTCTTTCTCAGTCTCGCTCAGAATACCAAATCGCTACGACCGACCTTGTTCGTTTAACCGAAACAAATTTTGCGATCGGAGCAGACGGCAAAGCGACTCAAGAGTCGCAAAAAGTATTGCTTCAAGTTCATTCAATTTTCTAACCAAACCCTAAAGGAGACAACTATGAACAAATGGATTTTATTGAGCCTACTCGTTATTTCTGCTCACGCGGTGGCGACCGATATAGCGCAAATAAAGTAGTTGATATATTTCAGTCAGAAGACCTAAAATTTAGCGATGACCGCCGCCGGCCTCGTCACAAACGTAACCTGCGTAAATGGATTTGCCGTCGATGCGGCAGCCTGCGAGCTTCGAGATTCCTAGTCCTGAGTACATTTGATTGCAAAGTGCTTGTGCATCGTCGAGGTCGAAGCTTACAACGTACTTTCCCCATCTGCTATG
>JAYTQQ010000100.1:0-34720 GCA_043746635.1 Bdellovibrionales bacterium | reverse complement strand
GACCAGCTCAAAGTTTTAAGTGCCGATCTCTTAGCAGTTGAATACATGGATTATTTGCGCGGTCACATCATCGGACACCCCCAAGATGAAGCTTTGGTGACGATCGCCCCGAAGATTGCGAAAACCGAAGCCCGCATCGACTGGAAACGCCCCGCTCGCGAGATTTTCTGCCAAATTCGTGGGCTCGCGATGGGCCCAACGGCGTTTGCCGTCAGGGATTCGAAAAATCTCAAGTTTCATAAAGTGCGGGTGAGGGTTTTAGGCCACGTGAACAAGCTTCCTGGCGAAATCATTGACGTCGGGCAACAGAATTTTGTGGTTGCCTGTGGATCCGACGCCATAGAAGTGCTAGAACTCCAGCCAGAGTCAAAATCGAAGATGTCTGCTGCAGATTACCTGCGCGGCTACCCTACAAAAGTAGGCGATGTTCTGACTTAAGAAGAGTCTGCAAGATGTTTCAAATTTCACCGAGTATTTTAAGTGCCGACTTTGCAAATTTGCAAAAAGAAGTCGAGGCGGTTTCGGCGGCCGGCGCAGATTTTATCCACGTCGACGTGATGGATGGTCATTTTGTTCCGAACCTTACGATCGGTGCTCCCGTCGTTGAAGCCTTGAAGCGCGTTTCAAAACTGCCGCTCGATTGTCATTTGATGATTTCAAATCCCGAAAAATATATTTCTGATTTTGCTCGTGCGGGTGCCGATATTATTACCGTACACTTTGAACTCTCGGGATCTGATCGATCGCCTTTAGAATTGTCTCAGCAGATTCGCGCGGCGGGATGCCAGGCGGGGATTAGCATTAAGCCGGGCACTCCGGCCGCTTCGATTTTTTCTGTATTGTCGAATTTCGATCTTGTTTTAGTCATGAGCGTTGAGCCTGGTTTTAGCGGTCAAAAGTTTATGCCCGAGTGTGCAGCGAAATTGCTTGAGCTTCGACAAGAAATTGATCGTCAAGGTTTAAAAGTGCTTCTCGAAATTGATGGTGGAGTGAATCTCGAAACGGCTCGTCAGTGTACAGCCGCCGATATTTTAGTTGCGGGCCACGCGGTTTTTCGACAGGCCTCTTATGCAGATGCAATTCGTGATTTGAAAAATATGAAAGGCTTATGATGAAAGAAATTGAAGTTCAGGGTGAAGGAGCAACGCTTGCCAGTGTCTGGATGGTTGCTCACGAAAACGTTCGTTTAAAACTTTCAGATTCGGCCCGCGCGAAAATGAAAAAATCTCGAGACTTCATCGAAACACGGATGAAAGGTGATGAACCGATTTACGGGGTCAACACCGGCTTCGGCGCATTTTCGAGCGTTCGTATTTCAAATGACGAAATCGAAAAACTTCAGCAAAATCTTATTCGCTCTCATTCGACAGGTGTCGGTACTTCGTTTACGAAAGAACAAGCGCGCGCGATTATGTATTTGCGGGCGAACGCACTTGCGACTGGTCATAGCGGCATCCGCCCTGACGTCGTCGATAAAATTTTAGAATTTATGAATAACGATTTAATTCCGGTCATTCCCTCTCAGGGAAGTGTCGGAGCCAGTGGAGATTTAGCTCCCTTATCGCATTTGGCTCTGGCGTTGATTGGTGAAGGCGAAGTTTTTGGCGCCTCCGATTTAACTGCGGTTTTGATTGAGAAAAAAGTTTCGCCTTTGAAGCTGCAAGCTAAAGAAGGCTTGTCGTTGATCAACGGCTGCCAAGTGATGACCGCGATCGGCATGCTCGCTGCTTTCGAAGCCAAGCGTTTGCTTTGGCTCACAGATCTCACCGGTGCTATCTCTCTCGAAGCTCTGCGGGGATCTCGGTCGGCGTTTGATCCAGAGATTGCGGCGACTCGTCCCCATCCTGGAGAAGGCAAAACCGCTCGCAATTTAATGAAACTTCTGGGGGCTTCGAGCGAAATTTCTGAAAGTCATCTCGATTGCAACCGCGTTCAAGATGCATACTCTTTAAGGTGTATGCCGGCCGTTCACGGGGCCGCGAAAGATGCTTTGCGATTTGTTATTGAGAAATTAGAAGTCGAAGCGAATTCGAGTACCGATAATCCGTTGGTATTTGCCGAGAGCGAAAAAATTCTCAGCTGCGGAAATTTTCACGGCGAACCCGTCGCCTTCGCACTTGATTTCGCGGCGATCGCGATGAGCGCTCTGGCAAGTATTTGCGAATGCCGAATCGAGAAATTAATTAATCCGTCGATGAGTGGTTTGCCTGCGTTTCTCGCTCCAAATGGTGGTTTGAATTCAGGCCACATGATCGTGCAAGTTGCGGCAGCGGCTTTGGTGAGTGAAAATAAAATTTTGAGTCATCCGGCGAGTGTCGACAGTATTCCGACGTCGGCAGATAAAGAAGATCACGTCAGCATGGGCACAATTGCCGCTCGTAAATTTAAACAAATTTTAGATAACGTTTCAAACATCGTCGCGATGGAATTTCTCTCTGGCACTCAAGCACTCGACATGTTGATGCCTCTGAAGCCCGCGTCTGCCGTGGCTGCCGCCCACAAGAAAATTCGCGAAGTGGTGCCGTTCGCTCTTGAAGATCGTGTCTTCGCGCACGATATCGCAGCGATTCGTAAATTAATTTCTTCCGGAGAATTATCAAAAGTCATCGAGACGAGCGTCGGCCCTCTCGAAGCCTAAAGGAGATTCTATGACCAGCGGACCACGTTCTGTACACGCACCCCATGGTACAAAGCTTTCGTGCAAAGGTTGGTTGCAAGAAGCGGCTTACCGTATGCTCCAAAATAATTTAGATCCCGACGTTGCTGAGAAACCTGACGAGTTAATCGTTTACGGCGGCATCGGAAAAGCCGCTCGCAATTGGGAGAGCTTCGACCGGATTTTGGCAGCGTTAAAAGTTTTAGAAAACGACGAGACGCTTTTAGTTCAAAGCGGAAAACCCATCGGGATCGTGAAGACCCATGAAGATGCTCCGCGCGTATTGATCGCGAATTCAAATCTCGTGGGAAAATGGGCCACGTGGGAACACTTTCATGAACTCGATCGCAAAGGCCTCATGATGTACGGTCAAATGACCGCAGGGTCTTGGATCTACATCGGAAGCCAAGGCATCGTGCAAGGGACTTACGAAACTTTTGTTGAATGCGGCAACCAACATTTCGGTGGTTCGCTGAAGGGTCGCTCGATCCTCACAGCAGGAATGGGCGGCATGGGTGGGGCGCAGGCCCTCGCCGGAGTTTTCGCAGGAGCGGTCGTTCTAGGGGTTGACGTAGATGCATCTCGAATTGAAAAACGTTTGCAGACCAAATATCTCGACGAATTGGCTACCGACATTGATGATGCCATTGCTCGAGTTGAGAAATATAAAAAAATGGGCGTCGCAAAATCAATTGGTTTGGTCGGCAATATGGCTGAAGTGATTCATTCTTTGATCGCTAAAGGCTTTCAGCCCGATATTTTAACGGACCAAACTTCGGCGCATGATCCATTGAATGGTTATATTCCGGTGGGGTATTCGCTTGAAGCAGCATCGAAGTTACGTATGTCTGATGCAGCGGAGTACGTTCGTTTGTCAAAGTCTTCGATTGGTCAACACGTGAAAGGCATGCTCTTGATGCAGGCTCTGGGTGCCGTTACTTTCGACTACGGAAATAATATTCGTGCGGTCGCAGTCGATGCAGGTGTTAAGAACGCTTTTGATATTCCTGGGTTTGTTCCTGAATATATTCGTCCGTTATTTTGTAAGGGCAGTGGTCCGTTTCGTTGGGTTGCTTTGTCTGGTGATCCTAATGATATCAAGGTTACGGACGATGCTTTGCGAGAATTGTTTCCGCATAAGAAAAATTTATTACGTTGGCTCGACATGGCCGAAGAGCGAATTGCGTTTCAGGGTTTGCCAGCACGGATTTGTTGGCTTGAATACGGCGAGCGAGATTTAGCGGGTTTAAAATTTAACGAATTAGTTCGTACCGGCAAAGTGAAAGCTCCGATCGTCATTGGTCGTGACCATCTCGACTGCGGAAGTGTCGCGAGCCCCAATCGTGAAACTGAAGCGATGAAAGATGGAAGCGATGCGGTCGCCGATTGGCCGATCTTAAATGCATTGGTCAACACCGCATGTGGAGCGACTTGGGTGAGTTTGCATCACGGAGGTGGAGTCGGCATGGGTTATAGCATTCATGCGGGCCAGGTGATTGTCGCGGATGGTACGGATGCCGCCGCTCGGCGTTTAAAGCGCGTGTTAACGGCCGATCCGGCAATGGGGGTCTTTCGGCACTTGGACGCCGGCTACGAAGACGCTTTAGAAACGGCTCGAGAGCGGGATGTCGCAAGTTTGTGGAAGTAGAAAGCTAACGAGAAATGCTGATCGGAGCAATGCTGATGGGCGCGATGCTCGACAGCTCTGCTCAAAGAGAATTGTTCAGATCAGGGTGAGGCGCCGAGAAGTTTCTCAATTCATTTTTGGGTGAACGCCTCATTTCTCTATGCCGAATAAATGTTGACCCGCAAATTTCACACTGTCCATTCGCTTTCGAGTAGATATATCGCCTCAGCGCCGGCCTCGAATCCCAGGGCCGACGCCCAACCAGCAACCCAAAGTCCAAACTCAAGCCTTCCCCCGTGTCGCCGTTTTCCCAGGAGCTGCATTGTTCTCCAGAAACTCAATAATAATAGAAGCGACATCTTTCTGCGTAGCCTTTTCAATGCCTTGCAATCCCGGAGAAGAATTGACCTCCAAAACCAAAGTTCCCTGATCGGAACGAATCAAATCAACACCTGCAACATTCAACCCCATGATTTCGGCACTTCGCACCGCCATGGTCTTTTCTTCAGCAGTGATCTCAACCAAAGAAGCTTTGCCGCCACGGTGGAGATTCGATCTGAATTCGCCTTCTTTTGCTTGGCGCTCCATCGAGGCGATGACCGAATCACCGACCACGAAACAGCGAATGTCGGCGCCTAAAGCTTCTTCGATAAATTCTTGTACGAGAAAATTGGCGTCGAGATTTCGAAATGCATCGATGACACTCTCGGTTGCCTTGCGCGTTTCGGTTAAAACAACGCCCTTTCCTTGAGTGCCTTCGAGTAATTTAATCACGAACGGAGGTTTGCCAATGAGATTCATCAAATCTGTTTTATCATCTGGAGAATTCGCGAACCCCGTATTTGGAAGGCCGATACCTTGTCGCGAGAGCAATTGCAGTGAACGTAACTTATCGCGAGATCTAGAAATCGCCTGCGATTCGTTTAAACAATATACACCCATCATCTCGAATTGCCGAACGACAGCCGTTCCGTAAAAGGTTATGCTCGCGCCGATACGTGGGATAATCGCGTCGAATCCGACGAGGCTTTCGCCTTTGTAGTGCATCGATAAACTTTTCTTGTTGATGTTCATGTAGCATCGTAACGGATCAATGACTCTCATGATGTGGCCGCGCGCTTCTCCAGCCTCGACAATTCTTCTGGTGGAGTACAAATCCCGCTTGCGCGACAAAATTCCAATTTTCATAACTTCAAACCTTTTTTAATTTTTTCTTTTTCTTCTTCGGCGGCATCGGAACAGGACTGTAGGAATCGATTAAATTCTTCGGGCGACCCAATAAATATGCCTTTACGGGATCAACCATTAAATACTTCATTGCCTCTCGCCCTAATAACATTTTCGCAGACATCGTTTCACGATCGGCAAGCGTAATTTCGATTGGCCATTCGCGACCTCCAATTTGGAGTTGCGTGAGAATCACAAATCTCTTGCCGCGTTTGCCGCTCGAATCACTCACGACACGTTCATCAATCACCGGGGCCTCACAGCTCACGATAATGTCAGCCCGGTTAGGAAGCGGCTTGATCGTGAAGCATGCAATTTTTTGGCCGCGGTCATACTTAATCGTAACGCTTGAAGCATGCAAGGCTGAAGTTCGAGCTCCCGTATCGATTTTAGCTTTTATAAAATAGATGCCGAGCTCGGGAAGTGAGAGCCACTCCTTCCAGCCGATGAGTGTTTTTGAATGATCCACGCGGTCCATGAGGTGTTTGTCTTCCATAGATTCTCATCATGAGTTGACGGCTGGGGGTTGTCATTCATAAACTGACGAAATGAAATTGTTTACCGACATCGCAGAATTATTTACGCTTCAAAAAGCCGCAGAGAAATCGGGGCGAAAAGTTTCGTTCGAGGATTTAAGCCTCATTCGTAAAGCCGCGTTCGTTACCCAGAATGAGAAATTCGTTTGGGTGGGCGAAAAGTCTAAAATTCCAAAAGAATTTAAAAACATTAGAAAAGAAATTTCGCTGAAGGGTGCAACGGTTTTACCCGGATTCGTCGAAAGTCACACGCATCTTTTATTTGGGGGGTCTCGCGCGGCTGAGTTCGATCAACGAAATCAAGGCGTGAGTTACCAAGAGATCGCGAAACAAGGTGGAGGCATTTTGTCCACCATCAAGAACACACGAAAAGCGAAACCGGCAGAGCTTCTTAAGATCGGTCAAGAACGCGTCGACGAATATATTCGACAAGGCGTCACCACTGTCGAGGCAAAGAGTGGATATGCGCTCACATTTGAAGGAGAGAAAAAACTTCTGAGAGCGGCAAAGCAACTCAAAAAAATTCGCATCGTGAATACGTATATGGGGCCACACGCGCTTCCTCCCGAATTTAAAACGACTTCGGCTTACCTGGATCACATCATTCAAAATGATTTGCCGAAATTAAAATCGCTCGCTTCTCGTGTGGATATCTTTGTCGAAAACGGTTTCTTCTCGAAACAAGAAGGGCAAAAGTATTTTAAAGCCGCGAAAGAACTTGGTTTTGCTTTATCGGTTCATTCAGATCAACTCAGTCTCAGCGGAGGAGCCGATCTCGCCGTTGAGTTTGCGGCACAAAGTGCCGATCATCTCATTCAAATTGGGGCGAATCAAATCGTGAAGCTCGCAAAATCTAATGTGACGTGCACACTTTTGCCGGCATCAGATTTGTATATGAAGTGTGCGTATCCTCCCGCGCGTGCTTTAATCGATCAAGGGGCACGCGTGGCGCTTGCGACCGATTATAATCCAGGAACTTGCCCCACTCAGGATTTGAGTTTAGTGGGAGTGCTTGCTCGAATTGAAATGAAAATGTCTTTACCCGAAGTCATTGCTGGTTACACCATTAATGGAGCCCACGCACTGGGACTCGAAGCCGAAATGGGTTCCCTCGAAGTTAGAAAACAAGCGAATTTCATTGTCTTGCAGAATGGCCTCGACGAACTCTTTTACCAAGTGGGTCGCTCGCCTGTTCGTGAAACCTGGTTTGGTTCGAAGAAAGTATTTGCATTCATTTGATATCCCTGACTAGGCTGAAGTGAGTCAGTCACACGAAGGGATCAGCGATGAAAGAAAATACAACTTTTGTAACGCAATCAAAGTTTTTTTCGCCCGTATTCAACGCGGCCATCTTTGATGGCCCGATCCGTATTTACTTTGCCCAACATCAAGAGTCTCAAGCGTTGAAAGTTTATTTTAATCTTCAAGAGCGTTACAAAGCGCTACGAGAAAATTCGCGATACTCTGTGAAAAACCGCGGCGGAAATATCTTCATCATGCTTTACCCGACACTCGATATTTTTGAAATGTGTTTCAATGCGGCTCCTCACAACGCGATCGTCGTGAAGGATCGTCTCGATTTCGATTATGTGATCGGAGTGAAATCGCAACTCACCGAGCAGAATTTTTCTCTTCTCTATGAAAAATTAGATGAAATTAATTTGAAACAAAAAGCCGTTCAGGAATCTCTCACTTCTCAAGGTGCACAACTTTAATCAACGTCTTCTTCGGCCGCCTCATCGTCTTGAGGGCCCTGAATACTTTTTCCGGAAACAGCTGGAGGAGTCGGCACCTGTGGGCGATTTGCAATTTGTTGTGGAGCTTCTAACAATAGACCATCGATAAGGTCAACGATCTGTGAGCTACTCCAGTCGGTTGATCCGAATCCGCTGAAGGCAAGTCTGCCAGATTTATCAATGACGAAATTAGAAGGCAGCATATCGATCTGAAAATTTTCGGCGAGTGCTTTCGTTGAATCAAAGAAACTGAAAAAATCAAATTTGTTGCGGGCCCAAAAATCCTCGGCGAATTTTTTGCCGTCGTTGCCGTCTTCGACATTCACCGCGAGAACTTGCAGGCCTTGGTTTTTCAGTTTTTTCTGCATTTGAGAAAACGTGGGGAGCTCAACGAGGCAAGGAGAGCACCAGCTTGCCCAGAAACTTAAGATCAGTACGTGCCCGTGAAAGTCAGAAAGTTTCGAAGCTTTGCCTTGGGCATCTGTGAAGACGTAGTCAGGAAGAACTTGGCGCTTTTCAACTTGGCTTGGGTCGAGTTCATACAAATTGGACTTTGTGGTTGCGACAGGTGAGCGCAAACTTGAAGTGAAGTAGGCAACAGCGAGCAAGACCCCAATCAGGACCGAAAGAATCGCGCGGGATTTGAAACTCATGTCGCTGAATGAAAAAGCTTTTCTCTCTCTCGGCATTAGAGAATCTGAAACTCTTTTTACTTCAGGCTCAAGGGGAGCATTTGAATAGTCGTCATCCGAGTCGTGTGCCATCTCAAGAGTTTGAATTGGTTTGCGATCGGGGTCAAAGTGAGAGTTGAAATTTGTGATTAGAGAATCATCGCGTAAATTGAATCGGCGAGGTCAGGTTGTCGTTGAGTATATTTTATTACTCGTCGTCGTCGTCATGATTTATACGACGATATTAAATCTCATGACTAAGCGCGATCCGGGTGGTGATCCTGATCAGTCCGGATTTCTCATCAAAGCTTGGAGCACCATGCTCACGACTATTGGCCGGGATTATGCGGATGATGCGGATGATACTGATCCTTAGGATGTCGTTTTCGGAGCGCTGTGCTCGCTCTGGTCTGATCTCGGAGTCTGATCTCGGCTCGTCTCGGCCAATCTAGGCCAATCCGCCTTCGTCGCCATGGCGGTTACGTGAGCCACCGCCAGGTGACCCGAGCTCGCTTCAAAAATAAATTGAAGTCCGCTTCGCCAATTCTTGGGACAGCGCTTTTTGCATCGCTTCTCTTACTTCCTGGGCGATATCTTGAATGAGATCCTCATCCGTCAGAGAAGTTTTCTTGTAAGGCAATTTTAAAGGTGGAAGAAAAATAATCTTCCATTTTGCTGGTAGAGGCAAAAGATTGAGCGGGAGTGGAATCATGGTCTTTTCAAATATTTTCAAACGACTCAAGTTAATGTGAGTTTCTTCGGCGCCGATGATTAAAGTCGGAATAATTGGGCATTGCGCCTCGAGCGCCATCCGAACAAATCCACTTTTGAAAGTTTGCAGATTGTAGCGTTTTGAGGTGGGTTTGAAATTTCCCTTTTCGCCCTCCGGAAAAATCACTACGAGATTATTTTTTTTCAAATGGCCCACGCCGTTTTTCATGCTGGCTTCGACGAAGCCAATTTTTTTAGCATTCGCTGACGTGAACTTTGAGAGAAACCAAAATTTATGGGTTAAAACACGCGGGATCCGGCCGCAGTTTCGATTGATTTCGTGAGCGAGAATGGCGGCGTCGAAACCGGCGAAGCCCGAATGATTGGGAGTGATGAGGGCGGCTCCGTATTTCGGAAGATGCTCGATACCTTCTATTTCAAGACGAAAATATTTGTGGAGTCCGTCGAGTAAGATCTTTCGGATCAAGCTGTAGATGAGGAGGTTTTTGTCAGCGTGACGCAACTCCTGCAATTTTTCTTTTGGCTTTTTCAAAAAATTCATCATGATAGAAGCTTATACATCTGAAATATGAGGACGCAATGAAGAAATTTATTCTAGCACTTGATCAAGGTACCACCGGATCTACGGTGAGTTTAATCGATCAAAAAGGCCAAATCGTGGCCCAGTGCGATCAAGACTTTAAGCAAATTTATCCACATCCGGCATGGGTCGAGCATCAGCCAAAAGATATTTGGATGAGCATCGAAAAAAATATCTCGAAAGTCATTTCGAAAGCGCGCATTTTAAAAACTCAAATCGCCGCAATCGGAATTACTAATCAACGAGAAACTGTCGTCATGTGGGATAAGAAAACTTCGAAGCCACTCCACAATGCACTCGTGTGGCAGGACCGAAGAACCGCTGACTACTGCGAAGAATTAAAAAATAAAGGCTACGAAGAACTCTTAAAGAAAAAAACGGGTCTCGTTATTGATCCTTATTTTTCGGCGAGTAAAATCAATTGGCTACTCAAAAATGTCAAAGGTGCAGAAGAGCGAGCGGCCAAAGGCAACATCCGCGTAGGAACAATCGATAGTTTCTTAGTTGATCGTCTTACCTCGGGAGAATCGCACATTACCGACGTATCGAATGCATCCCGTACGCAGCTCATGAATATTCAAACCTGCCAGTGGGATGACGAGCTCTTAAAGATTTTCTCAATTCCAAAAAATATTTTGCCGAAAATTGTTTCGTCGAGCGGCAAACTCGCGATGACTAAGGGAATGAAAGTGCTCCCCGACAGAATTCCCATAGCGGGAATTGCAGGCGATCAACAAGCCGCACTCTTCGGTCAAAATTGTTTAAATGAAGGAGAGTCGAAATGTACTTTCGGCACCGGAAGCTTTCTTTTGATGAACACCGGTGAAAAACAAGTCAGTTCAAAATCAGGACTTCTCACGACGGTGGCTTGGCGTTTAGCCGATACAGAAAAGCCAGTGTACGCTCTCGAGGGCGGGGCCTTCATCTGCGGAGCAGCCGTTCAGTTTTTGAGGGATCAACTCGGGTTTATTAAAACCGCGCCTGAAATCGAGACGCTCGCAAAAAAAGTAAAAAGTTCTGAAGGAGTCGAATTTGTGCCGGCTCTCACTGGCCTCGGCGCTCCCTATTGGGATGCCAACGCTCGCGGAATCATTTGTGGCCTCACGCGCGGCTCGACCCGCGCCCACATCGCAAGGGCAACCCTCGAAGCAATGGCACTGCAGAACGCCGAAATTTTAATCGCCATGCAAAAAGATCTCGGTAAAGATCTTAAAAGCGTTCGGGTCGACGGCGGAGCTTCGGCAAATAATTTATTGATGCAGCTCCAAGCCGACTACCTCGGAACCGAAGTGATCAGGCCCCGCAACATAGAATCGACATCACTCGGCGCCGCATACCTAGCGGGTCTCGGCGTAGATCTGTGGAAAATCGAAGACCTTAAAAAAATCTGGAAGGTGAGTAAAAATTTCTTTCCAAAGATTTCTGGCGAAGATCGGTCTGCGCGATTAAAGTTATGGCAACGTGCCGTTTTAAGAACGAGGGAGTAATCTGTGATGAGAATTCTTTGTTCTACATTTTTTATTTTAGCAAGTTGTGCGACGAAACCGGTCGAGGCCCCTTCGGTTCATACGTATCATTCTGAAAATGAAACGATCACCTGCGACTTTCCCGATTCGTGTTACGGCGAGACGGTTCATGGTTTTGAAACTTTGAGATGTAGCGGCCAATCCTGTGTCACGACCCAAAATTATCCCGACGGGAGTTTAAATACTTACTGTCGAGGATCTTCACGTTGCGTGAGTGAACTTTCTGAACAACTCAAACTCAGCCAAAAAAAGTGGTCGAGCATGAGGCTTAAAAACTATGATTGTATTTTGCCGCCAGCTCCCAACTCTCTCAACGATTCGGGCGGCAACGGTAAAGAAGAAGTGATTCAAATTCACAACGGAAAAGTAAAAACTGCCGGCGTAGAAAAACTTTTTAACGTCGATCAAGTTTATCAAGGATGCAAGGATGTTTTGGCGAGCAAAGGTCTCTTCAGTGTCTCTTTTGTCTTCGACCAAAAAGGAATTCTGAGCGGGTGCTTTAGCGACAGCCCTAAAGCATCAAATCAAAATTATTTTTGCAAAGTTATTTACCCTTAGAAAGATCGCGGTAAATATTTTTCGAGGAGCCGAATAGCTTGTTCAGTCGTTCTGCTAAATTGAATCGCTTTTTTCGAAAAAGCATCGGTCTTTGCTCCGTAAAGATGAGCGTTATTTGGCGAGAATTTTAAGAGTAAGCCGTCTAGCGCGGCGGCACCGACTCCGCAGTCTGGAAGAGCACCAATTCCGAATAGAAATACGCCGACTCCAGAGCCGATGGCGCAGCCAGAAATAGATCCCATTATTACGATGGTTCCGGCGCTGCCGTCTGTCCAGCTGCGGGATTTTGCCCCTAAACTCGATGAAGAACTTGTTGTCGAAGTGATTTCGTCGACGAGGGAGTTCCAGGAGTTGTAGTCAGAGCATTTTTCTTTAGGTTTTGGACGCTGAGAGCCACAATTTTGACAGACAAAGACTGATCTTATTTTGGATTTCACCATGTGTTTGAGGTAACATAGCCCATACGAAACATCAAAGTGGAATCAAAGCATTTGAAAATCATCAATTTTATTTTAGTTCTGAGTTTGTGTGCATATGCTGGCGTCGTGTCGGCAGCTTCTGAAAAACCAGCCGAGAAAGCGCCTTCGATTGCCGAAAATCCAGAGGCGATCAAAAAGTTTTTGAAACTAAAAGCGAGTTCAAAGATTGGCGACGCCATCGATTACTTGAGTGAAAAAGTAAAGTCTGAAACCGATCCTGAAAAAAAATCGCTCGAATATTTTTTGCTTGGCTATTCTCTTTATCAGCAGGGTAAGGATAAAGAAGCGCTTACAGCGTTGGCCGAAGTCATGAAAGCAAAATCAAAAATCGAAGATTATGCGATTTACTATCAGGGACTTTCGCAAATGCACATGAAAGATTTCGCGGCGGCGAAGGTTTCTTTTAATAAAGTTCTAGAAAGCAAAGCTTCAGACTCAACGATCATCGAGAGCAAATACAATTTAGGCCTCATCGAAATCGAAGAAAAGAGATTTAAAGAAGCGCTCAGGCAGTTTCAATTCATTCTCAAAAAGTGGAAGTCGACCGAAAAATATCCAGAAGTGCTGTGGGAAGTGATCCGGGTGCAAAAAGATTTGCATCTCAATTATTGCAAGGGAGCCAAAGAAATATATTCTCGCTACCCAACCTACATCGAAGCAAAATCATGGGGCCACAACCTAAGGGTTGATCTCGTTGACGGCTTCGCTACGAACTGTTCGGCAACTCCTAAAGAAGAACAAATGCGAATTAAATATTTACAACTCGGCGGAGAGATCGATCGCGCCCTTGATGAACTGAAACTTCTTCGCGCCGATATGATGAAAAACCTCATCGGTAAATCTAAAACTCAACTCGCGAAATCAGATAAGGCCGAGAAGCTTGCGGCAGCGGCCGAAGATAATGGCGACACGGTTCCCTCAGAGGAAGACGACGAAGACGAACCGCTCACAGGTTTGTATTCGATCGATTCGATGATCGCGAACGTGTTGATCGCTCAGGGCAAAGCCGACGAAGCCTTTAAATTATTGCTCGGTTACTATGATCAACAAAACTATCGCTCGGGCTATTTGCAGCTTCTCGCAAAAGCGGCGGGTCGTCTCGGTGAATACCAGGCAGCGGCAAGCGCTTTTGATAAAATTTATCATCAATCTCCAAAATCAAAAAATGGTAAGAGCGCACTTTTTCAAGGAGCTTTTCTCAGTTACCAATTTCAAGATTACGATGGAGCCAGTCGCAAATTCGAAGAGTTCATCAAAAATTATGGAGATTCGGCGCTCACGAGAGATTCGCAGTGGCATCTCGCGTGGCTCAAATATTTAAAGGGTGACTATCTCGGTGCCTACGACGGATTTCAAAAAATTTCTCTGATGAAGTCGGCTCGTTATCAATATGTTCGGGTCGGGCGTCGTAAAAAGAAAAAACGTAAGCGTATCGAAGTGCCGATGGATAGCGTAACCCTTGACCGAGCTAAATACTGGATGGCGATGTCAATGTATCGCCTCGAAAAATTCGATCAAGCGAGGGCGTTACTCGAAGCTCTTAGCCACGACGCTTCAATCGGTTACTACTCGGTTGCTTCTTACTATCGTTTACAGAGTTTTCCGCCGAGTAAAGTTGCGACGATATCACCGGCGGGCCCGTCGGGAACTTTAGGCGTAGGGCTGACTCCGGGTGCGACTCCGTCGGCAGAAGCCGAAGCGCACGTGGGTGAAGATATGCAGGCCCAAGAATCAACAACGATTGACGTGCCGGGAACGACTCCACCGACAGATTCTCAGGGCGAGACGATTGATGATGCCAACGAAAAAGTCTTAAGCGGAAATTTTCGAGATCCACTTTTGGCGAATCGCTTCGAGCGAGCGCAAATGCTCTCGCAAATTGGTCTCAATGATTTGAGTCGCCTCGAACTCAACGAAATCGAAAAACATATTCGCTCGCAACAAGATCGCAAGCAACTGATGGAGCAATACCAAACCGTTCAGTCTTATTTCCGATCTTCATACCTCGGCGAGGTTTCATTTTCGGGTGAGCGTATTCGTTCAGGCATTGCCGGCGCGCGCCCCTTGTGGGAATACGCGTACCCACGCGCTTATGATAGTTACGTCAGTTCGAATGCAAAAGCGGTTGGAGTTTCAGAAGATCTCATCTGGGGAATCATGCGTTCAGAAAGTCACTATCGATCTGAAGCTCGCTCTCCCGTTGGAGCGTTGGGGCTTATGCAACTCATGCCGTTCACTTCAAAGCGTGTCGCCGATCTTCTCGGGATGAAAGATTTTCAGGTCGACACATTGTTGCAGCCAGAAACGAATATTAAACTCGGGTCGCGGTACCTTCAGCGCTTGCACGAAAAATATAAATACGTGCCTCTCGTCGCTGCCGCTTACAATGCCGGTCCGCACAGAGTTGCGAGTTGGCTCAAGTCGTTTGGTCTTCTCGATATGGACGAATTCATCGAGCACATTCCATATGTTGAAACCCGCAACTACGTAAAGCGTGTGGTGAGAAATTATCAGATTTACGCTTTACTTTATAGCGGTAAAAATTCGACCGGCCATACTTTGAGGTGGCTCGCAAAACCCATGGACATCAAAGCTCCGGAAGGTCCCGCAGGGCTTGAGGTTTGGTAACGTTTTTGCGCAGCCGACGAATATAGACGACTTGATCCTCACATCGAAGAATTAGAATTTCGAAAATCCTGCCGCTGTTCTCTTCGTATTTAAATGTTATTTTATTTAAAAATGAGAAAAATTCTGCGGTGTATAAGGTTTCGCCCCTCGCTGCAAACCCGTTTCATTTTCCTGTTACGATCACGGTGGTAGGGTATTCGACAGACGAGAATAATATCGAGAGCCAGGTGCAAGCGACGACAAGGGTCGAGCTCGATTATCTCGGTTTTCAGTAGAGGCTGCGCGCCTTGCCGAAAGCTTGAACTTTCGCTTGCGAAACTTGACTTGCAAGCCCCAATCGAAGAAAAGAAGCGCTCACCAATGAGCGCTTCAAAAATCGATGCCTTCTTTAAAGGCAAGGAGAATTCATGCACCAGCAACTCATGCAAAAGAATATGTCGAGCCTCGTAAAAGTTTTGGGAATCTTGCTTTTGCTTTGTCTGACGATATCGTTTTTTTCTTGTACGAAAAAAAACCATTACGGAGTCGAAGCGGACATTCCCGGTCAAGGAAAAGTGACACTTTCGCTAGCCGAAACTTTACGGGTGAATCTTGAGACAGAGCCTCCAACTCTCGACTGGAATAAATCAAGCGATACCGTTTCGTCACAAATTCTTGTCAACATCATGGAAGGTCTCGTCGAATACGACATCTACGATCCACAAATGAAACTCATCCCTGCGCTCGCAACTCAATGGAAATCATCAGACAATTCTCGCAAATGGAAATTCACGCTACGCCAAGACGTCAAATGGACCGACGGCATCCCTTTCACGGCTCAACACCTCGTCGATGGCTGGAAGAGACTGCTTGATCCCACCACGGCATCTGATTACGCATATTTTTTGTTCGCGATTAAGAACGCCCAAGAATTTAACCAAGGTAAAATAAAAGATTTCAAAGAAGTCGGTATTAAAATTACCGCTCCAAATGTGATCGAAGTTGAGCTCATCAAAAGTGTCAGTTACTTTCCGCACCTGACGGCACACTCTTCGGCTTACCCGATTCGCCAAGACATCATCGATAAATTCGGCAATCAGTGGACGAACCCAGAACATATCCAAACGCTAGGCGCCTTCACCCTGAAATCTTGGCAGCACGACAAAATGGTTTTGCTCGAAAGAAATGAAAATTATTACGGAAAAAAGCCGACGATCAAATACGTTGTCGGGTATATCATTCCTGAGCCGGGGACTTCGATCGACATGTTCGATTCAGGAAGTCTTGACGGCGAAGATCATATTCCGAGTGGGGAAGTAAAAATTCTATCGAAGCGTCCGCAGTACCACGTCATGCCAAGTTTGCTCACGGCGTACTATGGTATCAACGTGACAAAACCACCGATGGACAATGTTCTCGTGCGACAAGCGATTTCGTACGCGATTGATCGCAAACAAATTACCGACTTTCTGGCTGGCGGACAGGTTCCTTTTTCGTCTTGGATTCCGACGGGAGTTTTTGGTTACGACGACAAAATCGGAATTCATTTTGATGCTGCTAAAGCGAAAGAACTTCTGAAAAAGGCCGGATATTCGGAGGCAAAGCCTCTTCCGAAAATTGAAATTGGTTTTAATACCCAAGAAGATAACAAAAGGATTGCCGAAAACATTCAAGCTCAGCTCAAAACAAACCTCGGTATTAATATCGAGCTCAAGAACCAAGAATGGAAATCTTTTTTGAGCGAACTTAAGACCAATGCTCCACAAATTTATCGTTTCGGGTGGATGGGCGACTATCCAGATCCAGATAATTTCATGAATCTGATGACAAGCTATTCGGATAACAATCACACCAACTGGAAGAACAAAGAGTACGATACTCTCGTTGAAAAAGCTGCTGGCGAAGGCGATCAAGGTAAGCGTAAAACTATTTACGATGAAGCGCAAAGGTTGATGATTGAAAAAGATACTGTGGTCATTCCACTCTACATTGGCGTATCTCAATTCATGATTGCGGACCGGGTTCAAAAATACCCACAAAACGTTTTGCAAAGAAAAATCTATAAGGGAGTCATTCTGAAGTGACCTCTTCCGAAGCGGTCTACGCCACAAGTTTGAGTCCGAGTTTTTCTCAGAGGCTTTTTGCGAAGCTCGGGCCTATCCTCGGCGTCGGCTGCGTTTTGTGGATCATCTCGGCCATCGCGATTGATCTCAGTGACAACAAAATTCCGTTTGAGTTTTGGGTGGCGATGTTCACTTGGTTTTTTGCTTCGGCTTTTTACGCAGTTCTTCATCAGAAAGCCGTCACTTACGTTTCGAAGCGTCTCGTCGAAGCTCTCGTGACACTTTGGGTAATCGCATCGCTCACGTTTTTATTGCTGAGATTTCTCCCCGGAGGACCCTTCGATCAAGAAAAAACTTTGCCTCCCGAAATCAAGGCCAACATCGAAAAAAAGTATGGCCTCAACGATCCGATATCGACACAGTACGTAAGCTATATCACCAATCTCGTACACGGAGATTTAGGTGAGTCGTACAAATACATTGGTCGAAACGTAACCGACATTATTAAAGATAGTTTTCCGGTGTCTTTTCAGTTGGGATTTTATTCTTTGCTCCTCGCATTTCTCATCGGAATCCCTCTCGGAATTTTCGCCGCCGGGAAACATAATACTTTTTGGGACAGCTCCGCCATGGTTTTAGCGATTAGTGGAGTCGCTTTGCCGAGTTTTGTTTTTGGTCCTCTGCTCGTCTTGATTTTTTGTTTTGGAGTTCCGTTTCATGCGCTCAAAGGCACTCTTCCGCCGGCACTTTGGGACGGACCGATTTATTATATATTACCCGTCATCACCTTAGGTATTAGGCCAGCCGCGATTATTGCGCGGCTCATGCGATCAAGTGTGCTCGAAGTGATTCACGCCGATTTCGTTCGGACCGCTCGCGCGAAGGGCCTTGCAAAAAGAGTCGTGATGTATAAACACGTGTTGAAAAATTCTTTGCTTCCGGTTATTACGATTTCAGGTCCCCTCTGCGCAGGAGTTCTTTCGGGCTCTTTTGTGAATGAGATTATTTTTGCCGTTCCCGGCATGGGCAAGCATCTCGTTCAAAGCGTCACCAATCGCGATTATCCTTTGGTGTTGGGCCTTACACTCGTTTACGCTGTGTTGCTCGTACTCGCGAATTTGGTCGTTGATCTTTTGTACGTGGTCGTTGATCCGAGGATTCAGTTATGAGTGCCAATGAAAAAGCATCCCAAAGCCTCTTGAAAGATTCTCTCAAACGCCTCAAAAAGAATCGGGGCTCGGTCTACTCGCTCTATTTCATCATTGCCATTTCACTTGTCGCGATCTTCGCAAATTATCTCGCTCCTTACTCTTTCGAAACGCAAAACATCGATCGCATCCTTATGGGTCCGAACGCGCAGAACTGGTTCGGAACAGACAATCTCGGAAGAGACCTTTTCTCGCGCGTGATTTATGGTGCCCGGATGTCGATGGCCGTCGGAATTTTCACCGCCATCATTTCACTTATAATCGGTGGTCTCTACGGCGCCATTTCTGGCTGGGTCGGCGGCTGGGTCGATTCGGTCATGATGAGAATCATCGATATTTTGTTTGCGATTCCGTCGTTGGTGCTTCTGATTTTAGTGATGGTGGTTTTTAATTCTGTGAACCTCTTTGAGCAACCAGAACTGAAAGCCCTCACCGGAATTTTTCTAGCTTTGAGTGTGGTCGGGTGGGTAGGCCTAGCACGTCTCGTTCGCGGACAAGTCTTACAGACCAAACAGTTGCTGTTCATCGAAGGGGCCCGCGCGATGGGAGCCGGCAACTGGGCAATTTTATTTCGCCATGTTTTGCCGAACATTCTCGGACCTATCATCGTGATGCTGACCTTTCAGATTCCTTCGAATATTTTATTCGAAAGTTTTTTGAGCTTCATCGGACTAGGCTTGCAGCCACCGTACTCTTCTTGGGGAATCCTCGCTAACGACGGCTGGCGGGCGAAATCTTATCCGCACATGATTATCTTTCCGGGCCTTGCGATCTTCCTGACGATGCTAGCTTTCAACCTTTTGGGTGATGGCCTCCGTGATGCATTTGATCCGAAGATGAAGAATCGTTCCTAAGTCGCTTTTAGCATGAATAATTTATAAACACCGACTCATTATTTCAGGCCGTATTGAAAGTTGGGCGAGCCTAGACTAGATTCTAATAAGATTGGGGGTTCAATGAAATCTTTCTTAATGGTTCTAACGCTTGTGAGTTTTCAGTTTTCGAATGCTGCGAGTTCTGTGCAAGAGCAAGCGATTCCGGTGATGCTGAAATCTGTTCTCGCCGGAAATCCGCCCTCGGCACAAGATCCGGCATGTCCGGCGGCTGGTTACCAAGTCGTCAATCCTGTCGAAACCGGAAATGGTAAAGCCGTCAGTAGTTCGACCACTATCGTAGGCATGATCAATTCGGCGGCCGGCCAACGCGAGAAGCTTCAAAACGATACGACGAAATGCGGACCTTGCAAACAGGCGAATCTCGTTTCAACTTTTTCGACGAGTGCTCCAAGTGAACTTCGTTCGGATGTGACCTGCGCGGCCCCTTTTGCTCGTAATTTTCAGCACGATTTCAATAATCCAGATATCGAAAGTTACGCGACCGATATTCTTCGCGGCAAAAACCCCGAAGGCGCCAAACTCAACAGTAATTGTCCGGATTCATGCAGCCTCTATACCGCTTCAGCCCAAACGCCACTCACTGCATCGACAAGTCGCCTTGACATGACAGTTTTTTGTGGCCCCCAGAAACAAGGCAATATCTTATTTGCGATCTATAATTTGACGGTTGGATTCGTGCACCAGTGGAGCTGCTCTTCGAAATAAGAAATCCGCTGCGCAGCGGACGACTATATGGGGTTTGGCGACCTAAACATTAAATCTAAAGAACAGAACATCGCCATCTTTCACGATATACTCTTTGCCCTCTGAACGGTATCGGCCAGCTTCTTTGACCCCGGCTTCTGTTTTCAGTTCAAACAAATCTTCGCAGTTGTAAGTTTCGGCCCGAATAAATCCGCGTTCGAAATCCGAGTGTATCACTCCGGCGGCTTGGGGAGCTTTCATTCCGGTTTTGATCGTCCATGCGCGCACTTCTTTTTCACCAGCGGTAAAGTAAGTTTGCAAAGCCAAGAGCTTATAGGCCTCCCAGATGAGACGGTTAAGACCCGGCTCTTTCGCGTTCATCGAAGCTAAAAATTCAGCCTGTTCTTCTTTCTGGAGCAAAGCAATTTCGGCCTCAAGCGCTGAGCAAATCACGAGATGAATATTGTTTTCAGACTTTGCACGCTCGGCCACTTGTTTGACCCAGTCGTTTCCGCCGGCGGCGAAATCTGTCTCGTTCACGTTACACGCGTAGAGAACGGGTTTCATCGTGAGCAAATGAAAATCTTTGGCAATCGGAAGTTCGAATTCATCAAGTTCAACGGTGCGTGCGGCTTTACCGGCCGACAAAGCATCGTAGATTTTCTTAACCGTCTCAAATTCGCGTTTCAAATTTTTATCGGTTGTTGAACGTGCAGTCTTTTCAACTTTCGTCATACGTTTTTCAACGCTGTCGAGATCGGCTAATAATAACTCAGTATTGATCACGTCGATATCTCTGAGAGGCTCAACACTTCCAGAAACGTGAATGATGTTCGGATCATCGAAACAACGAACGACGTGAATGATTGCGTCGGTTGAACGAATGTGTCCTAAGAATTGGTTTCCGAGACCCTCACCTTTGCTGGCGCCTGCCACGAGGCCTGCGATATCAACGAATTCAATCGTCGTCGGAATCAATGACTTAGGCTTAATCAAAGCCGAAATTTTTGAAAGTCTCTCGTCAGGAACGGTGACCACTCCGACATTGGGATCGATCGTACAAAATGGATAATTTGCAGCTTCGGCTTTCGCTGAAGTCAGCGCATTGAACAAAGTACTTTTACCAACGTTTGGGAGACCGACGATTCCGCACTGAAGACCCATTTAAAGTTCCTTTTGTTCAATAAAGCGTCCGCTGAATTTTGTCGCCGCTTTTTCGTAGCCTTCAAAAATAATACTCTCAATCGCATCATTCGCCAAATTCAAAAGTTCGGTGAGACGACCGTGTTCTTCGGGAGCGAATCTTCCGAGAACGTAGTCGGCAACATCCATTTTTGGATTTTCGGGACGGCCCACACCAATCTTCAAGCGGATGTAATCAGCGGTTGCTAAAACTTCGCTGATGCTTCGAATGCCATTGTGCCCGCCGTGTCCGCGATTTTTTTGAATTTTGATATGACCAAAGGGTTGATCGATATCATCGTGAACGACGATCACGTGATCGAGCTCCACTTTGTAAAAATCTTTTGCGGGCTGAACCGACTCACCAGACTTATTCATGAAAGTTTGGGGTTTTAAGAAAACGATGTCTTGCTCTTCCATTTTGAATTTAGAAGTGATGGCGTTGAATATTTCTTTTCCGTCTGGGTTGCCGATGCCAGATAAAAAATTATCGAGAGCCATGAAGCCAACATTATGACGAGTGAGTAAATATTTAGAACCTGGATTACCGAGGCCGATAACAAGCCACATAAGCTCGCTCCTCAAAATTCGACGGGATTTTCACGCGACTCTCATCAGAGAAAGTCGCGCGAGAAGAAAAATTATTTCTTTTTATCAGCAGCTGGAGCAGCGGCGGCAGCCGGAGCGGCTCCAGGAGCAGCTGGAGCACCTGCAGCAGCGACAGCACCTTCAGCAGGGGCAGCGACAGCGACTGGAGCAACAACTTCTTCAGCAATAACCGATACAGAAGCAACGGCTAATTGAGCACCTGACATGACTTTTACGTTTGCCGGTAATTTCAAATCATAAACGTGGAGAGTATCGCCAACGTCGAGACCAGAAACATCTGCAGTGATTTTCTCTGGAATGTCGCTTGGCAAGCACTCGATGTCGAGCTCGCGAAGAGTTGTTTGGAGCAAACCACCAGAAGTAAGACCGATTGGTTTACCAACGAATTCGATGTGAATGCTGACACGAACAACCGCTGTCATATCGAGAGCGTAAAGGTCAAGATGAACCGGTTTGCGGCTCACGGGATGAACTTGCATGTCTCTCATCAAAACATTGATTTTATCGAGAGACTTGTCTTCTGATTTTAACAAGAAAATCGTCGACTCATATTTTGTTCCGCCGTATTTTTGCAAAAGAATTTGATCAATCAAAAGATTCACTGGTTTTGATTTTGGTCCGTACAAAACAGCTGGAATTTTTTCGCCTTTGCGAGAAACGCGGCTATGGTGTTTGCCAGCAGTTCTAGGAGAAACCGGAAGTTCAATTTTATCTGTCGTTTTCATTTCTTTTCTTTTCCTTCTTCGATATCATCAGTTCAAAATTCTAAATTAAATTCTAATTAAATTAATCAAACAACGAACTGACGGATGCGTTTCCGTAAATGCGTCTGATCGCTTCAGCCACCAGCGGAGCAACTGAGACAACCTCAATCAAACCTGTGTTCTGGGCATTCTCTTTGAGCGGAATCGAGTCGGTTACGAGAACTTTATTGATCCCGCACTCGATCAAACGACTGATTGCTGGGCCCGATAAAAGAGCATGTGTTGCCACGGCGATCACACTTTTTGCACCATTTCGCATAAGGCTGTCAACTGCTTGCGTAAGAGTGCCAGCAGTATCTATCATATCATCGACAATAATGGCTGTTTTATTTCGCACATCGCCAATGAGGTGGAGCGCTTTCGCTTCATTCGGACCGGTTCGGCGTTTATCGATGATCGCGATCGGACATTCGATACGTTTTGCAAAGGCGCGGGTTCTTTCGACTCCGCCGGCGTCCGGGCTGACGGCTACGAATTCATCGCCAAAGCCGTACTTTTCACGCCAAGCGCGCGCCAAAGTCGGAATCGCGAACAAATGGTCGACCGGAACATTGAAAAATCCTTGAATTTGAGCAGCATGAAGATCGACGCAAACCACACGGGTCGCGCCGGCGGCGGTGAGCAAATCGGCCATGCATTTTGAAGAAATCGGCGCACGCGGAGCGACCTTACGATCTTGCCTCGCGTAACCGTAATACGGAATCACAGCCGTAATGCCTTTCGCACTGGCGCGTTTGAGGGCGTCGAGAACGAGAAAAAGCTCCATATAATTTTCATTCACCGGCGGCGAACAACTTTGGATAACGAAAACGCTATCTCCGCGGACGCTTTCATGAATTTCAACTTGGACTTCGCCATCGGCAAAGCGAGAAAGGGTGCAAAAACCGAGTTCGACTCCGGCTGCTTTCGCCACTTTTTCGGCGAAGGCTTTATTCGAATTTCCAGAGAAAATTTTGAGGCCTTGCATGTGGCTCAAAGGTCTATCCTGACTTCGAAATAATGTCTATCAATGATCAGCGTAGGATTAAGATTTGTGGAGCAGTAAAATTCGTCGGTCGAAGGAAGTTTTTTAGGCAGGTGGGTTGACATTCGTACTAGGTCCGCTTACTAAAAATGCCTCATGAAGTTAGAAACGATCCAAAACGAAAGCCCCGTACCCCATGCTAGTTCTAGCTTTGGCGTCTCTCAGTCGGCACTCGAGCAGGCCAGCGCCGTTCAGTGGCAGCGTTTGGTGGCGCGTCCGCGTCTCGATCTTTCGAACTTCGAGGAGGTTCAAACTTGGGCCGCCTCGCACTTGAATCGTCGCGAACATTGGCTCGTGCTTGATCTAAAAGGCACACGTTTCATGAGTCTTGCTGTGATTCGGTTTCTAGAAACTCTCAGCGTCGATTTGCGACGCCAGGGCGGAGCGCTCGCGCTCCTTTCGATGCCCGATAAGACGCGCCGGATTTTTGAGATCTACGGCTCACTCAAAAATATTTATCTGACCGACAAAATTGAAAACTTGAAACGCCTACAGGACTCGATTTTGAGACCTTTCTTTCGGGATTTTTAGCCCTTCATTCTCTCGCCAATGGATTCGATCATTTCTTGAATTGCCATCGCCCTGTGCGAGATTTGATTTTTCTTTGCGAGACCTAATTCGGCAAGTGTTTGCGTCTCACCTTGCGGAACAAAAACATTATCATAGCCAAAACCAGCTTGGCCGCGAGCGTTTGTAGGGATGACCCCTTCGAGAATTCCTTCGAAGAGAAATTCTTCTCCTTCGGGAGAGTAAACCACCACTTGGCTCACGAACTGCGCTTTGCGGTCGGCAATGTTTCGGATCGCCATCATCTTTAAAAGTTTCGCGTTATTTTCGGCATCACTCGCGTGGGGGCCCGCATACCTTGCCGAGTGTACGCCCGGCAAATTATTGAGACCCGCGACGAGTAAACCAGAGTCTTCACCCAGCACCCAATGCTTATTTTGCACCGACTTTAAGGCTTTCGTTTTAATTCGCGCGTTGGCGAGAAAAGTGTCGCCATTTTCAGGGCGTGGAGAAAATACCGGAAGATCATTTTGCGAACGAATCTGCAGACCTACTTTGTTCAAAAGCATTTTGAATTCGTTGAGTTTGCCTTGATTTGAGGTGGCGATCCAAAGTTCCATTAGCGTTGTTGCCGATCAAACAATGGAAAAAAGCTTCCGATCACTTCACTTTGTTTTTGAAAGAGTTCGGCGCAGGCTTTTTCGGCGAGGCCAGTCAGTTTCAAAAGTTCTGCGTGTGAGAAAGCTTCTCCTTCAGCGGTACCCTGAATTTCGATGAAACGAGATTTTGAATTCATCACGAAGTTCATGTCGGTTTCGATTTCAGAATCTTCTTCGTAACAAAGATCGAGAAGTGCTTCTCCACCTTTGAGTCCAACGCTGATTGCGGCGACGTAATCTTTCAGCGGGAGTTGGGAAATAAGGCCAGCATGTTTGAGTTTTTGAAAAGCGAGTGCGAGTGCCACGAATCCGCCGGTGATCGCTGCGGTGCGAGTTCCGCCGTCGGCTTGAATCACGTCGCAATCGACCATGATTTGTCTTTCACCCACGAGTTTGAGATCAACCGCCGCCCTCAGAGATCTTGCGATAAGTCTCGAGATTTCTTGCGTGCGTCCGCCGGTGGTAATTTTATCTCGGTTCATTCGTGAATGTGTCGAGCGCGGAAGCATGCCGTACTCGGCAGAGATCCAGCCTTTGCCGGTTCCTGCGAGCCACTTCGGAACTGCTTGGTCGACGCTCGCGGTGCAGAGAACTTTGGTGTGTCCAAATTCAACTTGGACCGAACCTTCTGCATAACGTGTGATGTGTGGGGTGAGTTTAACTTCTCTGAGCTGGTCGGATTTTCTTTGATCTATACGCATGCGCGCTACTCTAGACTTTTCGCCTTCTTCTTGTCCAGAACATCTTTGTGTTTGACGAGTCCTGCATAGAGATAACTCGCTAGTTTTTTCTGATATTCAGGAGTTGCCAGTTTCGCTTTGTCGGCTTCGCTCGAAATATAGCCAACTTCGACGAGCACGGCCGGAATATTGGTTTGCGAAATCACATAAAAAGGCGCTTGCCTGAGAGCATGGTTACGAATTCTGCCGAATGCCGAGCGCGGAAGCGCATTGAATAAATTTTCACTGAACTCAAAACTTTGCGAAATTCTTTGATTGCGTTTGAGGTCGTCGACGATGTTATCGATGTCGGATTGCGAAGAGATTTTCGTTGAGTTCTTCGCCGCAAGGGCATTTTGATTTTCGGCGTTGGCAAGAAAAAGGCTTTCTTCATCGGGAGCGAGTTGGTTTTGAAAGTAAAGTTCTATGCCGTAGGCTTTTGAATCTTCAGAAGCATTGGCGTGGATGCTAAGAAATAGATCGGCCTGCTTATCTTTAGACGCGTCGACGCGATCGGCAAGACTGATTTGCTCATCGGCGTTTCTGGTCATTGAAACTTTAAACTGCTGAGGATTTTTTTTAAGCATCTCAACGAGGTACTGACTGATGCGCAGACAAATTTGTGACTCGCGAATTTCTCCGCGAGTCGCGCCGTGATCGACTCCGCCATGTCCCGGATCAACGATGATCGAAAGTGGCGTCACTTGCGCAGCCCGTGCAGCTAGGGTTGTCGTCAAAATTGTCGCCATGGCAGTGAAAATCAGGATGAAAAGGAGTTTTTGCATTCTTTCTATTGTCAGGGCTAGCGAAGTTTCTGCATAGTCCGAAAGCTTTCTTCTAGACTGGACTTTTGTTGGCCGTCTTGCCAAAATATCTCGAATGACATACTTCTTCGCTTTTCTATTTTTTTGTTCTGGAGCTTCAGCAAAGGTCGATACAATGCCTACGGGTGTTTCGAGCCTGATTGAGACCTCGCATCTTGCAAAATCTTTTGAGGATCAAAAGAATCAAGACATTCCAGAATCGTCTCAGCTCAATTTCAAAATCGACTCGACAAATCTTGCCAATATTTCTCTCGGAAATTCTAAGGGCCTCGCTCCGATTCATTTATTTTTTCTCCGTGGACATTTCAAAGCCAAATGGAATAACGACGGCGACAAAGAAGAAGAAAATTCAGTGTCGCAAATTTACGACGCCGCATTTGCTATTTTTGATTCGCAAAAAAAAGCGATCCTACTCGACGAATATTTTTCTGAGGATAGTTGCGACGGAGACCACATCATTGGTTACACCGGCAAATATCTTTTCTACAAATCTTCGAAGGGCCAAAGTTTTTTTAGTCTTGAGCGCCGCATGAAGGGCGACTTTTGCACCGGTGAAAAACTCGTTCGCAACTGGGTCGACAGTTCGATTTATTATTTGCGAGATTCAAGTGTCCGCAAACTTCATTCTTATGTCTCGTACGATAAAAAAGAAACGATGGCTTTTCTTCCGGATACGGAAGAATCCTACGTTTCGGCACTAACTTATTTACGGAGTGATCTGATCATCGAGAAAAATGAGAAAAAGCAAATCTTAGATTTCGTAATTAAGTCTGTGAGTCAGCAAGGGATTGAGAAACCGGTGATCAATAAGGTTGTTGAGCATTTCTCGTGGAATGCGAAGCTCAAGTCTTTTGATGAGTCTGACTAGTACTAGGCGAATGGGTCGGTGGAGCTGGGAGCGCGAAGTCACTTCGAGAGATTAATATTTCCTTCGCCTAAATGAAACGAAGCCTTAAATTTGCGGTCGCCTTTAAGTGCTGCTTGCTTTTTTTCAAACTCGGCAAGGCCTTTTACTTCGCCTTTTTTTGTATTCGCTTCGATCTCGAAAGTGACTTGATCGGCTGGTGAAAAAGAAAGTTCAGCTTGGGCCGAGTCAACGGTGACGTTTTGACTCATGTTTTTAAGTTGAATTTCTCCGGATTCGCTTTGAATTTCGAGGCCAACATTTTCAGGAATTTTAATTTCACAGGTAGCGCTATCGGCCACTTGATTGATGGCCAAAGTGACGATTCCTGATGGCGATTTTCGAATGAAGGGCCGCGCATATCCAAGGCTTGAAATTTTGCATGAGTAATCGATGCCCGAAGATCCCTTAACGCTCGCAACCCTTAGTTTCACGTTTTTCGCTTGGATGTGGACAGAGGTCATTCCGTCGCTTTCAAAACTGCCGTTGATATTCTCTTGCGCTTCTGCTCCCGGAAGGATCGGCGGCAACACTTGCGCTTCTTCCTCGGGCTCCTTCGATTCGCTTTCTTCGGCGTTCAAATCATTCGGGTCATGTTTGTCTCCTTCGTCGTGAGTTCCGAAGTTTTTAAAGAATTGAAAGTTGTGAGAGCCGCCGCCTGCTCCGCCGGCGAGCTTATTGAGACCCCACGGTACTATAAACGGCAGAGAGAAAGTGCATGTTGTAAATAACACGAACATCGCGAGCAAGCCGAAGAGCAAAATATTTCCGATGGAGCGAGGTTTCGCTCCAGAGTTTCGTTTACGAGGCTTAAATCCTCTTTCGCTCCGTACGCGATTTGCGACTTGCATCGGGTCGCCCATTGTTTTCAGAATATCATCGACCTTGATTTCGTGATTCACCATGAGCTGCGCTTGAATTTGCTGATTAAGATCGAGAATGAGTTGCGCGCGATCGGTGGCTTTTAACTCCATCAAAAAGAGTTCTACACGGTCGAGCCAAGATTCAATTTTGTCACTTTCAATATTGTCGAGCATGAATACGAATATAGTCATCAATGACAGGGCTTGCAAAGCCTTTAATGAACTTGTACAAGTGTCGGCATGAGCAAAGCATTCATAAATGAAGATAATGAATCCGACGACGACGTTTTAGATGAAGCGCCCGACGATAAAGAAGAAGTGGGGTTCAAGCTCGTCAAAAATTATATGACACCATCGGGTGAGCAAAAATTGAAATCTGAACTCGAAGAACTTCTCGGGAAAGAACGCCCCAAGCTTGTCGAAACGATTGCGTGGGCCGCGAGTAACGGTGATCGCTCAGAGAATGCAGATTATATTTATGGCAAAAGACGGCTTCGTGAAATTGATCGTCGTGTTCGTTTTTTGCACAAGCGTCTTGAGATCGCCGAGATCGTCGATCCCGTAAAACAAAAGTCTGATAAAGTTTTATTTGGAGCAAGCGTTACCATTCAAGATGAGGCGGGTGCCGAGCGTGTTTATAAAATTGTCGGGATCGATGAGACCGATGCGAAGAATTTTTGCGTCAGCTGGAATTCGCCCATTGGCAAAGCTTTGCTTCAAACTAAAGTGAACGATGTTGTTTCGGTGAAGACGCCTAAGGGCGAAGACGAAATTGAAGTCCTAAAAATCGAATACAAGAAAATCTTCGACTAATCGCATTGCGAAAGTGTGGGGCACATCAAGACTTCTCGGTTTTTACTTTTTCAGCTGAGCCTGAACTTGAGACAGAGGCATTGGCAGTCGAAGAAGAAGCCTGAGAGCGATCGGCCTCTGTCGGAGGAATTTGCTGATTGGCTCTTTGTACCGGTTGCTCAATGTCATTTGTTGTTTCGCTTAAGCCATCTTTGAAACCGCGAATGGCTTTGCCTATAGATTGGCCAAGTCCTGGAAGTCGGCTCGGACCAAAAACCACCAGCAAAATAACTGCTAGAACCATGATATGCATTATACTGAACTCACCCACGTTGCCTCCCACTCAAATATTGTGGACCAAAGTCTAAAGTATTTTGATCGACTTGTCATCCGCGATCATCGCCTGCCTTAAAGACTTATCGGATGTCTCAATCCGAAACTAAAGGAGCCGAAACTAAAGGGGGCCGAAACTAAAGGAGCCGAACGGAAAGTCGATGAAGCGCAGCAATCAAATACTTGTTCGCACTTGAGCTAAAATGGTCTTATACTTTGGGCCGGCTTATAACGTACCTGGGAGTGTTCCATTTGCTAGCTCAACTCGTCTACTTTTTTCATAATATGCCAGATGTGATCAATTCTTGGTCGGTCTCAATGGGGCCGCTCGTTTACGTTTTGCTTTTCGTTATTTTATTCTCAGAAACGGGTCTTATCGTTGTGCCTTTTTTGCCAGGCGATTCTCTGCTTTTTGCTCTCGGCGCGCTCGCTGCGACTGGTAATTCGAATTTGAGTTTGCCGCTGCTGATTTTGATTTTACCTCTCGCGGCTTTGAGCGGAGACCTTGTTAACTACAACGTCGGCAAAATTTTCGGTAAAAAGTTTTTGGAGTCCGAATCCGGAATCGTTAATAAAAAGCATCTCTTGAAAACTCAAGCCTTTTACGAGCGCCACGGCGGAAAAACAATTTGCTTCGCAAGGTTTGTTCCGATCGTGAGAACTTACGCTCCGTTTGTTGCCGGAATCGGCCAGATGAAGTTCACGAAGTTCTTGAGTTACAGCGTTGGCGGAGCCTACGCCTGGATCATTTCATTTTTATGTATGGGATATTTTTTCGGAAATATTCCGGCGATTAAAACTAACTTTCACTACGTGATACTTGCGATTATCGTGCTTTCGGTTTTGCCAGCAGTGTTTGAATATTTGAAGTCGAGTCGCAAAGCTCTGAACTAAAGAAGAAGGAACTATGAAAAATTTTATCAAAACAGTTTTAGCCCGCGCCATCGGTACACTTATCGGTTGGGTTGCATTTTTTGTTCTCATCGCGATTATCATCAATTTGATGGGCCGAAATATGCAATCGGTCAATGATCCGATCACGACCAACTCAATTTTACACTTGAAGATGAAAGGCCTGATGCACGACCGGATGCAATCGATGGATCTCGAGGGGCTCTTGAGTTCACGAGAACGCGGCATGGGACTTTTTGAGATGATCGAAGGAATTTCGATCGCAAAGACCGATCCCCGCATTAAAGGAGTCTACATCGACATCGGATCTTTCGAATCCGGCTGGGCCGATCTTCAGTCGCTTCATCGCGCACTCGATGATTTTGCCAAAAGCAAAAAATTCATTTACGCCTACGCCAATTCGTATTCTCAAAAAGCTTACTACCTCGCAACCGCAGCAGACAAAATTTTCGTCGAGCCATTCGGTGAAGTTGAAATGAATGGTCTTGAAATGAACGAAATGTTTTTGAAAGGACTCCTCGATAAACTCGAAGTTCAGCCGAAAATTTTTCGCGTCGGAAGATTTAAGGCGGCGATTGAGCCATTGATCTTAGAAAAAATGAGCCCTGAAAATCGTGCGCAGAATCAGCAACTCCTCAACGATGTTTGGTCTGAGGCCCGAAAACAAATTTCTTCGGTGACGCAAAAATCTCCCGAAGTCATTGATAAGGCCGTGAATAGCTTACAGGTCAGTTCTGCGGCTTCGGCGAAAGAAATGGGCCTGGTTCAGCAGCTTGCATTCGAAGACGAAGTTCTCGATATGATGAAGGCAAAAACGGTTGGTAAAGATCACGATTTAAATACCGTGACGCCGATCCGTCTGGTGAAAGACCAAACCGATAAAGGTCTTTCAATTAGAAAGGGTAAAAACAAAATTGCTTTGATTTTCGCCGAAGGAGAAATCTCGAGTGGCGAAAGCGGAAAAGGTTCGATTGGGTCTGAGTCGATCGTGTCTGATTTTGAAGAAGCCCAGGCCGATAAAGAAGTGAAAGCGATTGTTTTAAGAATTAATAGCCCCGGCGGAGACGCACTCGCTGCCGACGTTATTTGGCGTGAGATTCAAAAAGTGGACAAGAAAATTCCGGTTGTGGTTTCGATGGGTGATGTTGCGGCGAGCGGAGGCTATTACATGGCTGCGGCTTCACGTTATATTTTTGCCGAACCAACGACGATCACGGGCTCTATTGGTGTGTTCGGAATCATGGCGAATACCGAGAAGTTTTTTAAAAATAAATTGGGCGTTAGTTTTGACGGAGTGACAACGCATGAGCATTCCGACATCGGAAATTCGAATCGTCCGATGACCGATATGGAAGCTAATTTCATTCAAAGCAGTGTCGAGCGCGTTTACGCAAGATTTTTAGATGTCGTCAAAACGGGTCGTAATTTTAAAGACGTCAAAGAAGTTGCCGAAATCGCCGAAGGCCGGGTTTGGTCAGGGATGAAAGCGAAAGAAGTGGGTCTCGTCGACGAACTCGGCGGGCTCACGTCGGCCATCGAAAAAACAGCGGTGATCGCTAAGATCGGTAAACCATATCGCCTCGAAATTTATCCAAAAGAGGAAGAGCGCTTCTTGCAATTTGCTGAGAAATTTTTTGGCGACAGTCTCGACGATATGCTAAGCCTCAAGCTCAAATCAACATTCTCCCAAACTAAGATGGCACAGGCTCTTCGTACGAGCTTTTTAAAAATGAGTGAGGATTCGACTCTGCTGAAGTCGGGAATTTACGCTCGGATGATTTCGGTCCCTACTATCGAATAGGTAGTCTAGGTCCGGATATTATCCGGATCCACAATTAGTGTGGCGTCTTCGCGGCGCGCTCGTGCAAAATAGAAGAATGTCACAGAATGCTCTCAAAAAAGTTCTCGAAGGAGAAAGCGCCTCATCGAAACCATGCCAAAGTGGTTTTGATCTTAAGTTATTCGATAGCCTCGTTAACGGCGTCATCATCATCGATGAAAACTTTAAAATGATTTACGCCAATCCGGCGGTTCAGCAAATGTGCGGCCTCCATTCAAATCGCATCGGAAGAAAAGATCTCAGCTCGATATTAACTTTCGAACCAGATATTCTAAAAATCGATTTGAAAACGATCGGTGAGGCCACTCCTTACCGAGAAGTCACGATGAATCCAAAAGCTAGTTCTGCGGCTCGCGTGCAAGTCACCATGCAAGCTCTGCCGGGACATATTCTAGGCGGCCAAGTGGTGCCGGCTGATTCTTCAGAGACTCAACAGTGGTTGATCTTTATTCACGACGTCACTCTCGAAGAACGTTTGCAGAAAAAGTATTTTGTGCAACTGAAAGAAAAAGAAGAGTTCATCAAAAAACTTGATCGTAAACTCTACGAGACTTCTCTTATGTTTGAGCTCGCGCAAGGAATGAATTTTTTTAAAGAGCTCACGGATATTCTAAATTTAATTTTGACGAAAATCGAAGACGCTTTTGCATTTACTCAATCGGTAGCGGGTACGATTGACCGCGAGACAAATAATATTCAAACGGCGATCGTGAGACAATCCGGAGCGGCGCTTGGTAAAGTTTCTCGCACTTCGCAAAATGAATGGGTTAAGAGCTTTTATTTGAAAGCCGTCGCTGTCGGCGAGCCTTGCTTCTTTCAAAAAGGCGACAACGCAAATATCGACGCTTACATCACGCAAGTGTTCACCGTTCCGTACACGAACTATTTATTTGTGCCTCTTGTACATAAAGAAGAGTTTGGATTTCTGATCTTGCTCGACGCAACTCAAGCCTGGCGCGGAGATGATGATGATTTGAGTCTTCTCTTCGGAATCGCGAACCAACTTCTGCTCGCGATTGATAACAATCGCCTTTACGAAGAGTCGATGGTCGATTCACTCACTGGCTTATACAATTTAAGATACTTTCAGGAACGTTTGCTTTACGAATTTAAAAAATCAAAAACGACCGGTAAAGCTTTGTCTGTCTTAATGATCGATGTCGATTTTTTTAAGAAGTTCAACGATACTCACGGTCACGCTACCGGCGATGCAGTCTTGAAACAAGTCGCGCAAGCCATCGTTAACACGTGCAGGGATACGGACACGGCAGCAAGGTACGGCGGAGAAGAATTCGTCGTGATACTTCCAGAGACGGATTCGAAGGCCGCGTTTAGCGCTGCGGAACGCATCCGTAAAAAGATTGAGTCTATTCCGCTGAAAGCCGGAGACGTTGATCTTAAGATTACCGCGAGTCTGGGCGGAGCTTGCTTCCCGGAGGTGTGCTCGAACATGTCTGAGCTCGTCACCAACGCCGATGCCGCGATGTACGTCGCCAAACGAAGTGGAAGAAATAACTCGAAAACTTATACGCCTGATATGCCTGAATCGTCGGATAAATAGGGAGAGAATTTTATGACAAGTGTAAAATCCACAGGAACCGGAGTTGGCTCAGGATCAAACGTCGCTCGCGATAATACTTCAGCGGAGACCATTCGAAAGCTTGAGGACACCTACACGGCCCGTGAAGTGGATGAGAGTAAAAAGCACCGTGAAGAGCTCGCCACGGTCAATGAAACACATAAAGATGAGCTCCAAAAGATTCAGGATACCCACGAGCGTGCTCTCAGAGATATCAAGGCCCGAAGTGATGATACCGTCACGAAGCAGGATATGAACTACCAAAAAGAGATTAAAGATCTTAAGGACATGTATAATCGCAAGATCGAGAAAATGGCGATTCAGAATAAAAAGGCGACCGAAAACGGCACTGAAAGCTAAGACCTCGCCCATTAACGTCACCAACGAGTTCAAAACCCCTTTAGGCTAGGCCTAAAATCCATCTCATCATTCCCTAATCTGGCACTTGCTTTGTACTTCTTATAAAGCGGGTGGGTATATGAACAAAAAAGCTTATTCAATTCTAGTCTCTTTATTTGCGTTTACGCTGGTCGCTGATTTCGTGTCTTGCTCTCCCGTGCAGTTCACTAAAAATCAAATCGCTCCGCAGAACGCGGGTCCGACGATCGTGACTCCGGTGTCATGTAATTCGGGCTTATGTCTTCAACATCACCAAGATACTTCGACGGGTGGTTTGCCTCAGGCGAACGTTCTCTTTATATTAGATACGAGCGGATCAACGACCGATATTCAAACAAACTTAAGCTCTTATTTATCGGGATTTGTACAAGGTCTTTCTGGAGTCGATTATCGAGTAGGTCTCATTACGACAGATACTTCGAGCTCTGTTTCTGACAGCGTGGGAAATTATCCAGATGCCGTGAATGGAAGCGGAGCTCTCCAAGACGGAAGGCTCGTTACAATGAGCGATGGCAATGCATACTTAACGCCTGCATCGACGGCGACCGAAATTTCGGTTTCATCAATTGTTTCGGCTGCAGCAACTTGTATTTCAAGTAACTACAGGGCTTCAAAATGTTTATCAGATGATCCTCGCGGTATCTTTGCCGCGAACCTCATGGTGACAAGCAATAATAACAATTTTATTCGTGCAGGAGTTCCTACGACTTTCATCATCATCTCTGATGCCGATGAGAGAAATTCAACTTCGCTCGCAAATCATGGTTACCCGCAAGGCCCGAAAGATGCTCCAGCGACTTTGGTTTCTAATTTCGCGGCGAGCTTTCCGTCAACGCCTTTCACTGTTGATGCTTTGATTGTTAAGCCAGGTGACTCTGCTTGTTTTAACCAACGCAGTGGTCGAAACGCTAATCCTTTGATCTTTGGATTCTACGCTCCGATCTACGCCAGCCTTGTTCAACAAACAGGCGGAGTTTTAGGAAGCGTTTGTAATGCAAATTATACGAGCCAATTAGGTGAGATT
>JAYTQQ010000099.1:0-5234 GCA_043746635.1 Bdellovibrionales bacterium | reverse complement strand
CAGTGCAACGACGGCACCAAAAAATCATTGAGGAGTCGCCTTCTCCTTCCGTTCCCCCTGAGGTTCGAAAAAAATTAGGTGAAGTCGCAGTTCAAGCGGCAAAAAGTATTAACTATATCGGTGCCGGTACGATCGAATTTATTTTTGATAACATCACCAAAGAATTTTTCTTCATGGAGATGAATACGCGATTACAAGTCGAACACCCCGTGACCGAAATGGTGACAGGAATCGATCTGGTTCGCGAACAAATTTACGTTGCGGCAGGTTTGCCGCTCAGCTTCAAACAAGAAGAAGTCATTCAACGTGGCCACGCGATCGAAGCGCGTATTTGCGCGGAAGATCCGGTGACGTTTACTCCCAGTCCGGGTGTGATTCGCAGATGCCGTCATCCGCAAGGGCCGTTCATCCGTTCAGATTCTTATGCGTATCCGGGTTATGAAGTGCCGATCTATTACGATCCGATGATTGCAAAATTGATTGCCTGGGGACAGACCCGCGAAGACGCGATCGCACGCTTGGATCGCGCACTCACCGAATTTACAATCACTGGCATCAAAACAAATATCGTTTTGCATAAATCTATTTTGAGAGCTTCGCAGTTCTTGGATGGCTCTTACACGACCCAGTTTATCGAAAAACAACTCGAAATTAAAATGCCGAAACTTTTCAGAGTCGTTGATGATCACGTGTTTTTGATCACCGCCGCGATTGCCGCGTACAATGATAAAAAATCGCGCAATGAACTTGAATATCCGACAGACAGCAAATGGAAAAGCATCGGTCGACAAAAATCTTTGAGGTAATTTTATGTTTTTTGAAGCAGATCTAAAAGACAAACATTATAAGATCGACATTACGGAGTCGCGCAAATCTTGGATTATTAATCTTCAAGAAGAAGCTGCCGAATGGGTGAAGTACGAAATTTCAAAAGCCGACTATATGCTCGTCGAAAACGTAATCAGTTTGATTTTTAACAATGGCTCTTACGTTCTCGATGTCATCGGTTCAGGCACAGACTATATGGTTTACACGCGCGGAGCTTACCGTGAAGTGAAAATTTATAATGACGAAAGCATCCTTCACGAAAGTCTCAAGCGCGGCGGAAGCCTTGGCGCTGGCGAAAACCTCACCAGTGGAATGCCAGGTAAAATCGTGAAGGTCATGGTTAAAAAGGGTGATGTTCTTAAAGCGGGTTCTCCGATCCTCACGATGGAAGCAATGAAAATGGAAAATGAAATGCGCGCTTCTCACGATGTGAAAATTAAAGACGTTTTTGTGAAAGACGGCGATCATGTCGAAACTGGCACAGTCATGATTTCGTTTGAGAAACCAGATTAAATATTTCGATGAAAAAATCTAAAGACCGAAAAGATAGTTTTAAAAATTCAAGCTTGATTGAACTTGATCCTATTTATCATTCGGCACCTCCTGCCCCTCTCGGGACTCCCGGAGAATATCCTTACACCCGTGGGGTACAGACCAATATGTATCGTGGGCGCTTCTGGACGATGAGGCAGTACGCAGGCTTTGGTTCGGCGGCGCAGAGTAACGAACGATATAAGCTATTGTTGCAAAAAGGCCAGACGGGATTGTCGGTCGCTTTCGATTTACCGACCCAAATGGGATATGATTCTGACCATATCATGTCGACGGGCGAAGTCGGCAAAGTCGGTGTCGCTATTAGTTCAATCGAAGACATGGAAATCTTGTTGAAGGATTTGCCTCTCGATACGATTTCGACGTCGATGACGATTAACTCCACCGCAGGAATTTTACTTGCACTCTACATCGCGGTCGCGAAAAAGCGTGGCGTGCCGATGTCGAAAATCAACGGCACCATTCAAAACGATATTTTGAAAGAATACATCGCGCGCGGAACTTATATTTATCCGCCAAAGCCTTCGATGAGAATCATCACTGATATTTTCGACTTTTGTTCACACGAAGTTCCCAGCTGGAATACGATCAGCATCTCTGGCTACCATATCCGCGAAGCCGGCAGCACCGCCGTTCAGGAAGTGGCGTTCACGATTGCCGATGGTATCACCTATGTTCAGGCGGCGATCGATCGTGGCCTTGACGTTGATTCATTTGCGAGTCGGCTCAGCTTCTTTTTTAACGTTCACAATAATTTTTTCGAAGAAGTGGCAAAATTTCGTGCCGCTCGTCGTTTGTGGGCACGGATCATGCGTGAACGTTTTCACGCTAAGGACGACAAGTCATGGCGCCTGAGATTTCATACACAAACTGCTGGTAGCACTCTGACGGCTCAGCAGCCTGAAAATAATATTGTGCGCGTGACGATGCAAGCTCTCGCTGCGGTTCTCGGTGGAACGCAAAGCCTGCACACGAACTCGATGGATGAAGCACTTGGTTTACCAACCGAGAAGGCCGCAACGATTGCTCTGCGCACCCAACAGATTATCGCGAACGAAACGGGCGTGGCCGATGTCATAGATCCACTCGGCGGCTCTTACTACATTGAAAACTTAACTGACGAAATTGAAAAGCAAGCTGAGCAATACATCAAGCGTATCGAAGATCTCGGCGGTGTGGTGAAGTGTATCGAATCAGGCTGGATCCAAAAAGAGATTCAACAAGCGGCTTATCGCTATCAACGTAACGTCGAGAGCAAAAAAGAAATCGTCGTTGGGGTAAATGACTTCGTTCAGGAAGATAATTTCGACGCTGATGTTTTGCGTGTGTCCGAAGCGGTCTCGACCGAGCAGATCGCGCGGTTGATTCGGTTCAAAGCGTCTCGTGATGCCCGTTTAGTTGCGAAGCATTTGGCGCAGATTCGGTTAGCCGCGATGGGAACCGATAATTTAATGCCTTTGTTCATCGCTGCCGTTGAAGACAAAGTCACTCTCGGGGAAATTGCGGATGCGATGAGGTCCGTGTTTGGACTCTTCAAAGAAACGATTACGGTATGATCGATATTCAAGGCAAAATTTTAGATCTTTTGAAAGTGTTGCCGGCATCGCGTGACGCCACTTGGGAAAAGACCCTCTTGGAGATTTTGCCTTCAGCGTTCGTCACTGTACTTGATCCGGAGCCGCGTACCGGCCCTGATAATTGGCCTTATTTATTCATCGAGATTTCGGACCGGAGTGATGACCTCTGCACTCGCGTGATCGAGTGGCTCACCGAACGTGGTATCGGGATGGCGGTGAATCCTGGCAAGGCGATTCCGGATTATGTTCTCACTTACGGCATGCTCTGCAACTATCGTCTCACGGGTCATCTTTTGACTGACGTCGAAGATTTTGGACCTTCAGAATTAGTCGTTCAGGATGATAGAATTTTTATTGCTGAGCCAAATGAAAATTATTTGCCCTCTTATTTGCGCGCGATCTTGCTCGCATTTTTTAAGGATCAAAAAGTTTTAAAGCCACGCATCACTTTAATGAGCACGGATAAAAAAGTTTACGACATGGCTTTTTCTCTTGAATCTTTAGGCTCACCACCGGTGCAAGAGCATGCTGGTATCAGTGAGGCGATTGCCTGGTTTTTACCAGCTCATTACGGAATTGTTTTGGTGAGCGAGAAACGTGTGCAAGGATTTGTGGATCTTTAATCCTTTATCAGTCTGGATTGATAAACTGGATTAATAAGAGCTATGCAAATCGTCAAACCCAGTAGATTTGCCCGCTGCGCAGCGGCCGCTGGCTGTTAATCGAACTCGCCCGGACGAGGAAGTAAATCGATGAGACATTCTCTCCAATAATCTGGCGCCTCTGCCGTATAATCAATCGCAACTTCAAATAGACCTTTGTTGATACGCTTGGTGCGAACGACGGTGCCGGTGAGTTCAAGATTCATCTGTTCTAAGAGCAATATCATTTTTGATCCTAAAATTTCATTTAGGGTCAGAGAATCGCGAGTGAACTGCGCAAGAAGATCTGCGCGGCTTACATGTATAAGAAAACCCGTGTGCGAAGCATCTATTAAAACCGCGCTTTTCGCGATCACTTCGGCATGATCAAGTGAGGTTAGATTTTTAACCCGAATCGCACTGGTTTCAATTCTTTCCGATACGCGTTTTTCAACTGCAGGTTTAGCCATCGGGACCCCTAGTTCGAATTTATCATCATTATCCATAATTATTTATCGGCTGCGATGAACCTTTTATTAAGCTAAAAAAAATTAGTCGAACATTTCGACAACGCGAAAAATCCTGTAGGAGCTGACGGTTAAGACAGTGTCATTTTGAGACACGCCATTAAATAAATTTATTTTCGCTCAAGTTTTATTGATTGAATTCAGAAGGCCATTGAACACTTTCACCGCGAGAGATTTTCATCATGCGGTCTAATGATAATTTTGCCGTTTCACGAAAACGCTCTTCGACTTCAACCGCCGGAGAAAGGTCGCGCAATGAATTGCGGATTTTTTCGAGATTGTTGAGTTTCATGAACGGACAATGATTACAGCCGCAACTTCCGCCTTCCATCGGGGCCTGAATGAGCAGAGCCTCCGGGCGCGCTTTTTGCATTTGATGCAAGATTCCGGTTTCAGTCGCGACGATAAATTCGTTTACCGATTTATTGCGAGTTACTTCTTCGAGCAAACGTGACGTCGAACCGACGACATCCGAATATTTAAGAATCTCTTCGCTACATTCCGGATGCGCGATAACCAAAGCTTGAGGGTGTTTTACTTTGAGTAAAAATAGCTCACGACTCGAAAATAAAACATGCACCTGACAAGAGCCGGGCCACATCGTCATTTTGCGGCCTGTTTTTTTCATTAAAAAAGATCCGAGATTACGATCCGGTCCGAAAAGGACTTCACGATCCGCCGGAATCGACGCGATGATTTTCTCGGCGTTGCTCGACGTACAGATCACATCTGAAATCGACTTTACAGCAACTGAACTATTGATGTAGGTGATACACAGGGCTTTAGGGTGGGCGCGTCTCCACGCAAGGTAATCATCATATGGAGACATCTCGACTAGCGAACAACCGGCCGCCAAATCCGGAACCAAGACAGTCTTTTCGGGGGAGAGTAACTTTACACTCTCGGCCATGAAGACAACACCGGCGAGTAAAATCACTTTTGCCTTACTATTTTGCCCTCTTTGGGCGAGAAAATAGCTGTCGCCAATTTCGTCGGCGATGTCTTGAATATCGCCTTCCTCGTAGAAGTGGGCGAGCAACAGGGCATCATGATCTTTTTTGAGTTGCTGAATTTCGCTTTCGATCGATTTCATGGTCGCCACCTGGTAG
>JAYTQQ010000098.1:0-5232 GCA_043746635.1 Bdellovibrionales bacterium | reverse complement strand
CTTGTTTGCCTGTGTCGTCGCCAATCCGACTAAATCGGGTACGCTTTTCCGATAAGCATGCAATCTGGACTACGGCCTGAGAAATATGGCCATACTTTCATAACGCTAAACTCCAAGCGAGGGTGAAGAATATCATGCCGCCTCGTTTTCGCCGTCTTCAGAGCTGAGGGCCGCCTCTTTTCTTGATTGCCACCGGGCCAGCGTAGCTGCAATAAAACTTAGCTGAGTTTTAGATAAACTTTCGGTATTTATTTCAGGCATAAAATTTAAGTCAATAATAGCCTCAACCGCGAGGAGTATTTCTTTACCTTTTACTCTTATGAGTCCTAACGGTTTTCGTTTGTAGTTTATGTCGGAACCGACATCGAATTGAGGAGCGCCGAAAACTAGTATATCTTCATCTTTTTCGCGACAGAGGCTATCGAGGCGAGCCGCAATGTTTACGACGTCACCGATTGCGGTCATTTCTAGCCTAGTATCTGAGCCTAGGGCGCCAAAGACGACGGCACCGGTTGAGATCCCGACTCCGGCTCGAATCGGTTTGCGATCGCCAGATCGATGTTCGAGATTGTACATGAATATGGCGCGTTGAATCTTCAGTGCCGCCCCTACGGCTGATTCCGAATTCGGAAAAATTGCCATAATGGCATCGCCCTGATATTTGTTCAGACTACCACCGGCAGCTGTGATGATCGGTTCAATTCTCGAATAATAGGAGTTTAGAAAATTGAGCACATCTTGGCTGTCTGCGGTCTCGGCCAATGTGGTGAAGCCCACAATATCCGTGAACATAACGGCGACATCAATTCGAACGGCATTTCCAAGCTTGACATCAAAGACGTTTTTAAACCCGAGCATTTCAATCATATCAAAGGGCACAAAGCGTGCGTATGACTTAGCCAGTTGAAGCTGATTCGAATAGGCCTCTTCTAAGAGAGTACGTGAACGTTGTTGTTCAATAGCGATTGCTATTTGTTTCGCACAAGCAGTCAATACGTGGAGGTCGTCGTCACTCATTGTCATGCTTTTGTTGATGCAATCTGCGACGAGAATTCCATAGTTGTCTTTTTTTGTAAAAATGGGGGCTGCTACGAACGACTGAGTTCCTGAGGCCTTTAAGACGAAGACGCTCTGCGGATCGTCGAGGCGTGCCAGGTGCTTAGAAATGTCCTTTACCAGAAGCGGTAGCTTGAACCTGAAAACATTTGTGAATTTCGCCGGATTATCATCATCAATTTCAATAGGCAGTTTGAAGCTCTGAAGGCTGGCTCGAAGAGATTCCTGGATTCCGCGGTCGGAGGCAAGTCGCAAAAACTTTTCTTCTTTATCCACCATCAAAATAAATGTTCTATCGTAATTTAGATTCTCGACGAGACTATTGCAGGCTACTTGTAAAACCTGAGACTCATTTTCCGCTACGATCAGCTGTGCGACTAGTTCATAAATCGCTTTTGACTCTTCGAGCTTTCGCTTTAATTTTGACTGGCTTTCGAAAATTTCTTTGTATTGGCTATCGAGCTGATAAAGTGATTCCTCGGACTTGGAGGCAATCGTCCGTATAATTCTAATTTTTCTTAGGATTATAGCTAAAGACCCTATGAGCAGGACACTTATCGTACAGATTGCCGCTGTTTCTGTGGTTAGGCGGCTAGAAAGTAACCAAAACAACAAGTATCCAAAAGACGCCGTGATGAGATACGGCGCCGCCATTCGAGGGACCGAGAGGGACTCCCGATAAGAAACTGTAATCCGATAAATTTCGTTTTCGACATCCGATCGGATGGCTGTAACCCGAGCAGCGGGAAGACCTTTAATTGTGGGAATGGCGCTAAGATATCCGCGAGTGTTCTCGATGATAGCCGGCATACGCTCTCGGAGTACCTCGGTCTCAGATGGATCTAAACCCCTGAAGTTGGCGTTAATCTGCATTTCAATTTGGCCTGGCAGAGTCTGCAAGATCTTTACTTCGGTTACTGAATTGAACAGCATTGCCATTCTTGGGATTGAGCTGTAAACAGTTCTTATTGGTATAATGTTCGACACAAGAACAAAAAGAGAGGTGCCAAGTCCGTCTCTTGACATGCTGAAACGGCCGGCCTCGAAATAGAGATCGTTCAGACCTGTGCGCTCAATAATCAGATTCATGAATCTTTTTTCAAACTCGAGTGAGACCCAATTATTTTCATCAGAAATGTATTTAAGGGAGAGACCAGCCTCGGCGATAAGAGCAGCGATATCCAAATTTGGATATTTTCCTTGCAATAGCTTGAGGTATGAGGAAAATACAACTGACTTAAAATGTGGTTTCTTAAAATCTTCTTCGCGCATGGATTCCCTAATTTCTCTTCGGTACAGTGGCGAATTTTTGGAACTAGGCGTAAGTCGAAAATCGTGAACTGGTCTAGATTTTGGGACGCCGCAAGGATAACTTAATTAAGGCTAACGAATAAGGGGATGCAATGTTCAATCGGATTCTTGAAGCGTGGCAGTCCGAAATGTTAGAAATTAACAAAAAACCGTGGATGCAGCGACTCGCGAGTGGCGACTTTAAAATATCTCATTATAAAGGCTACTTACTGGAAACTTTCCATCACACAGGGATCAATCCGCAGATTCAGGCTTATGCGACGATGTTTTTCAAAAATAATCCTCGCGAAATTGTCGACCTTTTCTGTAAACACGCGCGTTCTGAAATTGGCCATGATATGGCAGCGATGAATGATTTAGAAGCACTGGGTGAAGATCGGAAAGAGTTGGAAAGGACGCATGCGCTTCCGTCTACGATCGCTCTAAATGCCTTTGTTTTGATGCAAATTCAGTTTGTCGATCCTATCGCTTATCTCGGCTATTTGTTTCATCTGGAGTTTATGCCAACTCGCCAGGGTAAAAGACATATGGAGGAGCTGCAAAAACTAGGAATTCCAAAAGAGGCACTTAGTTTTTTGCAAGAGCACGCAACCGTCGATGTGGGTCATAATAAGATGATGGAGAGCTATGTGGCTCTACTTGTAAATGACGAAGATAAGTTGGAAACAGTCATTCGAGCAACGAGATACACAGCCCAACTTCATTACAAAATGATGGCTGACGCCTTTGAAAATGGAGAAAAGCTATTCTCTAATGCCATCGGGCCAGCAGTGAAGAAATCAATTTGAAGGCTCTGATACGTACTTTATTTATGAAGGTGCGCTCGATCTGCATTTGCTGTTCAATGTGAGCAGTCATGCCTTTGTAGAGAATAGACCATCTGAAGGGATCTATTGATACGCCGGCCGTGGGGACCTTGATATTAATTGTAATTATATGATGAGGAATTCCATTGAGATAAGGATGCGGGTAGGCTAGCCCAGTCTTGGCAAACCCTAGTTTTTTGTAAAGCGGCCACAGCTTATCGTCACAAGAAGAAATCAAATACTCTCTCCCAGATAAAGCAAAAATTCTATAGATGTGCTGGAAGGTTCGAAGCAGTAAATCACTTTGGCGATAATCTGGATCGGTAACTAAGCGAGCTACCTCAATCATGGTAACTTTTGGAGGTATCGAGCTCGGGTAGCCTCCTGTTAACGCGCGTTCTGTATCAAGCAATGTTTCGCTAGATTCCGGAAAGGAAAGAGCTACTGAGGCAATTATTTTGTCACCGTGGAGGGCAATCAGTATTCGGCTGATAGAATCGAGTGGCGCAACCATAGTTTCTGGACCCGCGCCGTCCATTACTTTCCCGGCGAGGTGATATGCCTTCAAGCGAAGGTCAAGTACCTCGAGATACTCCTTTTGAGTTTTAACGTAGCGGAATCGAAAATTTTGCGCGATCTCTTTAACGTCCAGGCCGATTTCACGAATTTGGCTGAGTGAAATACTCGAGTTCGCAAGTAGGTGTTCAACAAATACTCTCTTAAGTACTGGGTGGATGGGGGATACTTTAAGTCTGATAACTAATTGTGATACCCCAGTCGACCTCCGATCTTCTTTTACGATAGAAACGACACTCCCACAAATTGAACCTTTCTTGGCGCGGCGAGGTGAGAAGTGAACTGTGACCGACTGGTCTTTATAAAAAAGCGTACTTCCGTCGTCGACCGCGATTTCAATTACTTCCTGTCCAATCCGAATAATGTGAACGAGAGCCTTTTCTTGATAATGGAATTCGCGCAAGACATAGCCAACGAGCGGGTACTCAGGAGCAAGGTTTAAAATCGTGCCTTGCGTTTTTTTCTCGACCGCTGGCAATTCAAGCTGGAGGCCCACTCGGTAGGCATCTTTATAGACGGCAAACCAACAGACTTTATATTTGGCACTGAATTTTTGAGAGTTTCGTACTTTGACACTGAGGGTGACAAAACATGAAATTTCTGGAATGTAAGACTTCTTTGCTTCATCGATAATGAGACATATTCCGGTCGACGAAATGTCGAAGACACGAACAGGAATAGCGTGATTGTCGGAGATGAGCTCCGCCGTAATGCCATCGTGAGGTCGTACGTCAGTGCGCTCTGACCATCGCTGTGATTCGCCCAGCGACGGTTTTAACAGTGGTATTTCCGTAAGTACCTGCGATTCTGAGTTGCTACCCATGAACGTATCCGATCGGTAGGAACAGCCAGCCGTGAGAGTCGAGGTTTGCTTTGGTACTGGGAGTCTTAACGAGAGTCTTCGAGCGATTGGGTACCGCCCAGACCTCGCGGGGGCAAGTGAAATCCATTTCAACCATTGGCCGCGGCGCCACGACACGCTTAACTCTACCGCGCTGGCTGCGTGAGACCTTGTTCATTGACCGGAGCCCGTGTTCGACCTAGACTGCCTGGGCTGGAGTATAGTCGAATGACCAAGCTTTCCGTAAACGTCAATAAGCTCGCGACCCTTCGCAATTCACGCGGTAAAAATAATCCCGACGTCGTGCAAAAATCGCTTGAGATCGTGAGTCTGGGTGGTCAGGGTATCACGGTCCATCCCCGGCCTGATGAGCGACATATTCGTAGGGCCGATGTCTATGCGCTCAAAAAAGCGCTCGATCCGAAAGTTGAATTCAATATCGAGGGTTATCCGAGCGACGACTTTATCAAAATGGTGATCGAGGTGAAGCCAGCGCAGGTGACTTTGGTGCCTGATCCTCCAGATGCTTTGACGTCCAACGCCGGTTGGATGGTGAGAGCTGCTGAGCAGGTGTTACGAAAATCCGCTCAACAGCTGAGTCGAGCGGGGATACGGACTTCCGTTTTTGTTGATCCGACGACG
>JAYTQQ010000097.1:0-16384 GCA_043746635.1 Bdellovibrionales bacterium | reverse complement strand
AATGGCGCACTTACGTTCTTAAAACGATGAGACTCCTCCTCGCGAATTATAAGCAGTGGGTAAAGATGGGAGTTATGCGGCCAGTAAAAGATCCGAAAGAAATGCAGATGATTTCGGATCTGGTTTTGATTACTTCGATCTCGTTATTTCAATTTTTTGAAAGCCCCGAACAACCTGCTTCTAAAAAACACCTTAAGCAGGGTGCGCAGCATATCGCGCGACTCTTGAAACCTTACTATTCGGACGAAATGCAGGGTTCTCTTCAGAAATACATCTTAAAGTAGGAGCTAGAGGCCCATAAGGCTTTTGACCGAATTTCTTTTTCCTTGAAGTTCGAGCCATTCTTTTTGGAGCTCACTTTCTTCTACCACTCCGCCGCCGGCTCCGAGAATGATTTCTTGAGCATTCCACTGAATGTTTCGGATCGCCACGACAGAAATGAAATCTCCGTTCGGAAATTGCACGGCGAAAGGTGCTCCAAACTTTTTTCGAAGCGAAGCTTCAGGTAGCTCGCGCATCCATTGATAATTAAAATTTCTTGGCGACACTCCCAATGCCGGAGTCGGATGCAGCTTTTTGATAAGCTCCACCCAATCGACTTTCCCAGAAGTTTTCACGCGCATTTCTGTTTTGAGATGCCACAGACTCGGAAGCTCTAAAACGTGGGGGCCTTCGCAATCGACGCCTCCAAAATCGGATAAGACATTCTGAATGTCTTGGGCCGTTAGGGCGTGTTCGTGCAGCTCTTTTTTGTCTGAGAGTAAAGCACATTCGCCGGTCCCTTTGATTTGGGTTCCAGCGAGGGCCATGCTCCTGACCTCACCCGAAAAGAAAGTTACCAAAGTTTCGGGAGTCGCGCCAAGAAGCCCCTCAGAATCATCCCACATGCCGTAAACAAAAAGCCTCGAAGGACTTTTAGCTAATTTTTTAAGGGCATGGGCGATTCTCTTTGAGTCGAACCGAACCTGAGCCTTCGCAAACAAAACCGGAACGGCCTTATCGAGAGTTCCTGCGCGGATCAGGGATTTAATTTTTTCGAAAGCCATTTTGTAGTCTTCGAAAATAGGCTCATGCCAATCCAAATCTTTCGAAAGAGCGGAATCCTCCAAAAACTCATGGAGTCTTTGAATAAAGTGGGCTTCAGAGATTTGAAACGATCGTACTCCCCGTTTTGTTTCGATGTCGGCATCCATAAAAAACGATGGTGAATATATTTTAAAATCGTCTTTCGAATTTTCAGCGAAAGGCCCAAGACTTAAGTAGTAATTTTGACTCCACCGGAGCAAGGCTCCAGACTTTAAAAAGCTCGCGAAATCATGAGTTGAAATTTCAGACATTCGCCGATCATGGCAAAAGTCTCAAGAAATCTCAAAAGATATTTTTGAGACCATTCCAGATGCAGCAAACAAATCCACATTGAATGGGCTCCCTGACGTGATCTTCAGGAGAGGCCCCGGCGGCGCCGAACACCACTGGTGGGACTACAAAGACGGACAATAATGAAATACTGCCGCGAACATACTGTCGTAGCGCTTTTGCTGCTGGGCCATACTTCTATTTTCGGTTCTGTCGCAGATTCTAGCGGGTGGTGAGACCATCGTCGAGCGACTCTTATGGCTGCTGCACGTACTGTGTGAGAACTGAAATCTTACCACTGTTTGGGCGGCGAAAATTCAGTTCGTCCTGTACCTGATTGGCGAGGCTCGAAATAATCGAAGCCGCATCACTATCAGGATTCACCACTTCGAGGACCATTTCTTCTCGAGCGACACTGAGTTTACCTTCAGCAACCAAACGTACTTTCCACGATGGAAATTGCTTCTGATTCATCGTCTTGATCGTCTCTGGATCTTTCGCATGAGCGAGACAATCATGGTACTCTGCTTGTGCATTGATTTGATCGACTTCGTTTTCTTTAATCACTTCGCAATTGTTGTTTTGCTTAATCGCCCTCACTAAACGTTTTTTAATGTCTTTTGCTTTCATCCCGTGAATATCGAAATCTACTTCTTTTTCGACCGAAATAAATTTGAGACTGAGACTGAGATCACTTCGATGATTCTTCATTTGAAATTTAAAGAGGTTCATCCCCATCTTTGCCTCGGCACCCGCAAAGACAATTTGTGTAACTTGAACTTGACTCGCTTGAGCCGTGCCAAGCTGGCCGACAAAAATTGACGTCCACGCGAAAAACGTCATCGTGATTGTAGAAAATTTGGTGTTCATGGAAGTCTCCTCGATTATATGAGCTTTTGTAGTCAATTGGGGCATGAAAACATGTATCCAGGCTCAAATACTTCAATTTTGAGGCCATGAGCAGATGAGTTAAGCCTTGAAACAAAGCCCCTCCTAAAAATATTATAGTCCAAATTAGAAACCTAAGTGATGGAGACTTCATGAAATTTTTGACCCTGTTCTTAGCCCTGGTTACTGTCCCAGCTGCTCACGCTGATGAAGGTATGTGGACGCTCAATAACTTCCCGAAGAAAGCTTTTGAAAAGAGTTATCACTATACCCCGACAGATGATTGGCTGAAACACGTTCAACTCTCTTCGGCGAGACTCGCGGGCGGATGCTCAGGTAGTTTCGTTTCATCAAACGGACTCGTAATGACGAACCATCACTGCGCAGCCTCTTGTATCGAGCAACTGTCGAACGCAAAAAAAGACTTCATCGTCTCTGGCTTTTACGCAACCAAAGCCGAAGAAGAAGTGAAATGCCCGGAAATTGAAGTGAATAAGCTCGTCAATATTAGCGACGTCACTACTCAAATTCAAAGCGCTACAAAAAATCTATCGGGCAAAGAATTTAACGATAAGCTCAAAGCCGAAACCGCAAAAATCGAAAAAGAATGTTCTGCTACTTCAGAAAAAGTTCGTTGCGATGTCGTTACTCTTTATCACGGCGGAGCTTATAACCTCTACCAATATGAGCGGTACCAAGATGTGCGCCTCGTTTTTGCTCCCGAATTTGCCGCCGCATTTTTCGGAGGCGATCCAGACAACTTTATGTTTCCGAGATATGATCTCGACATTTCGTTCTTGAGAGTTTACGACCAGGGCAAGCCGCTTCAAACGAAAGATTTTTTTAAATGGTCAAAATCAGGAGCGCAGAAGGGCGATATGACTTTCGTGACGGGCCACCCGGGCAGCACCTCTCGCCTGCTTACCATTTCAGATCTTGAGCTCTTGAGAGATCTGAAACTTCCTAAGAACATGCTCTTGCTTTCTGAACTCCGTGGTCTCCTCACCGAATTTCAAAGACGTGGTCCCGAACAAAAGAGAATTTCAAATGGCCGACTATTCGGAGTCGAAAATTCTCTGAAAGCGATGAAGGGTAAATTTCTCACACTCACCGACAAAAAGTTCTTTGGCGAACGCACGGCTCAAGAGCAAGCACTCGTTAAGAAAATCAATGCGAATCCAAAATTAAAAAAAGAATACGCAGGCTCTTGGAAAGAAAATAAAGAAGCAAACGAGAAGCTTAAAAATATTTTTTACGAACTTGATTTCATTGAGAACAATACTTATGGCTCGAAGCTTTTTGGCATCGCTCGCAATCTTCTAAGAGCGAGCGAAGAGATTCCGAAGCCTAATGAAAAAAGGTTTCATGAGTTTACTGATTCGGCGTTGCCGCAAATGAAGCAGGGCCTCTTTACGACGGCTCCAATCTACGACGAGTTCGAAATCGCCATGATGACTTTTTTCCTCACCAAGACCAGAGAATACCTCACTGCCGACAGTCCTTTCGTTAAAAAAGTTCTCGGCAAGAAATCTCCGGCAGAGCTTGCCGAATACTTAGTAAAAAATACGAAGCTCAAAGATATTAAAAATCGTGAAGCACTTTTCAAGGGCGGCAAAGCATCGCTCGACGCTTCAACCGACGTCATGATCGAATTCGCAAAACTAATCGATCCTGAAGCGCGTCGAGTTCGTAAAATTTACGAAGACGAAATCGAAAGCGTTCTCAAAAAGAATGCCGAGAAAATCGCCAAGGCACAGTTTGCCGTTTACGGATCTCAAACATATCCCGACGCAACTTTCACGCTTCGAATTTCTTATGGTCAGGTAAAAGGCTACGAAGAAAACGGCCACCTAATTGAGCCAATCACAAACTTTGCGGGCGCCTATGATCGCCACACGGGTAAAGAGCCTTTCGCGCTTCCTGACTCTTGGTTGAAAGCAAAAGACAAAGTGGACCTTAAGACTCCACTCGACTTTTGCTCAACGAACGATATTATCGGCGGCAACTCTGGCTCTCCAGTCGTTAATAAAGACGCCGAAGTCGTCGGCATTATATTCGACGGAAACATTCAGTCTCTCGGCGGAGATTTTGGCTACGACAGTAAGGTGAATCGTGCCGTCGCGGTTGAAAGTTTAGGAATCGTTGAAGCCCTTGATAAGATTTACGGAGCGACCCGAATTACTTCCGAATTAAAATAAGCGGCGCCATAATGAGTGAAAAGTTAATTTCAATTTTTCCTGACAAAAGCGACGTCAGAATCTACATCGTCGAAGGTTCCATCGAAGTTTGTGAGGCTGAAAGTTCTGACCCGCCAGAATCCTTTTCTAGGTCAACGCTAGTTCAGATTGTCACTTCGTTTTTTTCGGGGGGGGGGGAGAATCTCTGCCAGAGCCACGACACATCTAGACGCGGAAGTAATTTCGGGAACAAATAAACTTCATTCCGATACTACAGATGTACACAAATCTTAAAAAAATTGCGCTTCAAGACATTAATGTCACCGTTCATATAGATAGCGAAGGGACCGAGACCCACATGGCTCGCGAGATTGAGCTCGTTGGGCAACTGAGCGAGGATCAAAAGAAGAAGTTGATGGAGATTGCAGACAAGTGTCCCATCCACCGACTTCTCAGCCGTCACATTGTGATTGAAGCCTTAGCTCGCTGAGCTATGATTTTCTTTGATGAATCCACGTAGAAAATTTTCGGTCATCGTCAGGTGAGAATCGATTCGAATCAACATTTCTTGAGCGCCCGCTTTCGACGCAAAAGTTTTATCATTTTCGGCGACCTGGCATATTTTTCCTAAATCGAAAGCTCCGAGATTGAGGCTGGTCCCTTTTAAATTATGGGCTGCTGTCATAAATAGATCGAATGACGAACTTTGAATTGCGAGTTTCATCTCTTCAAAGTTTTTGCGTCCCACTTCGAAAAAAGACTCAATCAACTCATGCACAAACTCTGGCCCCGCCAGAATCATCAACTCTTCTAACCTTTGGACAATCGAATGCTCTTGCTCAACTTTTAATGTTTTCATGATTCTCTTTCGGCTTTCTCTCACCAAAAGTGAAATTCATCGAACATCTTATGACCTTTGTCGAAAGCACGAGTCTCGTTCCGAGTCTAATTGCCTCGGGATCCCACAAAACCTCAGTCGCTTTTTTAGGCGATCTGCCTTAAGTGCAAACTAGACACAGCCTGACCTCTTTTCAGAGCGGTATGGCGGTTGCAAAATGAGAGAAGTATTGAGCCTAAAAATAAAAAATTAAAGGGGATTTTATGAAATTTCAGACGGTCAAAAAAGTTTTGGTTTTAGCAATCGCACCTTGTTTGTTTGCGGCAAACGCATTCGCGCAAGAGGCGCAAACTTCAACTTATAAAAATCATCAAGAGAGATCAAATCTCACAAAAACCGACGATATCGGTGTCGGCGTTAAATGGGGCACACTCACCGGGGTGAGTGCAAAATACTGGTCGGATGAAAATCAAGCTTGGGAACTCAGTGCGGCCTTCGCTGACTCGAATACCGCCGTTGGACTCGACTACCTCTGGAATTTTCGCGGCGCTGCCGCAAACTTAGGCCACTTCGACGGTGCAGACAATGTGGTTCCTTTCGTGGGCGCGGGGCTTCTTTCGAGTTTCGGTAACAGCCCCTCGGATAGTCGAATTTACAATCACACAAACGATAATTTCAATTTAGCTGCTCGTATTCCGCTCGGGATCGAATATATGCCAAGCACAGTACATTTGGGTATATTCGGTGAGATCGGCCTTGGTTTAGGTTTTGTTCCAACATCTTATACTTTTGCGACCGCCGACGTGGGCGCACGATATTATTTTTAAAAAATTCAATCAAAGTCACATCCCAAATAGCGGGTCCCGTCTTAAAAACGGCACCCGCTCCCTTCTTCTCTCCTTGAAAAATTGACGAATATTCTGCATACTTTGACCTCATTTCAAATGAGGTCAAAGTATGTCTAAAAAAGATTTATTTGGAGACGATGTCAGTCTCAGTCAATCCGAAGATTTTGCATCAATGTTTGAGAACAGCCAGAAAAACCAAATGCGCAAACTACGCGCCGGTGATTCTATCAAGGGAGAGGTTCTTTCAATTAATAAAGAGAGTGTTTTCGTCAGCACCAATACTCCGACCGACGGAGTCCTCCCTCTTCGCGAAATTCTGGACGAAAATCAAAATCCAAAGTTTAAAGTTGGAGACGTGATCGATGCCGTTGTCGTTCGACTTAGAAATGACGAAATTTTACTTCGCTACAAAGGTGCTAGCTCGGGCTCTTCTTCTGATGTTGATAATCTCGAAGATGCTTTCGACATGGAATTACCGGTTGAGGGTAAAGTTCTTGAAGTCGTCAAAGGCGGGTTTCGCGTTCAGATTCAATCTCAAAAAGCATTTTGTCCGGTCAGCCAAATTGACTCGAAGTTTGTCACCGACACCGCCGCGTATGTTGGTAATCGCTATTCTTTTATCATCACGCAGTTTGATGCCCGCAACATTGTGGTTTCTCGTCGTAAAATTTTAGACCTCGAGAAAGCAGAGAATGAAGGTCAATTCTTACTGAAGCATAAAGTCGGCGACATCTTAGACGGCACCGTTAGACGTCTCGAAAAATTTGGAGCCTTTGTCGAGTTAGAAGGTGGCGTGGAAGGTCTTTGTCACATCTCTGAAATGGGATGGTCACGTATTTCTGATCCAAGTGAAGTGGTGAGACTCGAACAAGTTGTCAGCGTTAAAATTATTCGAGCCGAAGAAGAGAATTCCAGACTCAAAATTTCGCTTTCAATCAAGCAGGGCGGCGGAGAATCAGATCCTTGGCTAAGCGTCACCCAAAAATTTCCGGTCGGAACTGTCACTGACGGTACAATCGATAAAAAAGAAAGCTTTGGCTTTTTTATTCGAATCGCTCCAGGTATTACGGGCCTTCTTCCAAAATCAAAATTGAAAGAAAGTCCCGAAGGACAAGAATACGATAATAAGAAAAAAGGCGATGTCGTTAAAGTTCAAATTGATCAAATCATGTTTGAAGAGCACCGCATTTCTCTTCGTATTCCAAGCGAAATTCCTGATGAATCTTGGCGTGGTCACCAAACGAACCAAAAAAGTTTTGGTACCATGGCAGAGCTCTTCAAAGGGCTTAAAAAATAGCCTGACTTTGATTTCAGTCGTGAATCAAGCCTTCAAGCTTTGGTGGGGGCTTGAGAGAAAAATAGTTTTCATAGCGCCTGGATTTAGCAACGAGCGACTTTAAAGTCGATGAAGCCTAACTGATCATCCGGTAATAAATCACCACGAGTGATCCTGAGGCCATTACGATCCAAAGCAATATCCCTTGAACAAAGGGTTTCATTCCAACGCCCTTGATAGTCTCAAGCGTTAGGCTCGCGCCAATCAAAAAAAGCGTAAGCACCATAAGACGTTTTGCAATCATTTCAATCTGGTAACCCGCGGGTGCAAGCTGAGGGATCCAAGTGACTAATCCTGATGCCACAATAAAACCTAAGATAAACCAAGGAATCTTCATTTTCGTGGCCGGTTCACTTTCGGATTTGATTTGATTTCGCGCCCGTATAAAACCGATCAAAATCGCAACCGGAATAATCCAGAGTGCTCTCGCGAGCTTTATCGTGGTACCCACCTCTACGGCCTGGGCCCCATACTGAAGAGTTGCGCCCACGACAGAGCTCGTATCGTGAATAGCGAGTGCACTCCACAGTCCGAATTGGTTCTGATCGAGATCAAGAGCGTGACCCACCCACGGAAATAAAAATAAAGCCAGAGCGTTCAACATAAAAACGATGCCGAGCGCGACCGACACTTCATGATGTTTCGCCCTTATGATAGGGGCAACGGCAGCGATGGCGCTGCCACCGCAGATCGCCGTACCGACGGTGATCAAGAGAGACGTATCCTTCCCAGTCTTGAGGCTGCGACCGAGCAAATTTCCTACAACAAAAGCCACCGAAATACCGAAAATCGTATAAAGGATACCGTGAGCTCCGACTTTCGCGACCATTTCAAGATTCATTCCGGCGCCGAGGCCAACAACCGAAATCGCGAGAAGTCGATGAATCAGATTTTTCATTTTTGGAATGTAAGGATTCCCAAAAATGAGAGTAACCATCAGCCCGAGAAGCAATCCCATACCGGACGACACCCAAGGGGTCAGCGCTAGTAAAGCCGCAATCGGCAAAACGAAAGGAGCAAAAATTTTGAGATTCATTTTCAATGATACTCTTGGCTTCAATTGTGCAAAAACAAAGCGATCATTAGCTTTGCAATAGGATCATATAGGGTTCTCATGTTCAAGCTGCTCGGCTTCTTTTCAGGATTTTTTTTCTTAAACGCATCTGTAAATGCCCGGAGACATCATTCTCATACACGGCAACGGAAACGAGCCAGCCGGCATTCACATATTCTTTGATCTGATAAAAAATAAGTGACTGAATTTTAATTGGTCAAGACTTGAGGAATGGTAATCGCTATTCGTCTTCTAATTTTTTTTCGCTAGAAGCTTTGTCGAGAACCGCGTCTAAGATAACAAGTTTCGATACGGGCTTTCCGTCGTCGTCTTCTACCGGAAAAAATATTTTGTGATTTTCTAAGTTGACGGCGAGACTGTGAACTTTGTCCTGAATTTTAAAGTCTGCTAATTTATGAAAGTGGGTCGCATCTTCGACCTGCAGGATCGCGATCGAGCCGCTGTCACAGGCGGCATACACTCGCTTTAACTTCGAGTCGTAGGCGATGCCATCAACTCCTAGTGGAATATCAAACTTAGAAATAGTTTTGTGAAGATCGAGGTCGTAAACGATCAGCGTGCTGCTCACTTCGCAGCCGATAAAGGCAAGGTGCAAAGCTGAATCAATCGCCATCCCGTGATTTCCCTTGCACTTCTGAACCGGAAATTCTGATTCAACCGAATCCTTGTCGGGATTGATCACGCCTATTAAATTTTGATCTTGGAGGTTAACGTAGACTCTTTTTTTAACCGGATCGTACTGAGGCATCCCTAGCTTACTTTCAAAATGAATTTTCGTGACGTGACGATCTGTTTTCACATCAATGACGATGAGATTCTTTGAGTTTTCATCTGCCACGTATAACTTCTGATGATCGAAGTCGTAGGCGCTGCCATTGGGCTTGTCTTCAGCGCTAATTCTTTTCGTTACCTTCATTGTTTTTAGATCAACCACACCAATGCTTTCATCTGTAAAGTTAGAGGTATAAATTTTTTGGAGTGAGCTCACATATTCAATGCCGCCGACGCCTGGAGTATCGCTTATCGTTTTGATGTACTTACCCGTGTTCGAATCAACCACGTAAACTTGGTCGGCACCGAAGTGAGCAACGTAGATATAATGATTCTTATAATCGACCTTCAATGACTCAAATCTTCTTCCGACCGGACCAGGGAGAGTGACGGAGCCGCTATGCTTGAGACTTGGCGTCTCCGCTCTCAAGAAAGAACCTAAAAAGAAGACGAACAAAGCTAAAATTATTTTCACTTGGGCGACTCCTTTCTGATTTCAGGTGTTCATCAATAAGGATAGCAACCAATTCAGCAAAAAATCAAATTTCAAGTGAGCGCAATGGGCGTTTGCTAGTCAATTATCAACCAGCTTATCTTAAAGAGCTTTTGAGAGATAAAAATGAGTTCGAAGGAGGCTCTAAATCGAAATTAACTTCCATATTTGCAGTTTTACTCGTCACATTTTGTATTGACGTACCTGCTGAGCCGGATCGGTCTTTCAACGAGCCCTTGTTATATGAGCTCGTTCCTAAAAATCGAGAGCCTAAAAAAACAGACCTAGATACCAGAACCAATTAGTTCGCAGAAAACGTTTTTTGTAAGTCTGCTTGCATGACAGGTTGAAAGCATCTTCGGTGAGTTTGCTCGCCATGCGATTTGCTTTTTCACTCGGGACCTGTTAGACGTAGTGGTCGTCGACGTTGAAGCCCCGGCTGATGAGAAGCCATGTTTCATGCCTTGATCTAGAGTTGAAAAGTACCTTCAACGACACCCGCAATGCGAAAATCATTTTGATCGGTCACGATGATCGGCTGATCTTCTGAATTTGCAGAATGAAGCTCGATGTGATCGCCAAACTTTTTAAATTTCTTAAGTTTGACTTGGCCATCAACAACACTCACGATGATATCTTCGTCTTGTGCTTGCTCGGTGCGCTTCACTAAAATCAGATCGCGCGCGAGACTGTCTTCACCCATCATCGAATCGCCCGAAACCTTCAGACAATAATAATCCTGGCCGTCACGAGCAAACATACTTGGCATATGAGTGCGCAGCTGAATCTCATTTGACTTTTGCCATGCGCTGAAATCAAGAGCTTGTTGTAAAGTTTGAGTGATTCTTTGCATTTGATTCTCCCTTGTTGAAGTAATTAGTTTCGTACATTTACCGTACCCCAAGCTATACGTACATTTTACGTACTTCAAGTTTAAAAAGATCTTTTTTTTTAAATTCGCTATATGTTTGATTTTATTGATTTCAGCTTGCGACGAAGGTCTTGAACACTCACTCCCCTTCGACGAGGGCGCGGCCCATCCCGTAAGATGCGAGAAGGATTAAAATGACTCCGAGACCGGCAGCCAGGTAGGGACTCAATATTTCGAAGCGCTCCAGAGCGAACGCAAAAACATTATCATCACCTCAAGGGTGTTTACTGAATAATTTTATAAAACGTTTCTAGTCATGGTCGCAAGCAAAGTTGGCAATAAAATAGTGAAAATAGACATTAGACAAAAAATGGCCACTCATTTTCTCACACATACGCTCAAGTTCAGTTTTTACGTATTTGACGGCCGGTATCTCATTTTCTAGTTTAGGATTGCAATTTTGGGTGCAAACAGAATTGGTTTTGTATTCAACCGCGAAGTGCGCTTTTGGCAAAAGCGAGGAAAGCAATGGCGAGTTGGTTGCGGACATTTAAACTCTTATCAACCGACACCACTGGCGCCTCAACAGCCGCAAGGTGCTGGGTAAAACTCTGCGCACTCAAGTTCTAAAATATCTTAGGATCCCCACGCGCAGAGCCTGTCAGTAAGTGCTTCTGAGACCAAGGTCACAAAGCGTCTTATGAAGTTTCAGGTACTTACGAAGAAAAATAAGAATAAATTTTTTAGGCTTGAAGTACGCAAAATGTACGCATAAGCTAGGGTACGGCAAATGTACGACTCGCTGATAGAAAGGCGTTCTATGGGGCAGCAAGAACTTTTACGAAAGCTTCGTGAAGAGATCAGTAGCGGGCCGATGAACGAAAGAGAATTCTGGAAAGCCCCGGAGCTTTCTTCTGGCATTGCTCGAGGTATCGTTGCGGAGCTTATTGGGAATGCCTCTTCGGAATATTTACTCGAAGTTTTTAGAATGCATCCTGAACACTTTATTTTTTGGTGTGATAAGTCTCCCCGCCTGAATGCGGCGGCCGTCTCACAAAGAGGAATTAAGCTTTCACGTATCAAATTTATAACAACTGAAAAAGATCTCGGACCTACTCTCCGTATTGCTTTCGAGGGTGGTCAATTTTATCCATTTATTGTAGCCCCCAGCTATACGTCCGATATTAAAACTTTACAGCGCTACCATTTGCTGGCGCAAAAATCGAAAAGTACATTATTTTTATTGGCAGACAAGAAACTTTCCTCTGCTTGGCCGATCTCCTTACAGCTTGAAATTAATTTCTCAGGCGAAGGTTTTGACGTCACTATTCATCGCCAAAAGCATGGAATTGGCAAATGAAAGTCGCATGCATTTGGTTTGCTGAAGAAGCTCCAACCGAAAAACTTGCCGATTTATTTTTGCGTTTCAGTCCCCAAATTTGCTTGCGCAAAAAAAGAGCGATCTTCATCGAAATTGGAAAATGTGAAAGACTCTATTCAGAAGCAAATTTTATCGCTCGCGCGCACGTTTTATTAAAAAGACATCTGCAAGCTGCGCATATTTCTGTAGCATCGGATATTACTGACTCTTTGGCGCTTGCCAAATTTGGAGTGACCGAACTGAAAGACCTACCACTTGAAGCCCTTCTTGATTTTGCTGATCCGTTCGATCGGGATGAAGTTTTAAGAAAGTCCGTCCACAGTCTCATTTGTTCTTTTCGAGATTTAGGGATCAAAAACATCGGTCAGTTCAAGAAGCTGCCGGCCTCCGATCTCATTTCGAGATACGGCGTCGTGGGCCGTCACTGTCATAGTCGGATTCACTTAAACGATATGATCTCTTGGCCAAAGTGGATGCCCGAAGAAGCAATCGTCGAAGCCAAAGAGTTTCCCTATTTCGAATTCTACGGAGAGCTTGATCCGATTCTGTTCGAACTGAAGGCCCAGCTCGACCGAACCTTCTCTCGGCTATTTTCGAGACGAAAGAGGTTAACCAAACTCCAAGTTCAAATTCGCTGTGAAAAACTTTCGGTCAATCCAAACTTTTTAAGAAACTTCGAATTTAATTTCTATACTCCGCAAAATCAGACAAAGATCACCCTAAGGATTATTAAAGAGCGGCTCGCAAAGGATTTTGAGAAAAATCCTTTCCTCTCCCCAATTGAAGCGATTCAAACTCAAGTTTTAAAGTCTGTTAGCTTTAGCGGGATTCAAAAAAATATTTTAAATAACGATGAGGAAAAGTTTGAACAAATCTACTCTGTTCACGAGCAACTTGTTGAAATTCTCGGAAAAGAGAACGTATTTGAAGCCGAACTCACCGAAGACCCTAGGCCCGAAAGATCCTGGAAGAAAAAGTTTGGTCTGCCCCACGAGCCAAACGAGAATGAAATCAATTTAAACGGAATCATTCCTGAGCGGGCCACCTACCTATGTCAATCTCCCATAAAAATAGAAGTGACTGCCGGCTACGTTCATATCAGAAAAAGAAAATATAAAATACTTCACTGGAGCAACGAGGTTGAAAAAATAAGCGGTGGCTGGTTTGAAAAGCCAGTTCCTGAAATTAAAAACACTTTTGACCGTAATTACTATCACGTTGAAATCGAAGGGCCTCAGCGCATTTCTGTCTTTGAAACTCCGTCGAGAGAATTCTTTCTTCACGGCTACTACGGTTAGGGCCATGTACGTTGAACTTGCCTGCAAATCAAACTTCTCATTTCTGAGAGGAGCATCCGACTCGAGGGAGTATATCGAACGCGCAATCGAGCTCGGCATGCCGACGATCGGCATTACCGATATGAACGGCGTCTACGCACTTCCGAGAGCGTACGAGATGATTCGAGATCATTTTCCCGAGATGAAACTGTTATGCGGAGCCGAAATCACTTTCAGGGGACATCCCCCCCTCACATTCATTGCACGAACCCGGATAGCGTGGGGACTTCTCTGCAGAATCATCACGCAAACACATGCGGGCAAAATCAAGGGCGAAGGCTGTTTAACTTACGAAGAATTAAAGTTTTTTACTTCGCGTTTTCAAGGCGTAGGAGATCTTGTTTGCATTTTGAAAAATGATACCAAAAATGACTTTAAATTTTTAAAAACAATTTTTGCAGAGCGTACTTATTTAGGTCTCTGTCGCTACCTTGACGGACTCGACAACGGCCGCACCGATCAAGCCCTTAAACTTTCTTCTGAATTTAAAATCGATATCGTAGCGACAAACGACGTGCACTATCACGATCCCATCCGGCGGCCGCTCCAAGACTGCCTCACTTGCATCAGGGAGAAAACGACTCTCGATCGTGCGGGGTTTAAACTCTTTCGAAATGCCGAGCGTTACTTAAAATCTCCAATGCAAATGCAACTCCTCTTCGCCGACCTTCCGATGGCGATAGAGAATACCGTTAAGATTGCCTCCGAGTGTTCCTTCTCTCTTTCAGAATTAAAATATACTTATCCTCAAGAGGCGGTTCCTGAAAATCATACAGCAAAATCATTTCTTCGCGAACTTGTCATGAAAGGGGCTCAAGAGAGATACAAAGGATTTCTGTCAAACGAGGTCGATAAACAAATAAGATGCGAACTCGATTTTTTTTCAAAACGTGGCGAAGAAGACTATTTCCTCACCATGCACGATATTTTAAGAGACGCTCGTGAAAAGAAAATTGTCTTTCAAGGAAGAGGTTCTGCCGCGAGCTCAATTGTTTGTTACGCCCTCGGAATTACCGCGGTAGACCCGATATCGTCCCAATTGCTCTTCGACCGCTTCGCTAATGATGCGAGAAAAGATCCCCCCGACATTGACGTTGATTTTGAGCACGAGCGAAGAGAAGAAGTCATTCAAGGAATTTACAAACGCTACGGCAGAGATCGGGCCGGTATGGTCGCCGCCGTTCATACTTACAAAGCCGCCGGTTCTTTTCGTGAAATCTGTAAAGCGATCGGTGTTGAAGTCGGAACTCTTAAAGCCGACGTTGTAAGAAGTCGCTTCGTTGAACTCGCAAAAGAATATGCAAATCGCGAGATTTTTGTCGGCACTCTCACTGACGCTATCGCCGACTTTCCAAGGCATATCGGGACTCATTCGGGCGGCTTCGTCATCACCAATGACCCACTTGTCGAAACCGTACCGATCGAGCCTGCCGCCATGGACGGACGCACGATTGTTCAATGGGATAAACATGATCTCGAAACTCTTGGCATGATGAAGATCGATATTTTATCGATTGGTTTCTTAACGGCTATTCGAAAAGCGACGGCCCTCATCGGTATCGATTGGCGAGATATTCCGGTGAATGATGCACAAACTTATGCCCTCATTCAGCGTGCCGAAACGGCCGGGTGTTTTCAAATTGAATCGCGAGCACAGATGAGTTCACTTCCCCACACGAAACCTTCGACGCCTTACGAGATGACCATTCAAGTAGCGCTCATCAGACCCAGCATGAGCAAAGGCGGAATGAGTCGCTCTTACCTCAAGGGCCGTGAGGCTGCGAGAAGAGGCGTCACCTTTAAGAGCGGTCACCTCGCTATGGATAACATTCTCGGACGCACGCACGGCGTTTCGATGTTCCCCGATCAGATCATGCAAATCGCGATGGACGTATGCGGTTTTTCATCTGCTGAAGCCGATCAGCTCAGAAGATCTTTAGGAAAAGAGCGGAGTGCCGTAAGTGTCGATACCCAAGGACAAAAACTCTACGTCGCCCTCATTAAAGCCGGTATCAAGCAAGAACTTGCAACCGATATTCTCAACCGTACTCAAGGCTTTGCGAGCTACGGATTTCCGGAGGCGCACGCCGCTTCTTACGGCTCGCTCGCATTTAAGTCTGCTTATTTAAAAATGCACTACCCTGCCGAGTATCTCTGCGGACTCATCAACTCTCAACCCATGGGTTTTTACCGAATTGATTTTTTAATTAATGAAGCCGTTCGAAATAGTGGCGTACAGGTTTTGCCGATTCATCCCTTAAAATCTATTTGGGACGCACAAATAGAAGCCCATAAAACTATTCGCATGGGTTTTCGGGACGTTCGCAAAGTTCGTGAAGAAGATGTGCTCGAAATGGTTCAGGAGAGAAATAAAAAACCATTCGATTCGATCGAAGATTTTATTTCGAGAACCAATTTTGATAAAGCTGTTTTGAACCATCTCACCATCTCAAATTCTTTTGAATGCTTTGGTATTGATCGCAGACATTCTTTCTGGAAATCGCTCGCTTTTAAAAATTTAATAGGTAAATCTGCTTCAAGCTCGAGGCAACTTTCCCTCTTCGATGATCATCTTCGCATCGAAGACGGACCAAAGCTTTTTAATCAGATGACAGAACTCGAAGAAGCCGTGATCGATTATCGCACCACCGGCTACAGTCTTAAAGGTAGCCTCATGCAACAACTGAGGCTTGAAATTCCTCATCTGCCTCCAACGAATTCAAAAATGGTGAGCCAACTTCGAAGAGGTGCCATTGTTAATTGCGCAGGAATTTTGCTCATTGACCAAAGACCACCTCCGGCAAAAGGCTTCGGGTTTATCACCCTCGAAGATGAGTACGGAACGATTGATCTTATTCTAAGACCTGAAATATATGACAGATATAAATTGGTATTTCGGTCATCGAGATTTCTGGTCATCAACGGAAAAGCACAGCGGCTCGACGATCACGTTACAATCGCGGTTGAGACTTTAGAATCTTTTGCGCAGACTTCAAATCTGCGAAGTCACCAG
>JAYTQQ010000096.1:0-3942 GCA_043746635.1 Bdellovibrionales bacterium | reverse complement strand
ATACTCGAAAGCCTTCGTAAGCCAAGCGTTTGCGGGCAAAGTTGGAGAATTTATGCAGCGACGTTTTGAAAGTTTGCAGCCTCGAAAATCGATATTAACTATGCTTTTGTTTAGCATGATTCTGAGCGGATTCATTTCGAGTTGTACGATTTCTTCTCCGGCGACGGAGACCCCACTTCCTGATAATCAGAATATCGAAAAGGCATTTTTCGTAAACCCAAAAGGGCAGGCTAAAACTTTCTTGTGTGGTTGGGCCTCTGAAACTGAAGTCGGAAGTGCAGCGGGAGCCATTGCCACGCATAACGTTCCTCTCGCTACTCACTGCAATCTTCAATTTGAAGTCACTGAAAACGCGTTGATCGGCCGCCGCGTGAACCCTAGTTTTCCTGATGATACCAAACGTTGGGCCGAAATCGTGACAATTCCGATCACGAAACACTACTACTACGAAAAAGCAAAAGACGAAAATGGTCGTGATAAGAACGTCTTTATCGAAAATGATAGCCGCAGTCACTGGTCGGCGCGACCTTACATGAAGTTAGATTTAAGCCATATGAAGATTTACGATTGGGCTTACGCAATTCCTGGCTCGGGCGAAGCACAGGTTCTTTCGGTTGACGATATTGAATGGGACCAAAAAACTCATTTTCTTGGTTTTACGGTTGTTACAAATGATGCTAACTACGGGACAGAAAATCAAGGTCGTTACCGCATCAATTTCGCAGAGTTTACGCATAATCCTAATTTTAAAGAAACTCCTTTTAACGATAAAAACTACAGTCTCATCAACGTACTCCATATCATTGGTGAAAAAGCAGAGGGTGTGTATCCGATCTTGCACGCGGCTCATTGGGATGCAACTAAAGTTCACGACGTTTACTTGAACGACTTTCCGGCAGAGTATGTATCGATCGCTGAAGATATCGTAAAAGAGTGGAACGAAACCCTTATTTCGGTTCACGCGTTTACCCAATCTGAAGTTGATGCGGGTAAAGCTGGTTTTCGAATCAGCAAAGAAAGGCATAAACATTCTTTCGATTTAAGATACCCCTCGATCACTTGGGTTTCGGATATGAAAATATCGACGGCGCCAAGTTCACCTCTCGGTATCGCAATGTCTCAGGCCGATGTTCAAAACGGTGAAATGCTTTGGGGGAGTATTACTCTCTACGGCGGAATTATCGAACATTACATTAAATCTTACGCTGGAGTAGCCGGAGCAGGTAGTTCGGCAGCTCAAACGTCAATGCGTCTAGGTGATTTGGCAAAGAGCTTAATGTCTAAAATGGCTTCGTTTCAAAATCCATCACTCCCGGCCGGAATGGATTTGAGTGGCGCAAGTCTTTTAAATGCTCAGCAATATTCGAAAGATTATATCGATTCTCGACTCGATAAAGCTGCGCAAGTTTCTAAAGATGTTGTTCATTCTCAGCAACAACAAGTCCGTGCGGGTATGTCTAAGCCCTTTTTCGACCACTCATCTAAGATTCAGACGGCTTTACAAAGAAGATCAAAAGAAGAAGTGGATTACGTTAAAAATTCAGGCGGAACTGAAAATTTTCAAGATTATATTGTTGATAAAATGTTTTCTCTTAAGAAGATTTCTCAGTCAGGCCTGAAAGATTTGGAAATGGCTAAGTCTAAGCCGGCGGTCATTCAAGACCGACTCGTGAATATTTCAAACGGCAGCACCATTTGCATGGACCGTACTTTTGCCGATGTTGCTCCTGGTTGGGTTCAGGGTATTAGCGAAAGTAAGCGTGACTACAATGATGTTTTAAGATCACTCGTTAAAGAACTTATCATTCACGAATTTGGCCATTTCATCGGATTGGGTCATCAGTTTAAAGAAAATATTTTGCCCGAACAAGGCACCGTACCAGATTCGATTTATAGTGCTCTTGCGAAAAAAGCGACTGCAGAAGAGGGATTCACTCAATTTACTTCGGTGATGGGTTATCGCCATCCACGCTCTGAGATGCGCACCAAATATGAAGATGTAAAGCCGGGTCCGCATGATCGTTTGGTACTCGCATATCTTTATACACAAAAATACTCGACGTTTAAGCAAGGTAACGCTGACTTTACTTTCTTAGATCTTCCAAAAGACGGCGTGATCCCTCAAGGTGACGCTGCTCAAAAGACTTCGTACTTTCCTCAATGTAACGACATTACCGCATCTTTATCTCTTGATCCGTTTTGCAATCGATTTGATCGCGGACATAATGCGACCGAAATTACTGATAATTATTTTTCAGATATTAATGACAATCTCGAGCAGAGTCACTTTGCATTCACGGATACAAAGGGTGCGAATCCGCAAGGAACGGAAGCTTACTTGTGGAGCAAAAATTTCTCAACGCTAGGTCGCATTCGCCTATTTTATGATTTCATGAGAAAAAAATATCGAGACGATATCGATTCAATCAGCCAGGATGAATCTGCACTCTACGAATTTTCAACAGCGTGCAAAACTGGTAAGAGCTCAAACCAGAAACTTTTGACAATGTTTAACGCAAAACCTGAATTGAAAGAACTTTGCCAGGTGAACGCGAACGTTATTGATCAAATTCGACGACTCACTACGAAAAATCTTTCAGAATATACGAAAGTAGATCAGTCGACCGCATACATTCCTGCCGGAATTACCGGAGGAGATGTTTCGACAGACTACGGTCACGCTTTTGGATCTTGGACTCAACTCTCGAGCGCTCCACTTAAAATCCCGGCGCTCTATACTTTATTGGCATCTGCTCCATGGGTCGAAATGGGAGCAGATCCACTTGCTACCGTAGCGACGTATACCAGAGAAGATTCAGGCTATTCGTATAGCAGTCTCTATCCTTACGAGTACACGAACGCAATTTCATATTCGGTACGAGATAACTTGAAGTTTTCAAACTTAGACGGTCACGATGATGGAAACCGTTTAGGACGGGTTATTTTAGCTCTAGGCGGCTTAAGTTCTACGATCCATAATAATGAAAGACATATTTTTCCAAAGCACTATCTCGATACAATCAGTGCTCAGAGCGAATTTTCGCTCACGATAGTTGCGATAACCATCGAAGCAATTCCGACAACGGCAAGCCCGCTCGATCATGCCGATCGATTTACTGGTTTCGCAAGAGACCTCTACGGCGACGTTACCCCAATCTCCGAAGTTTATCTACTCCCGAACAGACAGGTGATCGTAAACGCAAATGACATGTTTCTCTTTCCTATTTCTAAGTTAGAGCTAACAGATGATCGTCACTTTTTTATTTTGGCTTACAAACTGAGCTACTCGCACGAATACGGGGATCTCTTGACCGCAACAAGCGTTAAGACACAGCTTCAAACTCTGCACGATCAAGTCATGAGATCTTGCCTCGAAGGAAATGATAATAATGGCGTTGCTCAATATTTTAAAAACGGAAATCCAGAATTTCCGGGGTTCTTAATGTTGCCTGGTATGACTTCAAGCCCCGCAAGCATGGACAAATTTGATATTTCGGTCACCGATGAATTTAGAAAATATTACGAAAAAACTCATTCGAACGCGAGTGTCTGCGACGACGCGATGAATGGTTTAGGTCTCATCATAAGTTCGGCGGCGATTATAAATGGCGGTTGGCTTCCAGAGGCAAATAGTTACCTCTTAAATACTTTTTAAGGAGCAGATGTGAAAACAGTTAAGATCTTACATTCTGTTCTGATAGCAAGCCTTGCGCTGACTTCTTGTCACAAGGATGACGTATCTCGTTCGCAAAACGAACCAGAAAAAATAGTAGCAGCTGCGCCAAATGATATTTCTCCGACAGCGAACGAGAAAGATTTAAACGCGCTTGATATGACCCAAATTTCTGACGATAGCTTTCATCAAAAAGATCCTAAAGCGCTTTTAGCCTTAGTGAACCAGCTTTCGGCTTTTGTCTTGAGTAAAGATTATGTTGAAGACCC
>JAYTQQ010000095.1:0-7873 GCA_043746635.1 Bdellovibrionales bacterium | reverse complement strand
ATCTCGAAAAAGTCGAAAATAAAATGGCCGAAATTGTCGCTAAAGATTACGAAATCACTCGAGCAAACCTACCGATCGACGAAGCCATCGCCACCTTCTCAAAAATGGGCGAGACTTTTAAAACCGAACTCATCAAAGATCTTAAAGCCAAAGGCGAAACCAAAGTTGGAGTCTACCACCAAGGCACTTGGTTCGACCTCTGCCGTGGTCCGCACATCAAATCGACTGGCCAGATCAAAGCATTCAAACTTCTCTCGATAGCAGGATCTTACTGGCGCGGAGACGAAACGAAAGCACGTCTCCAGCGCATCTACGCAACCGCCTTCTCAGATAAAAAAGATCTCGCCGAGTACTTACACAACCTCGAGGAAGCCAAGAAACGCGATCACCGCAAACTCGGAAAAGATCTTGGTCTGTTTCACTTTCATCCACTCTCTCCCGGCGGACCTTTCTTTACTGGCAAAGGCTCTACTATTTATAACGAACTTCAAAAATATATGCGCGAGCTGTACTTTGAATATCAGTACGAAGAAGTGATCACTCCGCAAGTTTACGACGTCGAGCTTTATCATAAATCAGGTCACTACGAAAACTACCGCGAGAATATGTTCTTCACAAAAATCGACGAACGTGATTTCTCGATGAAGCCGATGAATTGCCCCGGCCATTGCTTGCTCTTTGGGGCCGAAAGACATTCTTACCGCGAACTTCCCCTCAGAATGGCCGACTTCGGAAGACTCCATAGGTACGAACGCAGCGGAGTCATGCACGGACTCACACGCGTCCGATCTTTTTGCCAAGACGACGCCCACATTTTTTGCCGTGCTGATCAAATCCAGTCTGAGATCGCCTCATTCATCCAGCTCCTCCAAAAAGTTTACTCGAAACTTGGAATGAATGAATACGTGGTTTTCTTATCAACCCGGCCTGAACATCGCATGGGTTCTGAAGAGATTTGGGATAAAGCCGAAGCGGCTCTCGAGGCCGCACTCAAAGGCTTAGGCCTTCCATATAAGATCAACGCCGGCGACGGAGCTTTTTACGGTCCGAAACTCGACATCATGTTCGTCGACGCGATCAAACGCTCATGGCAGCTCGGCACTCTGCAAGTTGATTTCAATATGCCAGAAGCCTTTGACCTCAAATACGCTGGCGAAGATAATCAAGATCACAGACCGGTCATGCTCCATCGTGCGATCCTTGGATCCCTCGAGCGATTCATTGGCGTCTACCTCGAACACTGTGCAGGTCATTTACCAACTTGGCTTTCTCCGGTTCAGGTTCAGATCTTAAACGTCACCGAACGTCAAGATGCCTTCTGCACCGAAGTCCGCAACGCGCTCAACAACCAGGGCGTTCGCGTGCATTACGACTCGCGGGGCGAAAAACTCGGCTTTAAAATTAGAGAAGCACAATTACAAAAAGTGCCGTATATGTTAATCGTCGGAGACAAAGAGTCGGAAGTTAAGACTCTTTCGGTGCGCTCACGCACGGGCAAAGTCAAAGACGGAGTCACTCCAAAAGAATTTGCGGAGTTGATTTTAGAAGAAATTAAAAATAGAAGTCTTGAGAGTGCAATGTTCCCTCAAGATGTTGTGCAACATAACCAGGAGGTTAGCAATTAAGAGCTTTAATAGTTCCAGACCAGCAGGCGGAGGAGGCACCGGAGGCGGTGGCTCAAGACCATTTGGCGGTAGCGGCGGCGGCGCACCTAAAAAAGGTGGCGGCAAAGATTCTCTTCGTATCAACCGTGAAATTAGAGCTCCAGAAGTACGCGTGATCGATGAAGACGGCACCATGCTCGGAGTATTTCCTCCCCATGAGGCTCTCAGACTCGCTGAAGGCAAAGGTCTCGATCTGATTGAAATCGCTCCGACGGCTAAACCGCCTACTTGCAAAATCATGGATTATGGCAAGTTTAAGTACGAAAATAAAAAGAAAGAGCATCAGGCTCGTAAGAACCAAACGGTCATTACGATCAAAGAAATTCAGCTTCGCCCACGTACGGATCAACACGATCTCGACGTGAAGCTCAGAGCGGCTCGCGGATTCTTGCTTGAAGGCGATAAAGTAAAAGTGAACTTACGTTATTACGGTCGTGAGATGGCCCATCAAGAATTAGGACTCGCGGTTCTTCATAAAGTGACTGCGGCGCTCATCGATATAGCGATGGTTGAAACATCACCCAAGATGGAAGGTCGGCAGTTGTTCGTACTCTACGCCCCCGATCCAGGAAAAATCAAGGAAATGGGCAAAGCTGCCGCTGCAGGAGCCGCGAAAGCGACTCCGCCGAAGGATCATAAGACCGAGCCGGAAACGGCTGCTGCTACCTCGGAGCCTACTGAATAAGTTGGGCAGCAGAGGGCCGTCGGCCGAGTAACGTCGGACGAGTAACAACGGCCCTTTTTCGTTAAAAAGTCCTTGTCATTTTAGAGCCTTGTCGTCTATATCTTGTGGACTCGTGATTCAAATTGCGAAGGATTCTGTCTTGGGTTCACAAAGATTTCGGTCAATTTCGGCTGAAACACCTCTGCAGAGAAAGAAATAGCATGAAACCAAAAACCCATTCGGGTGCGAAAAAGCGTATGTTTCTTTTGCCAGGCGGCAAAGTAAAACGTAAGCAATGCGGACTCCGCCATCGTCTCAAAAGTCACAATTCAAAATTAAAAAGACATCTCGGTGACACTGTTTACGTTCATAGCGCAAACATGAATCAGACCCGTCGTTTATTGAACTTTTAATCCTCGTTCTTTTTAAATAACAAATAATTTTTAATTTAGACTTTTCAGGAGTAGATGTATGGCAAGAGTAAAAGGTGGCGTAACAGGCCGCAGACGTCGTAAAAAGGTATTAGACAGAGCAGAAGGATACTACTCATCAGGTAGTCGTTGCTTTATCACGGCAAAAGAAAAAAATGATCGCGGAATGGTATTTAGCTACCGTGATCGTAAAGTTCGTAAAAGAGCTTTCCGCACTTTGTGGATTCAGCGTATCAATGCAGCTGCAAGACTCAACGGTACGAGCTATTCAACCTTCATTAATTCTCTTGAGAAATCTGAGTTGAACCTTGATCGCAAGATCTTGGCTGACATGGCTGTCAACGATGCGGTTTCGTTCGCAGCTTTGGTTGCGCGAGTTGTTCCGGGTCGAGTTGTCGCTTAATTTTCGAATTCTCTATTCTAATTGAATACTCGGCTCAGCATTTTGCTTGAGCCTTTTTTTTAATGAAGATCCAATATGACGAAGCCTCCATTTCAAGAATTTGAACAGAGAAAGAACGATCACATTCGTTTGGCTTTGTCGTCTGAATCACAGACCAAAAATCTCTCGGGCCTCGATGACATCCAACTTCGTCATGAAGCTTTTCCCGAAATTAATTTCAACGACATCGATATTTCAACCGAAGTTTTTGGCCGCAAACTCCTCTCACCTTTTTTCGTAAGTTCTATGACCGCAGGTCATGCACACTCCGAAAAACTCAATCGCAGGTTCGCGAAAGCCTGTAGCGAAAAATCTTGGATGATGGCAGTCGGCTCTCAACGCCGCGAACTTTCGGATCAAGACGCCGCCAAGGAATGGAACAAGATTCGCAAAGCCTATCCTGAACTGACCCTGCTCGGAAACATCGGCCTCTCACAGCTGATCAAAACGCCTTTAGAGAAAATTCAAAAGCTGGTTGATTCTTTACAGGCTCAGGCACTCATTGTTCACACCAATCCTTTGCAAGAGGCTCTACAGCCAGAAGGTACGCCTGAGTTCAAAGGTGGATTAAATGCTCTAAAGAATTCACTTCAATTTCTTTCAGTTCCTGTCATAATTAAAGAAACAGGCTGTGGCTTTTCGAAACAAACCCTTGAGAAACTGAATGAAACGGGTGTGAAGTTTGTCGATCTCAGCGGACTCGGCGGAACTCACTGGGGCCGCATCGAAGGCGAGAGATCGACTCCTGACAATCAACTTCATCTCGCTTCAAAAGTCTTTGCTGACTGGGGAATTTCAACCGTCGATTCGCTTCTGAATGCGCGTGAAATTGGTCCGAAGTTCCAGATCTGGGCATCGGGTGGAGTGAGATCGGGCCTCGACGCTGCCAAGTTTATTGCGATGGGTGCGAACAAGGTTGGCATTGCAAAACCAATGTTAGAAGCGGCCCTTGAGTCAGAAGAAATTTTGATTGAAAAGATGAATCAGTTCGAACTTGAATTAAAGATTGCGATGTTCTGTTGTGGCGCTGTCAATTTGAGACAGTTGCAGGAGAATCAGGTATGGCAAAAAATTTAACTCCCGATCTATTTCATGGCTTTTCAAAACTCTCTCGTGAACAGCGTTTCGATCGTCTAATCGAAATGGGTGCCCTAAACCGCGAGGACGTCAAGTTTCTCAATCAAGGTGGAATCAAAGACTTCAGCCTCGCCGAAAACTTTATCGAAAACGTCATTGGTTATTTTCAGCTCCCACTTGGAGTCGCTACGAATTTTTGCATCGACGAGCAAGAATTTTTAATTCCGATGGCAGTTGAGGAAACTTCGATCGTGGCTGCCGCAAGCAAAACGGCGAAGTGGGTGCGCGAGCACGGCGAGATTGCGACCAAAACTCTCGGCCACCTTATCATCGGCCAAATCCAAATTGCGAAACTTCAAAATTTCGAAAAATTCTCTTCGCAGATTGCACTTCACAAAAACAATCTCATTCAAGAAGCAAATCTCAAAGTGTCAAAGACGATGGTCGAACGCGGTGGTGGAGTGAAAGACATCGAAGTCAGGCGCATCCCTCGCGGTGACGGTTTTGAAATGGGAGTTTTGCACGTTCTCGCTGATCCTTGCGATGCGATGGGCGCCAACATCATCAATCAAGTTTGTGAATTTCTTAAAGGACCAATCGAAGAACTGACCGGCGAAACGGTCACTATGTGCATTCTATCGAATCTCGTTGATACAAAGCTCACACAAGCTCAAGTGCGTATGCGAGGCATTGATCCTGATCTCGCATTGCGAATTACCGAAGCCTCACTCTTCGCTCAACAAGATCCTTACCGTGCGGCGACTAATAACAAAGGTGTCTTGAATGGTATCGATCCGATCTTGATCGCGACAGGCAATGACTGGCGCGCGGTTGAAGCAGGCGTTCACTCGTATGCGGCTCGTTCGGGTCAGTACCGCTCGATTACAAAATGGCAGTACATCAACGACGAACTCGTCGGAACGCTCATCGCTCCGATCGTGGTTGGCACCGTTGGTGGAGTGACGAAACTTCACCCGACAGCGCAGATTTGTCTCAATATGCTCGATGTTGAAAATGCTTCTCACCTTTCTCGCGTCATGGCGGCGGTGGGTCTCGTTCAAAATCTCGGTGCCCTTCGCGCTCTCACCACCGTCGGAATCATCGAAGGCCACATGAAGCTTCATATTAAAAATCTCACTTTAGGTGCGGGGGCTTCTGAACACGAAATGTCTTACGTGCAAACAAAACTTGAAGAAATTTTAAAATTAAAAAAGAGAATCTCTCTTCACAACGCAGTCGAAGTTTTGACTGAACTTCGTGCGCGAAATGCCTTCCACAGTTAATTTACTGGCTGAACTTTCAGTGCCGTCGAAAACTTTTTTGCTCGGAGAGTATCTGATCTTAGGCGGAGGACCTGCCTTGCTCGTCGCGACCGCACCCAGATTTTCGCTCAAGGTTTCTGATAGCCCAGAAAATCAAAAGAGCTTTCATCCCGAATCTCCAGCCGGGCTTTTGCTTCAAAAATATCCGGAGAGAAATCTCAAATTCGAATTCATCGATCCACATCAAAGTTCTGGCGGGCTGGGTGCTTCTTCGGCGCAATTCGCCCTCGTTCAAGCATTCTCGGATCCCGGCATGGACCTCCAAAAGATTTATCAAAGCTATCGATTGCTGAGCGTGAATCAAGATCGCTTCGATCGTCCCAGTGGCGGAGACGTCGTTGCCCAGGTCAACGGTGGCCTGACTTACTTTCATCCTCTTCAAAATCGTGTCGAAAAAGCCGAATGGCAGTTCGATGATCTCGACTTTTCTTTGTTCAAAACTTCGCAAAAGCTAGCGACTCACGAGCATTTGAAAGAGACGAGAGATCGCCTCGTACAGTTTCAGAAATCAGATTTGCTAAAGCCTGCGCAAACGGCCGTCGACCAAGCCCTCTCTTCTCTCAAGAATCGCGATGCCGCCGCTTTTGTCGGAGCCTTTCGAAGTTTCGCGGCCGTTTTGAATGAACTGCGGTTCGTATCAGACCTCACCAAAGACCTTCTGACTGAACTTAAATCTCGACCCGAAGTCCTTGCCGCAAAAGGTTGCGGCGCCATGGGTGCCGATGTGATCTGTGTTTTGCATAAGCCACAAGATAAGATCGAACTTCCGGGCCTTCGTTTCCTCGCGTCGAGCCTTCAGATTGAAGCTCAAGGATTAAGATTTGATTCAGCAATGAAGTGAGGGGTATAAGGTTTTTATGGGTGAATCAAAAATCTGGCGTGCGAGTGCTCCTTCGAACATCGCGCTCATTAAATACATGGGAAAAATCGACAACCTCGGCGACAATCGACCTAGCAACTCGTCACTTTCGTATACGCTCGATCATTTGCAGAGTTACGTTGAACTGAAACTCACGAGAGAAACGACTGATTCTTGGCAGCCACTTGAACGCACGAACTTGAAATATTTCGAAGATGCGCTCAGCCCAAGCTTCAATGTTCCTGAGCTATCTGAACATTCCAAAACCCGTTTTCTCAAACATCTTCAATTTTTAAAAGATGGCTTTCAATTTCAAGAAAATTTTGAAGTGAGATCCGCAAACGGATTTCCGGCAGATTGTGGTCTTGCGAGTTCGGCTTCGAGTTTTGCGGCTCTCACGGTTTGCGCGAATCTCGCTCTGAGCGAATTGTCCGAAAGAAAATCTTATACGCAGACAGAGCTTTCAGAAATGTCTCGCCATGGTTCGGGCTCTTCATGCCGATCGCTTTTTTTTCCTTGGTCGATCTGGGACTTCGACGGCGCGAGGCCGATTGAACTCGGGTTTAAAAAACTCATTCACCAAGTAGCGGTCGTCGACAGTAGCAAGAAAAAAGTTTCGAGCAGTGAAGCCCATAAGCGAGTGACGACTAGTCCTTTGTTTGAAGGCCGAAAAGAGCGCGCCGAAAATCGCCTTAAGCAATTGACTGCCGCACTTAGGTCTCAAAACTGGAGCGAAAGCTATCAGCTCATGTGGTCCGAATTTTGGGATATGCAGTCATTGTTCGAAACTGCCAAACCTCATTTTGGATATCTCAGCGCAGAGTCCCTCCAAGTTTTAAGATGGCTTCAAGAAAACACCTGGGAAAAAACAGGCGACGGACCCCTCATCACGATGGATGCCGGTCCCAACATCCATTTACTCTACCGTGAAAATCAAAGAGAGCTCGCCGAAAAAGTGCAGCGAGAATTTGTTCCGATGGTGAATATTCTTTCGAGCTATGATTTTGAATCTTACCGAAAGCAGAACACGTGAACTTTCACGACATGTCAGCACAAGCCTTCGGCAAATGGATTCTCACGGGAGAACACACCGTCATTCGCGGCGGATCCGCACTGGTTTTTCCGGTCTATGCGAAATCTTTGACTCTCGATTACTTCGCGAGTGATGCTCCCGCAACTTGCGAATTTCTCGGACAAACTGGCAATGAATTTAAGCTTTTGTTTTGGGGAGTCATGCAAAGAGGTTTCGAACTTGCGCAAAAACCCGGGACCGAACTCAAAGGTCGATTTGAGTTTCGCAGCACGGTTCCTGTGGGGGCTGGGCTCGGCGCTTCGGCCACACTTTGTGTCACGATCGGTAAATGGTTTGAGGTGCAGAAGCTCATCGCTCATGCAGAAGTTTACGAATTTGCTC
>JAYTQQ010000094.1:0-28044 GCA_043746635.1 Bdellovibrionales bacterium | reverse complement strand
CTTATCAAAGGCTTCACCGGCGGCATCGTCACGTGTGGCGCCTAGAACTTCGTACTCGCCGAAATTTTTCACGAAGTAGAGTGATGTATGCCCACCGCTGATCGCAAGAGCCACGTACGGATAAGTAAATCCAACGGGGGGCGCATAGCCAGCATCTTTCAAGAAAGGTGCGAGGAGGTGTCCTTCGAGGTGATTGACTCCAACAAAAGGAATGCCGCGAACGAGTGCAAGGGCTTTGGCAGAGACGAGACCCACGAGTAAAGAACCGATGAGGCCAGGTTCACTCGTCACCGCGAGACTTTCTATGTCAGCGAGTTCGAGCTTCGCTTCTTTTAAGACTTCATCAACAAGCGGCAGAAGATTAAATGTGTGGTTGCGGCAGGCAATTTCGGGAACGACTCCACCAAACTTTTCATGAGCTAGATTTTGATCAGCTGATTTTTGCGCGAGTACGAAGCCATCGTGAGATACGACGGCAACCGAAGTATCATCACAGCTCGTCTCGATCGCTAACACATTTTTATAGGTAGGCATGGAAGGACTCTAGCATAAGTCCCGCCGACAAGGCTACTTGATACCTTTTAAACGGGTCGAAGCCTTCTTAGCATCTGTCGAATTGGGATATTGGCTCATGACATCTTTATAAAAAACCTTTGCTTCGTCTTTAGAACCAAGCTCTTGAAAGCTTACGCCAATTTTATAAAGCGCTTCGGCGGCATGTTTTCCTTTGGGGTTTTGCTTACGGTATTTCTCAAACGTGATGGCGGCATCTTGCCACTGCTTTTTATCAAAATAATCTTCAGCGATTTTATAGTCACCTTTTTCTCCACCTTCGGATTTAGCCGAAGCTGCCGGCGGAGCCCTTTTCATCTCCTCAGTCATTTGATTCACCTGATTCTGAAGAGCGGTAATTTGCGTATCGAGCTTCGTCATCACCTCTTGGTGGACATTCAGCTTTTCGGTGAGTTCTTTGATCTTTTGATCGCGAGGCAGCATCGATTTCTCAACTTTTTCATCTTGCTTGCCTAGGTGATTATCGAGCACATCAACTCTCGCAGAAAGCTTACTGAGCGAATCATCGGTTTCTTGAAATTTAGAATTCACATCAGCGGTGCTTCGCTGAAGGCTGCCAACTTGTTTTTGAATCTGCTGCTTTTCCTCAACATCTTTTGCCGAATCTCTTGTGTCGAGACAACCTTGAAAAAGAACCCCAATCAAGATAGCATATAATAAATTTTTCATGGCATTGCCCCCCCTTCAGGAGATGTGAGTCTTGCAGTATTCTCTGCTTTCTCAGAATAAAAACGAGCCTCTTCAAAAGAATCACGTGCACCACTATAGTCACGCTCGGAAAATAACTTTTGCCCTCTTTTATAAGCTTGATCGGCTCGATACCACACACTCGGTGCAAGGCGAGCAGCTCCCGCTTCTTTAGCAGATTCCCAAGCGGAGCGCGCAACTGAATAGTCTGAAACTGGAATATTAGAAATACACGAGCTCAAGCAAGCCAAACTTAAAAAAAGAAAGATTTGTCTTGCCGAGCTTCTCATAAACCTTGAGCTTACTCTGAAAGTGGAACGAAATTAGCTCTGCGATTTTTTGAATACGCAGATTCAGTATCGCCAGTCACCATTGGTTTTTCTTTTCCGTAGCTGATGACTTTTAATCTTTTGCCATCGATACCAGAATCAACCAAATATTTACGAACCGCCTTTGCTCTGCGGTCACCCAATGCTAAATTGTACTCAACCGATCCGCGCTCGTCGGTATGACCTTCTACTTGAATGGTCGATTTGCCGTTCTTTTTCATCCAGTCGATGTTTTCGGCCATGAGTTTTTTTGCTTCAGAAGTTAAACCAGCTTTATCGTAATCGAAATAAATGGTGTGGAGACCATCTATTTTTCCGCTGTCGCTTCCTTGAGGGTCAAAGTTGATTGGTTTATCTGTCACTCCGCCATTTTCTCCGGCTTTTCCTGCAGCGGCCGCATTTGAATCGTCAGATTTGACGTCGTTTTTGTGGCTACAGCTTGAGAGAACAAGTGCCGAAGCAACAACTGCGAGCATTGAGAATTTTCGCGCCGAATTTAAAACCGAAGAGCAGAACATAGATACTCCTTTTTTGATCTATTGTGTTTGAAATTTCTAAGCTCATAATGTGATACTTAGATTTTTCAAGAGCGATTCAATTGAACACTATTCTTTAGAAAATTGCTCACGTTTGTCAATGGAATGCTCAAGCTTTTAATGACTACAAAAAATGTGTGCGAACAGATTGGCGGAGTGAATGAGTTTTAGGAGTGAGTTTTTTTTGCAACTAGCATCCCGCCAGTTAAGTTTCTTGTTGCTGTTTCTCTTCTCATTGTCTGCTTTCCCACAGGTGGCCGATCCAAAAATTCACTTTAACACTCTTGAGACTTCGCATTTTCGAATCATCTTTGACTCACGGCATCGACTCATTGCAGAACTTTACGCAGACTATGCCGAAGAAGCTTATGCTACGATGATCGAAAAGTTTAATAAAGAGGCGCCCAGTAAAACCATCATCTACATTGATGATGTCAGCGATCAAGCCAATGGATCCGCCGTGGGAATTCCCTACCCGATGATCACCGCTTTCGGTGCTTTGCCCGGCCCAAGTGAACCCGTCGCCGACTACGGAAATTGGGGACGCGAACTTCTCATGCATGAGTTTACCCACATTCTTAACTTCGAACCCGCGCACGGAGTTTTTGCCCCGCTCCGCTACGTCTTCGGAAATCTCGTGAGACCGAATATGTTTTTGCCCCGTTGGTACCTCGAAGGCCTCGCCGTTGAAGAAGAAACAGAATACTCCGATTTTGGCAGATTACGGTCGCCTAACTTTACGTCGCAGCTTCGCGCCCTTTCACTCGATGGCCTGCTTGAAAAAGAAAATATATCACGCATCAACGAAGTCGGTATCCCATATTGGCCATTCGGTTCACGTCCCTATCTCATGGGTTCTATTTTGTGGGACGAAATTGTGCGAGGCAAAGATGCCAGCATTATTGGTCGATTGAATGATCGCTATTCAAGGCGTTTTCCGTTTTTTCTTTCGGGCCCTATTGCAGACGAGATGAATAAAGATTTTCAAACGCTTCTCGACGATGCTTACAAACGTATCGGCTCTGGAGCTCACGCGCAACGAGCTAAAATTCAAGCTGGATCTGATTTTCACTCAAAGAAATTTGTGAAACAAATGGGTTTTGATACGAATAGCCCTGCGATGAGTCCGGATCGGATGAAGCTTCTTCTTGTCACCCATAATGAAGACGCCGAAGGCTTCATCGAACTTCGTGAGAGAAACGTTGCGAGCGAAAGTTTTAGCGACATCGAACCTGTCAAAATCGTTGAAGGAGCCGGAACGGCTCGGGTCAGTTGGCTCGGCAACTCAAATGAATTTGTTTACGATGCGCTCGATATGAATAGCCACTACAACCATTTTTCGGATCTTTATACATACAATTTATCTCTAAAGAAAAAGGATCGTCTCACGCATGGCCTCCGCGCGCGCGAGCCAAGCGTTTCACCCGACGGAAACGAGATTTGCTTCATCCAACTCGATACGGGCTACACCAGGCTTGCAAAGATTAAACGAGATGGCTCGGGCTTTGAAGTTCTCTACGCTCCCGACATCCAGATTCGCCTTTCACGCCCCGAATTTTTAAACAAAAATGAAATCGTATTGAGCGAACGCAACACCGTCGGTCGCGAAGTTTTGCGAATCCTCAATTTGCAAACTCATACGGTCAAAGATTTGTTGCCAGATTATTCGCCGATGCATTTTGCAAAGATGACCCGTGAAGGTCTTGTCTTTGAATCTGAAAAATCAGGCGTTGCTAATATTTATATGGCGAGCGAAGATCTCTCGTCGGCAAAACCAATCACGAATGTTGTGACGGGTGCTAGCTCTGCCGAAATTGATTCGGGTCTCGATGAACTTCTCGTTACGGTTATTTCAGGAACCGGGCAAAATGTTGAAGCCGTGAATCCTGAAGTTTGGCAGAATCAGCCAGAGAAACTTCCGCAAATTCGTCCGCTGCTGGGCAATCACTGGAAGAAGCATACGCCACCCGAAGTTCACGTCGATAAAGAAGTCGAAGAGTATTCTCCTTGGTCGTATTTGTATCCTCGTTACTGGCTTCCTTATTTCTATTTTCTCCCTGGCGGAAGTTACTTTTCAGCGAGCACGACCGCGAGTGATCCGGTGGGGCACCACGCTTATTCGTTGCTTGCGAGTTACGATACTCTCAGTCACAAGCCAAGTATCTTTGCAACCTACACCAACAGTACCATTTCGACTCCGCTCACTTTGAATTTGTACGACTACAATGAATTTATTTACGCGGTGAATGAAGTTCGTCAGAGCATCCTCGTGAATCCGTATTTCACCAGCTTCATTCCTGGCCTTAGCAATAAATATACCATGGGCGCCGGCTGGAATTATTACGAAACTACTTACCCCGGAGAAAATCTCACCGCCAATGGGCCCGGAGTTTTTTTCAATTACATGAATACTTCGAAGAGAGGATTTCAGATTTCTCCCGAACAAGGTGGTACCGCTTACTTTGCCTACAATTCTTATCTTCCGCGCATTAGCAACGTGAACTACGATGAGTTGAGATTCGCCGGAAGTTATTTTCTCTCTGGATTTTTACCAAAGCACAATGTTCTCGCGGGATTTTTAAATCTCTACTACGCTCCGAGGTTAGATCACCTCTTGCTCGGTCGAACGACTTCATCTGCGGTCTACCAGCAAAATGTTTTAGATTCGAGCTTTGTTCTGCGCGGCTACCCCTATGGTGCATTGATCGGTCGAAGTCTCTACTCCGGAAATCTTGAATATCGCTTTCCAATTCGAAATGCTTACGACGGCTATGATATAAAGCCATTGTTCTTTCAAAAATATTACGGCGCACTATTCGTCGATGCCGCAACCGTTGATGGAGCTTATTATTCAAAAAACAATTTAGCGTACAATGCTGTATCGCCCGGACATTATTTTGTCGGCAGTGGTCTTGAACTTAAAGCAGATACGACAGTCTTTTACCAAATTCCAGTGACGTTTACACTGGGCCTCTATTACGGCTTCGATAATCAAGCGAGCTACGGCTTTACTCCTTTCTTAGGATTTTTACTATGAGCTGTGGAGTATGCGAGAAACATAGATCGCTCGAAGCGCTTCCGGGGGGCGTGATTTTTCAAGATGATCTCATCTTCATCGCGCACTTTCCCTTTTCGGAATCAAAACATCCTCACTATGGTCATTTGATTATTGAACTCAAACGCCATATCGTAACTCCTTCAGAAATGACCGAAGCCGAGGCCTTGGTCGTCGGAATTTGGAACCTTCGCATTTCTCAGTTTCTAGAAAAAAATTTAGGCGCTGAGCACACGTACTTATTTCGAATCGGTGATGTAACTCCGCATTTGCATTTTCACGCTGTTCCGAGATTTTCCGAAACGCCTCGAGAAATGTGGGATATTTACCTTTACGAAAATCGGCTCGGTAAAAAGGCTGATTTTGACGATATTCAAAAGATTTCTGCGAACGCACGTTCTTTTTTTATGGCGAAGGGTTTTCGATGATCTCTTTATTCGACAAAGATGGCAAGCTTGTCATCTCTTGGACGATTAACGATCAAGGCCAAGCTGTTGCCTTTAAAGACCGCTTGAACGAACTCGGAGACGATAGGCTTTACGAGTGTCTCACTTCGAAAATGAAAGTCTGAAAGTTTACTCCGTCTGACAAATCACAAATTAAAAATTTTCTTTTTCTATTTATTTTTAAGAGAAAATAACCGAACTTCGAATTTCTCAAGCTTCGTCTCTTCATTCTTTTCATTTGGAGTCGGCCTTTCGATTGCTCCTTTCAATGTTTTGCAAATTCATGCAAAAATGCAGAGAGGAATTTATGAGAGGTTTTACTCGCGTTTTTTTAATTGGCTACTTAGGTGGAGACCCGGAACTGCAAACGAGCAAAAACGGTTCGCCGTACGTAAAGCTCAGCGTCTCTACTCATCGTTCAAGAAAATTAGAAAATGGCAAATGGGAAAACTCAACCGAATGGCACAAGATTATGGTTTGGGGCTCGCGTGCCGAACTCTGTGCTCGAAGCCTCGCTAAAGGAGCTCCCATCGCGGTTGAAGGCTACCTTGAGAGCTTTAAGGTCGAACGCGAAGGTGGACCCGTCACCCAAGTCGCGATCGTCGCCGATCAAGTGCATTTCTTACCAAATCCGAAGCAAAAAAGCCTGAATCTAGAAGCGGCTGAAGACTTTGAACCGATTCACATTTCAGCGTAAAATGAGGCGGCTTTCGAGACGTCGGGAGCCTTTCTCGTCAAGACTCGACTAAGGTCTAAAACTTGACAAGAGTCATCAAACACGGAATGATTGATATTGAGACGAGGGCATTCCGCCCTACCAACTTGTTTAAACATCCAACGAGGGAGACAAACGATCATGGAAAAATCTTTTGATAAACTCAATTGGATAAAAGATTTAGTTCGAGCAGAACAACGCATGGAAGAATCTGGAGTTATTGATTTCTCGGCAGGTTTTGATCCGGCACAGATGATTTCGAGTGAGAGCGCAAGCTTTCTCAACGCTCTCAAATCGGCTTTCATCGAAGCTGCAACTTCATTCAATCAACTGAAAAGTTCGAGCGTGGGTCGTGTAAAAATTTACGGCATTTCAAATACCGACGCTGATTTCATGCTTTTTCGTAACGGCTTTAAACTCATCTTCAGCATGAAAGAACCAGGCGTCGTCGGAATTCGATTCAACTACGTAGCGGCTCCCTTTATCATGATGAATGCGGCCAGCGACAACGGACAAAAAGTTCCGCAAGATGAAGATATTCTTCAAGCTCAATGGGGAGCATTCGGTGACGTCGTTTGGACTCACCAATCTCAGCCCGTGAAAATTGATTATCTCGTTAAATATTATCTCACCAAATTTGTTCGCGAATCAGCGAAATAATCGAGTAGGCCGACGTAGTTAAGCGTTCGAATTGCTGCCGATCAAAATTTGATTTTGCTCAAGCTCTGTCTTTATTCTTACGATCAAATCGTTCGTGAGTTGCATTGAACTATACGGCGTCGGAATCGGAATCCAATAGTAAACCGTGAGCTTTGCCCCTAAGTCCGTACAAGTCGAATAGAACACATCGCACTTACTCGTCGGAAAACTCACGTTGAGTGTCTTCATTGCGTTGATGGCTAAATCTCTCGCCTTGTTCAGGTCGCTCTTGTAGCTCACGTTAAATGAAATCGTGAGTCGCCGCTTATGATTTGAAGTGTAGTTCGTGAGTTGACTCGTAAACATGTCTTTATTTGGGATATCGACTTGCTGGCCATCGTCGGTCATGAGTGAGGTCGTTCTGAGACTGATGTCGTCAACCGTTCCGATGGTTCCTTTGACTTCGACGTAATCGCCCGTATTAAAGGGCTTAACGACAGCAATGAAAATTCCTGAAATAAAATTACTCGCAATTTCTTGAAATGCAAACCCGATCGCTAAACCTAAGACTCCGACACCGGCAAGTAAAGACGCTACGGCCTTATCAAGGTTGAGGACTCCAAGAGCCATGAATATCCCTAAACCACACACCATAATTTGAATGGCGCCGCTCACGAGTCTCGAGATCGTGCGATTTCCCGAGACTTTATCAAAGCCGTGCTTGGTAACTCGATGGGCGATTCTGCCAAGCACAAAGAAAAGCGCCGTTACTAAAATCGCGATGACGATGTTCGGGAGCATGGCAGCGCCGTCTTCGATCCATAGGGTTAATTTTTTGAATAAGATTTCAACTAAATGTGCAAAGGTCAGTTCGACGCCATTCATCTTCATAAGGGCTCCTTGAGATTGAGCTTAGAAGTTATGTGATGTGGCTACACTTGTAAAATATTATTTCAGACGACGAGGTCCATTTTGAATGACGCGATTTGGTGGCTCGCGATTTCAAAGCGCAATGGCTTGGTCGATTTTACTCGGCACTTGAGTTTTTGCCCGAGAGCGAGGGATCTTTGGCTGTGATTTTGAACACGTAAGAGGTCGCCTTGAAAACTCATGATGACATCGTTCTCGTCGAGAAGTTCTGTTACTTCAGCTTCGATGATGTCTCCAAAATGGAGTTGATCGACGACAAATTTCACATCAAAACCTTTGGTTCGCTTTCGGCGAATTTATCGTAGGAAAAATCACTTTACGAATGCTCGTTGGATCATACGAACCTGCACTTTGCGTAACTTTATTCACGTGAGTCGGAGCCACATAGGAATTCATCTTAGGACGCTCTTCTCTAGTCGCAAGAATAGGCGCCGGCGTCGGAGGTGGCGGTGTCTTCATCGGCGGAGGTGGCTCGTCTTCTTGAACATCAAATCCATTCATCGCGAATTGTTTATCTAAATTTGCTATTATGCTTTGGGTACGCTTCAGCGTTGAGAGATTTTTATTTTCACTCACGCTGTATTCTCTCAAAGGCGCTACAGCGTCTTCGATGTGTTGAAGGGGATAGAATGGCTGAAACTGAGGCTCATTCACAAAAGACGCAAGCGGAGAAATTTCTTCGCTCATATCATATTCTTTTTTGTCATTCGCATTTGCGAGATAATTAAAATCGGTGCTGTACGGATGAGACTGCTGCTGCGTCGATTCAGCATCGAGCTGCGCAAGTTCGGCTTGCGCCCAAGGAGGAAGTTCCTCGACCGAAAAGCTCAGCTGCTCCCGATTTACTTTGGCAATAAATTCGATTTCTCCCAAAGGAAGATCGACTTTTTGGGCGATCTGATCGACCGATGCACCTTGGTTCGCGAGCCGTGCGGCCTCTAAATACTTGAGGGTATTTTGTCTCTCGATAATTTCCTGGTGCGGAATTTTGTCCTGAAAAATCTTAGCGACATCCATGCTCGAACGAATTGAATTTTCAACATTGCGAACTTGTTCACCCGCTTTATCAATGCGGGCCTGAACTTCGATATTTTTTTGATCGAGAAGGGCCATTAATCCACGAACCTGATTTTCGGTACGATCAGAAAGATCTTCAAGAATCGCAATTTTACTTTGCAAAATTTGGAGACCACGGCTGAGCCTTGGATCATCTTTTGGAGCTCTTGCTAGTTTCAGCAATAAGATGAAAATTCCACAGCCTGCAAAGACATCGAAAATAATTTGTACAGCGCCCAAAAATCCCATGGCTCTCCCGTTGAAGCTATGAGCTCCAGACTTTATTATAGAGGAGAGAGCCTCACTGAACAATAGGACCTAGATCTGGGAATCGAGCACATTCGGCAGCCCCTAGCTGGCCCCGGTCGCCCACCTACCTTTTCATAACAAGGAATTCTAAAACGTAAACGACACCGCAGCCAAAAGGTTCACTCCGCCAACAAAGTAGAGGCCGTTTTGGATAGGGCCTTTCGTCTGTTGAGTCGCACTGTAGAGATTAAGGGCCGCAATCAGAGCATGGGTTACGGCCTTGATGGTTCGCTCCGATTTCTCACGGGCGGTCTTTTGCAAGTAGTAAGATTTCAATACAGCGTTTCGATCACTGAGACTCAGACTCGTATTTTTCATCGTTTCATATAAGAAACGATCTTCGTCACCAAGTTTCCAGGTATAAGCGCCGTAACCAATCGATGCGATCCCGATGGTTTGAAACACGGTATAGACGCCCTTTTCGAGTGGATCTTGGCTGATGCTCTGACCAACGAATCCGCCCACGACGGCGATTGATCCGCTAATGATATAGCTTAAGCCATTGAGATAATCTCTGTTCTCGTGGTGCACGACAGAACTTTCAAAACGGGTCCAACCCATATTAATTTCGATCGACGTATCACCGTTTAAATCCGGAGAAGCATAGGCCGATGACGGATTCAAAAATGAAACCGCCGATAAGAAAGCAATTAAATTTCTAAATCTGCCAACCGAATTGAACATAAACCGTCTGCGTGTAATAATCTTCATTCCTCCATGGTACTTGAGTCGTCGAATACATAATACCTGCATTAATTTGTTCTAAGCCATAGTAAATGCCGCCGGAAATTCCATTGTAATCAACGCCTCCGCTTAAATACATGGTGCCTAAATGATAAAAGCCACCCCAATGCAGACGCTCGATAATTGACGGCTCTTGGTAAGTCATGCTTCGATAGTCGACTTCGAAATCGAACGAACCCCACTTAAGAGGAGCCGTTGCGCCTAAAGAAATTTGGGCTTCGAACGGTTCTTTGAGGTCATTGAATTGGCCAGACTGCACCCCGAGATTGACCAGCATAGCCGAGACTCGAGGCTTCCAAATATTGTCGTAGATGTAAGCGATACCCGGCTCAAAATACATAGCTGACTGATTTTCTGGAGTGAGCATTTGCTTGCCGGCATCAGTTCCTAAATCTCCGGCTAAGAATTCTTTCTTGATAAACTTTCTTTCAAGACTTCTAAATTGAAGTCCGCCGAAAAGGCCCTTCGCAAATTCGTAACCACTTTGAAAAACGTAGCTGTCTTCTTGAACCGCGTACAAATCAATTTTAGGATACGATTCATTACGAACCACTGAAAAAAACTTTAATGAGGCTGGAGTATAGCGAGCATTCAAATATTGAGACATTAAATCAATCTCGATATTTCCTTCAATTTGAAGAACTCGCTTTTGCGGATCAGTCAGCGTATTGATCAGGTCTTGATCAACCGTACCGCTTAAGATTTTTTGCATCGTATTCAGAGTTGAGTATCCATTCGAAATCAAGCCTTCGACGCCAAGTATGGCTGATTTTCGAAGAGGAGTAAAAGCAGGATTGCAGGGCAAGCCATCAGGAACAACCAACATTGAAAGACAAGCAAACGCCATACTTTTTGATACGAGTGTAGCTTGTTGGGTCTCGAAAGTGCGCGCGTTACGGCTAAAGGCGAGATCGGTATTTTGGGCGAAGCTTGGTGGGTGGGAAAATACAACGAGAAAAAAAATAACTACTTTTTCGTATCCCCATCTGTGCATTTTAAGAGTTTCCCAAAACCTTCTTCGATGACCATGTGCTTGATGAAAAGATTAGATGCTTCATCTGCTACGCTCATGCCAGTCACAATTAAAGTCAAAGAGAAAGTTTTGTCGGCAATTTTTGACTTTTGAGACGTCAAATCTTTTGCTTTAGATGGTGTTGCGATGGCCATATCATCGTAAATATTCATGAGTAGATGCGCGAGCATGATAACCGAAGTATTCATAACAGTTAAATCAAGACTACATCCAGCGCCGGCTTGATGAGTATCGGAGATTGATCCGATGAGGTCAGTCGCCAGCAGATGTTTAAATTGAATCGCTCGCAAAACCGAACGATAAAATCCATCGGCCTGGCGTGGCTTCTCGATCGCCTCCATAATGAAGATGGCTTCTTCTAAATAGATTTCGTCGGCGTCAGCAACGCTCGGAATTTCGGCGTAAACCGTTAGCATTTTGTTATATTTTAAAAGTAAGGTCGCAAGGTTATTCGCAAAGTCGTCAACTTTGAAAGTCATCTCTTTTGAAGGATCCGTCGCCGCAAACGTATCAGAGATATCTGACATCTTTTTTGAATCGACGAGAATTCCGGCGAACTTTTGTACTTTAATTTTGGCCTTGTGTGCGTACGCCGATGCGAGTGCGACCTTATTGTCATTCGACTCGGGATCATCTTTGATGAGTTCTTCAAGATAGGCAATCGCCTCATCGTCTCTCTGCGCATCGATCAAACGATAGGCTCTCGTGAGAGGAGCTTCCTGAACGCTATCTTGCTTTGCACAGCTAGCCAACAGAGCCAAGACCAAAAGAAGGAGTACTGAAAATTTTATCTCGACCCCTCTTTGCTTCATTAAATTTTTGCTGCCGTCTCTGGTTTTACAATAGGAGTCGCATCTACCGCTTCAGATGCTCCGTTGATTGACGATGAAAAGTAAAGAACTCTCTTGCCAATGTTAAACTCGAGAGGACGCTCGACGTTACTTTGTTTGTTATAAATTTTGCCTGACCCCGAAATGCTAATATCCGCATCGATGTCGTAATTAAAAACATCGAGGATGAGATTTTCGGTTTTGTTCAAAGTCAGTGCGAGATTTGAACAGTTCACCTGAGTAGTGATACCTTTTTTATCGCTTCCAAAAACGCAAGTGCTTGTCATTTTGCTCAAAATATCTGGCAATAAGTCAGAAAAGAGTTTGCTAAATGCATGCGGTTTCATGATGAGTGAAAGATTTGTCCCGTCCATGCGAATTTCAAACGCATCAACATAATCTGATGAGTTACAAGATTTAAGGCTGAGCACTCCGACTTGCGAAATGCTCAGGGCATTACTGTCTGAGCTAAAGCTAGGATCTATAGTTTGAAAAATGGCGTCGACTTTTTGACACTCAGGAGAAAGGCCCGCGATCGGGAGGATAATTTGTCCTTGTTTCGTAAAATGTCCATCTGCCTCGAGCGGAAAACCTTTCTTTAGTTCACGGCTTAAATCTAAAGCGAAATCTACCGGAGTATAACTATTGTCATCGTCTCGGCCCGCTTTACGAAAGAGATTAATGATGTTTTTTAGCTTAATCGCCGATGATTCAACCTGATTGAGCTTTTCGTCGAGAGAGGTGTTAGCGGCGACGCGGGCCTTTAGCTCGATGTCTGCGGAAGCCACACCTTCAGGGCTATCTTCATTGAACTTAGATTCACAGCCGGCGACTGCCATCCCGAGAATTGCCACCAGGCAGAGAGATTTCAGATTGAGAGATAGCGTGACCTTCATGTTCCTCCTCGAACTAATAAATTCTATAAAGTTAGTGGAGGTGAGCAGAGCATAAAGCATGCCAGGAGCGGAGAGAATTGAAAGGGCATTTCGTTTTTTCTGAGCGCTCATTTTGGGCGCTCAACCATGTAATTTTCAGATTGAGAGGCTACTATTTCAGCTCAGCAAAGAATTTGGCTAACCGACCACAGGCTTCTTTCGCTTTCGAGTTATCGATCGCAAAGCTAAACCTGAAATAGCCCTCCAGGCCAAACTCAATCCCGGGAACGACCGCGAGCAAATAATCTTCAAGGAGAACGACCGACATATCGGCTGAGCTCTTCATCTCTTTGCCGTGATATTTTTTGCCAAGGTATTTTTCGATTTCAAACCAGATGTAGAAAGCGCCGTCTGGCTTGTAAGCTTTCGTGTTTGAAATTTGTTTGAGTTCATTCATCCAATAGTCACAACGCTCGTTTAAGTTATGCACTGATTTTTGAACGGCATCGTTACCGTTTTCAATAGCGTCGAGACTTGCCCACTGGGCAGTCGAATTTGCACAGCTCACCGCCTGGCTCTGGTAGGCCGTCATCGTATCGATGAGAATTTTAGGGCCGCATGCCCAACCGATTCTCCAGCCGGTCATCGCAAAACTTTTAGATGAGCCGCTCATGCAAAGAGTACGATCCTTCAAATCGGGAGCCACGTGCAAAATATGAGGAGCAACGGCTTCTCCCGAAAACATAAGTCGATTATAAATATCGTCGCTCAGGATAACAACTGCGGGATGCTTTCTTAAAACTTCGGCGAGCGCTTTCAGTTCTTCGCGGGTGTAAGCCATGCCGGTCGGGTTACTGGGAGAATTAAGTACGATAGCTTTTGTGTTGAGATTGATCGCCTTTTCAAGTTGCGCCGGCAAAATTTTAAAATTTGAATCAGCTTTGCAAGTCACGGCTTTAAATTTTGCTCCGGCAAGTTCTATCATCGTCGTGTAGCTTGCCCAGAACGGCGCGATTAAAATGACTTCTTGACCTGGTTCGCAAAGTGCCTGGAGGGCTCCGAACAGAATCATTTTTGCACCGGCTGTCACCGTCACTTCATTCGGCTCATACTTCACGCCAAGTTGTTCAGAAGTCTGTTTCGCGACGGCTTTGCGAAGTTCGATAATTCCGTTTGAGGGAGTATACTTACTTTTGTTGGCGTTAATCGATGCGATCGCCGCATTCTTGATATGATCTGCGATCGCCCAATCAGGCTCACCAACCGTCAGAGAAATAATGTCTTTACCCTGGGCCTTGAGCTCATTGGCTTTCGCCGCCAGCGCAAGAATAGGAGACGGCCTCATCAACTCGGTACGTTTTGCAAGTTTCATCATTTCCTCAATTCAATTTTTTTCTTTAATGCTTTTTCAACATTTGGAGTTACCAAATCTTTGATCGCACCATTGTTGAAAGCGACTTCTTTGACCATGTGACTTGAAATATAATAATGTTCGGGACTCGAAAAAACGATCATCGTTTCAATGTCGGGCGCAAGCTTTTTGTTCATATTGGCCATAGCGAGTTCGTTTTCAAAATCCGAAACTGCGCGGAGTCCGCGAACCATCACCGTTAGTTTATGCCGATGAAGATAATCAACCGTGAGACCCTGGTGAATTTCGACTTTTACGTTCGGGATTTCTTTTAAGGCATCTTCGGCAAGTTTTTTGCGCTCGGTAGCCGTAAATAAATAATTCTTACGTGAAGAGTTTGAAATCAGAATGATCACTTTACCGAAAAGAGGCTGAATCCTACGGATAATGTCGCAGTGACCTTTTGTAATCGGATCAAAGCTTCCCGGGTAAACAACAGTTTTCAATGCGTCCTCGACTTTTTAGACTTGGTTTACCCGGTAATATGACACGACTTTGTCACCGTAGTCACGCTTATCGAAGCGCGTGAGGGGTAAATATTCATCAAGTAACTGCTCTTTCCCACCTGATTCAGTCACAATGATGGTATCGGGGCCGTATACTTTGCTGGCCGCTAACTCCGTGAAGAGTGCGTGAGCAAGCTTTTCGGTAAAAGGAGGGTCGCAAAATACGAGATCATAAGCCTCTCCTGTATATCTTTTCAGAAATTTAAAGACATCTTGCGTGAGAACTTCAACTTCCGAAATTTTGAAGAGCTGCAAATTTCGATTGATAATATCAACCGACCTTTTATTCACTTCGACAGCGGTGACGCTGAGAGCGTCTCGAGAAATCGCTTCGATGGCAAGACTCCCGGTTCCCGAAAAGAGATCAAGCACTCTCGCTCCCGCAATATGCATTTGGAGTTTATTGAAGATACTTTCTTTGACCCGATCGGTAGTGGGCCGAATATGATCGGCCTTGAAAGAGACGAGCTCTCGCCCTTTATATTTTCCGGAAATGACTCGCAATGATTAGCTCGCTTTAGAAGTCTGCAATTTCTTTAAGAAGTCATAGATAAAATTCTTTTGATCAATCGTCAAATTCTTAAAATGAATTTCGATTAAATTGAGATGGCCACCATGCTCAGCCAATGTCATGGCGCCGGTAAATTGCGAATAAATCTTAATCACGATGCCGCCGCTCGCAATCAGGTAGCCAAAAACAGGCAAAGTGAAAGAGAAATCAATGCGTTCCCCGATCCGTGGAGGATTGCCTTCCATCTCCATCATGAAGCCTTGGCTGCTAATCTTGACGACCTGAGCCTTCGTTGCCGCCACAGCCGTCGAAGGCGTAAATTCAACTACAAACGGAAATGCACTGATTTTTTTTACTCGTGATTGAACATTTTTATTTTGAGACAAGGATACCCTCCGCTTGCTCGACAACTTCGAAAATATTCTCGAAAGGCTTTGCGATGAAAAGATCGGCACCCATATCGAGAGAAGTTTGAATGTTATGGTCGCCGCCATAGGCCGACATTAAAATCACTTTTCCTGTTTTCCGATTTCCTAATTCTTTCAGCACCTGAGGCCCAGTCAGCTTCGGCATGAGAACGTCGAGCATGACCAGTTCTGGCTGATGCTCAAGCCACATCTGAAGACCGAGCTCACCATTTTCTGCTTCAAAAATTTGGTGGCCGCGCGACTGAAAGGCTCTACTTAATGATCTTCTCACGAGTGCCTCGTCGTCCACAATCAGAATTTTCATTGTTGTTCGACCTTCGGTAAAATCACACAAAATCTTGAGCCAATACCTAACTGGCTTTCGACCAAAATATCTCCGTTAAATTTTCTGACAATATTGCGACTCATACTTAAGCCTAGTCCTGTGCCTTGGCCTTCTTTTTTCGTAGTGAAAAAGGCTTCGAAAATACTTTCTCTTATATTTTCTGGAATTCCTTCGCCGGTATCTTCAATCTCGAGAACGCATTTTTCGGTTCCATCGATGAGTTCAACTTTTGATTCGATCCTTAATTTACCCTGATTCACCATTGCCTGGCAGGCGTTGTTAACGAGATTAAACACCACTTGCTGAACAAGGTGAGGCTCGACGAGCACAAGCGCTTCAGAAGTTTCAAAAATAATTTCGGTTCGGTGTTCACGAAACGAAGTCTTGAGCATCGGTAAAGTTTTTCGGATAATTTCGTTCAGCGAAATAAGAATTTCACGATTTTGAGTAGCACCAGTTGCGAACTGCAAAAGGTTTTCAATGATTTTTTGCGAACGCTCAGAAGCTCTTTCGACTTCACCTAGATCTTCACGGACTTGCTTATTGTCTAAAATTTCTTTTATGAGAATCTGCGAAAGTGACCGAATGCCCGTCAATGGATTATTGAGCTCATGGGCAATGTTGCCGGCCAGAAAACCAATCGCCGCCATCTTTTCGGTCTGCACAACCCGGCTCTGCAGCTCTCTCGTTTGGGTGACATCGACGTAATGATTTATGACGGCAGCGCTTGTTGTCTCTCCGTCGAGGCGAATAGGGTAAGAATAGACTTCAAAAACTTTATCGTCTTTTTTGACCACTCCTTTAATCGATTTATTAGCCACGAGTGCTTGCCCCATAGGGCAACCCTCGCACTTCTCATCAGAATTTTGAAATGTTTGGTGACACTTCTTTTCGAAGTTTCTGGTGTTAAAATGCCGGTTAGCGCGAACGATATCATAATGTGAATCGATAATCGCGATAGGATCTTTAATTCCGTCAAAGGTACTTTCCCATTGCTGAGAAGTCGACTTTAAATGTTTTTCGAGAATGATTCGATCAAGCGCGATGCTGATTGGCTGGAGCCAATCTTTTGTGGATGCTAAAAATAACTCAACCTCCATATCCGTAAAATTATGCTCAAAATATAAATGCGGGAGCGGACTCCCATTATTTGAATTTGTTTTTTGGCTGAGCGGGAGTGCCAGGATTTTACCGAGGGGGCGTCCGAATTCATTGGCCAAATATTTTTGATCTTCGCGGTCGTTAATACGAATTTCAGAATAGCTCGGCCAAAGTTTCCGAACCGTTTTCTCAAAAATCTGTTTGCCTTGAATTGAGACCATTTTAGCAACCGAGTCGAGACTCACGTAATTGAGTATCGGTGGTCTGAGCTCATGAAAATGTTTAAGCTCCTTATGAATGAGGTGCAAGAGTTCATCAATCGATCTTAAATGCGATAACTCTTGAACCAGGTGCGTGAGTTCTCTCATATGAGTTAGATTTTTTTCGGCTGCCTGATTCGCCGACTCGAGATGAATGGTTCGCTCGAGAACCATGTTCTCGAGGTTGATATTCATATTTTCTAGTTTACGGTTTTGCATTCGAATTTCTTCAAGTAGCTTTTTGCGATTGAGCGAGTTGCGATATTGTTCTCCGGCAGAATCGAGAGCGCTTTTCAGAGTTTGTTCCGTAACGGGCTCTAAGAAAGTTGCGAATACTCCACCCTCATTCACGGCTTGAGCCATAAATTCATCGTCGATATAAGTACCGACAAGTAAACGTGTAGTTTGCGGTGAAAACTTCTTTGCAAGAGTTAAGATCGAGAGGCACTCGGACGCATCTGTGCTGTAGTCAACCACGACGGTACAATAATAGTCGCTGGCAAGCGCGTCGCTGATATGCTCTGAAGTTACAAAGAGATCGACTAAGTAGTCGGAGCCGAGATGCGGTGCTTTTTTCTTTATTTTCGAAAACCACAAAACTCTGTTCTGTGGTTTTAAACTTTTGGCTGCCGGTGCTTGCATCTGCTTATTCTCTCGAAGCACCGGGCAATTAACAAGTTATTTAGAAGTCGGGCTTTGGTCCTGATAGGCCTTCAAGACTGGCACCATTGCCTCCAAATCGGTGCTCATTTCGTATTCTAAGATATCGGCCGTTAAAATGGCGTCTTGCCTCTCTGATGCAGTCAAAACTTCTTTCAGGTCAGCGACAAATTTCTTTTCGAGTTTGAGCCATTCGACTGAAACAGGATTATCGCTACTCAAATTATCGTGAGCGCCACGCATGTGTATGACCGTGTCTAAAATCCAAAAGCAACCTTCGACTACATCTTGAAAAAACTGCTTCGCCTCTGCCACCTGACCCATGCGGTAAAGTTCCGAACACTCGATGCAGGCAGCCTGCGCTTTCGGCAAATAATCAAGTGCCGAGTCAAGGGCCTGAGCGATCAAATTTTTAGGAGCATTTGTTTGCACCATCAGTTCATTAATTTCTGCGAGCTTTGACTCCGCATACTTTTTTTCGTCTTCTTCTTTTAGAACAAGCCCGTTCACTCTAATTTCGCAAACGACTTCTCCGTGACTGATAAATTCAGCCTCGATACTTTTAATGACTTCACCGAGATTTTCGCATCCGGCGAACTTTTCATGGATCTCAGGCTTCGTCCAATATGTTTTTATCATTTAAGACTCCATTTTTTAATTGATACCAGTTTTCGATAGGATAAGACTTTATTAAGCGCGAAAGTGCCAAGTGAACGTTCTCAAATTTCGTGAGTACGTTCGAATAATTTCCAGGTGGAATCCGTAGTTTTTCTGCACGAATCCAACGAACTAGAACTCCCACCTCTGGGCAAAGCTTTTCGATTGTTGCAAAAATTAAATCGCACTGTTCAAAACTACTGACGGCAACTTTGTTCGTTGAATCTTTTTGCAAATACGACACTTGCTCGATCGCGAGTTGATTTGCTTCAAGGAGTCTCAGCAACGCCTGCTTTAAAACAACATCACTCACGTACGGAAGATCTTTACCCATATATATCGACTGAGCCATTTCCCAACCGAACGAATAATCTTCATCGGTTTTGTAGGGAAGCACCGCAGACTCGACTAAAATATTATGTGTCGGCGGCTTTTCGCTATGCAAAATCGATTCAACACTCTCGAGAAAGCGAGACGTCGTTAAATCACTCTCGCTCGTCATCCTGATGATTTGACTCGTCGGCGACTTCGGCCCCGTCTCCCAAAAGTTGACGGTCTTAAAACTAAGATTCAAAACCGGCGTCTGAACGAGAGAAGCAATGTGCATCGGAGCACTGTCGGCACCAATAAGTAATTCACTTTCAGAAATAAGCTTAAGAACCTCATCTAATTTAGTTTTACCAACGAGATTAACGACCTTTCGATCGTGCACGACTTTTAAGATGTCTTCGGCGATCGAAAACTCTTCACTCGCACCAATCAAGCATACCTGTCCGGAATAAGTTTTAACGAGGGCAGAAATCAAACATTGCCACTTCATTGGGGTGAGCCTCTTGTGCGCGGCACTCGCTCCGATATGAATTAAAATTTGATTTTTACGATCGGGCTGTGGAGAACCGTAGTTATTTGTATAATCTGGGGGTATTAATTCAACTTCTGCAACCTGCGCAAAGAGATCGGTGACATGTATTCGATTACTGAGCCCAACACCTACTTGAGCAAAGAAATAACTACTGACCTCGTCGGGGATATTGAGAAATCCATCCTCAAAACGTGAATACCCAGTCACACGCGTATTTTTTGTACAAAGTGCCTCAGCTAAATAGCTTGAGAAAGTTGAAAAGCTCAAATTAATGATCCGGTCATAAGAATTTGCCTTCATTGATGAAACAAACCGATCAAGTTCGTCGGCGGAATTTTGAACTTGCGGATGATCGCAAAAAACTTCAGATAGTATAGTTTTAGAATCAAGCCGATAAACGGTGTTGACCTCTTCCAAACCGAGAGTCGCACCCGAGAAGCGATCCCTCGTCAGAATATCGATCTGCACGAGCGAACCGTGAGTTCGTCTCAGCGCACGAATGATGGGCCAAGTTTGATAGATGTCACCAAGTCTAGCGAGCTGAAGAACTAGAATTTTCATCTGGCAACTGCTCCTTTACGAACTCACGAAGCAAAATAAGCTTCTTTTTTTCTGTACTATTTTTCTGAGAGTCATTTAAGTGACGGCCTATCCAAAGCAAAACGGGCTCAAGATACTTTTTCATTTCTTTTTCGGCAGACAATCAGGCCTCCATGTTCGTTTGCAGACTTCGAACTAACTTCAATTCAATTTCAGATTTCAGTCTCATGTTTTTTAGTGCGAGTTGAACTTTTCTAAGGCGCACAAAAACGGTTGATCCGTCGTTGATCAATTGATCCGCAATTTCAGCTTTTCCGCCGAGAGAAATAAGTGCCTCAACCAGCTCTTTCGTTCTTCGAGAATCTATATTGGCGAAATGATACTGATAAAAGTTGCTTTCAAGCGAGGTGATCTTGGTTTCCACCGAAGAGATTTTATTTTCAAGATGAACCAGAATTTTCTTAAATTCTGGTTCGCGACCAAAAGCATTCTTAAGTAGATTTGCTAGGCGCTGAGATTCTGATCCGAAGATTTCGAATACATCTTTCTCTCGCGAACTATGCTGGATAAATAATTTGGCCACAAATTTGTTAAAATACCCGGCGACCTGAAGTTCCGAAAATGGTGCCGAGACATCGATGGCCATCCACGTCCCGGTCGTAGTGATGTCGACTCGATAAATTCTTACCTGGTCTGAAAACTCTTCAGCAATATTTTTAATTTGTGCCGATTGATTTCTTAAAAGGTCCACGGCGACAAGACTGACCAATTCAGGCAAAATTTTCTTGGCGCAAAAATGTTCTTCTCTATGACAGAGAGACCCATGCGAACAGGGTGCGCAATTCTCTTGGGATTGAAGAATGAGGGCTTTCTCTGAGTAACTGCCGGTTCGTCTGAAATCGCTGCTTCCGATGCTAAGCTCGATGATGGGTGTCGCCGTAGCAGAAGCGATATGTTTGATACTGGTATCACCCGTTAGAACTAAATCCGATTTCAAAATAATCGAATAGGCATAATCTAGGTCGCAGATCACGACGCTACAGTGAGGCTTGTTTTTGAAAGCCGCCGCTAGCACGGCCGCTTCTGAAGGTGCTCCAAGAATTGTGAAGTGTGAGTCGGGAAGTGATGCATGAATTTCTTCAATGCACGCCTTAAATTTATCGACTCCCCAATTTTTCTTGGGATCACTGGTCAACGCCTGAACCACTATATGGTATTTAGAATAAAAGCTTGAGAGATAATGCTCGGCGCGCTCTCGTCCGCAGTCTGTTTCATAGAGACGTATACCAAGGCGCGGCCGTTCGAGCTGTGCCGAAAATTTATAAATGTCGGTAAAATGAAAGCGCTCGCTCTCATTGCCTAAATCATCTTGATTTAAATGCCTGAACCAAGCCGATTCGATGAGGGCTTGATTTTTGTCATTAATCCATAATCCAATTCGCTCACGACACGCGACTCCGCCGACGATATAAGCACTCAAGCGATTATGTGTGAGATTAATAATCTGATCGTAATGGCGGTTTCTAAGTCTCTGAATAAGTCTGTTGACGCGGTCGAAACCTTCAAACACGAAGCGATCTTTTTCGCCCAGTGAAGATTGAACGAGCTCTCGATCGAAAGTAAAACACTGATTAACTTTTGGCATTAGCCCGACGACGTTTTCGAACTGCTTGTGAATGAGGAGATCAATTTCAGCATTGGGATATTGGTCTCTCAAACCTTGGATAACAGGGCTTGAGAGTACAATATCGCCAAGGCGTAAAAGTTGAACGATTAGAATCTTCATCGAATGAGCTCTTCAAGAACATGAACAATTCTGCGCTCGTGCGTGAGATTTTGATCCTCAACTATAAATGCTTCGGCAACATCCTTGATCGAAATAAGATTTTTTGAATTCAGCTTATCTAGATCGATTTGGTTTTTAAGTTGAGGACGAGCTTCGCAAAATTTTGTAAATTCGTAACTCGCCCGACCCGTGAGAACGGTCTCGACATCGTCAAAAAGCTCTTTATTAGAAAATCGCGTACTTGGTAAACGCAAAGTACAAAAAAGCTCTTGTGAGAAACTGATTACCTCAGAATGAGACATGAGGTCTCGAGCATCAGAAATTTTGCATATTTTAATTTTTTTCAATTCAAAAAATAGCTCGGCCGTCTTCGCAATCAACTGGCTATCGGTTTCGATAACCAGTATTTGCTTATTCGGATACCTCTTTTGAATTGCCATACAATGATAAGAGCTACCGATTCCTAGCAGGAATATGAACTCGAAGTCTTTTACTTTATCTGAAATAGATGGCAACCAAACCTGAGCCTCTGCCATAGGATCATATGAAGAGTTTAAGAATCTTCCTTCGCTTTTCAAAATTGGAAGACCCGTCTTTGAAGTTTCGATTTCGATCATGGTCGTTTTGCCTCAGAAATTTTGGCAACGCGAATAGCCTTTGCCAGTTGCTGCGCACCAGGAATTTCAGAGTCAAGAGCAAGTACGCGCTGCATTTCGATCTGGGCATCATCAAGCCGATTCAAATGCGCAAAGATTTTTGCAAGAGTAAAACTCATCTCTGTATCTTCGCTTTCAAGGCTCAGATATTCCTGAAGACGCTCGATCACTTGGGCAAACTTAAAATCACAAACTCCCCACTCGATTAAGAGCTTGAGCGCCGTGCGATTTTTAGAGTTGATGTCTAGAGCTCGCTCAATATTAGCGTGCGAAAGCTCGAAATCTCCCATATGACGATGAACGAGAGAGAGACCTACCCATGCCTTATCGTTTTCTCCATTCATTTGAATCGCCTCGCGAAAGTAGCCCAAGGCCCGCTCAAGATTCTCTCTTTGAATTTCGAGAGTTCCGTAGTTCACGAGTAAAGTGTCTGACTGCGGATCGATAGTATAAGCTTTATTATAATACTCTTCGGCAGTTTCGAAATCTCGGCTACGAACAAAAATATTGCCAAGATTTTTATAAACATTAAACAATTCTGAAATTGGAATATTCACATCCATCAAAGCCGTCTGGTATGACTTCATTGCCTCTTGATCTCTCTCCATGATATAGAGAGCATCCGCGAGTAAAATCATATTCTCACTCTTAGGCTCAGCTTTAACGAGCACTTGAAAACATTTAAGTGCGTGATCCATTCGACCCAACTCACGATGGCAAACCCCAATGCGGCGAATAGCGGGCGCAAAAAATGGTGATCTCGATAAGACACTTCTCAACAGCGAAATCGCCAGCTGATACTCTTTGTGCGCCATCAGTGTTCTGGCATTGTCCATGAGTGTAGCGTCGGATTCTTTAATGCGCTCACGACTTTTACTTTTGATATCTTCATAGGCATCTGTGTTTGCTCGTGCGCCAACATCATTTTGAAAATACTCCGGAGCGTGTGAAATCAGTTCAGACATTTTTTGCCCTCTCTTCGTCCAGCAAGGAACGATCTATACAGATAGAGAGAGCAAGTGAAGTGCCACCTTAGAAAGTGGACTGAATGGTTTTGATAAATATTTTCGCCAGAGATTTGACCTTACACATGTCGCCACGTCAAATCGTTGACTGAAGTGGCACGAGTGTAGACTTATGCCTCTTCGTCGAGTTGTACTTGCTGAGCACCACTGTGGTATGCACCTACGACTTTCTTCGCACGTTTCGTTGCGCGAAGTTCGGTGATGATGCTCGACTTTTCTTTTTCAACAGAAGAAAGAATATGGAGGTCCTGTGCCAAGATCGCTTTTACCCACTGAGTTTTTTCTTTGAGCAAGAGTTCAATTTCAGTTTTGGTTGCTCGCGAAGGTTCTAGATGATCATTTGGGCCACGATTTTCGACGTCGATGAGTCCATCGATATCGCGGATAAGCTCTAATAGCGAATCTCTTGTTTGATAAAAGCCTTCAAGACCATCAAAGTTGCGATTTGCAAAGTTCGAGAGCTCTGATTCATTGATCTCGTAGAATCTCTCGAGATAGGTATTTTTTTCTTTTAGTAGCATTATAGTTCTCTGCATGCGCCCTCCAATGGCTGTTAAATCATTCTGATTAAATCTATCTGGCCTTATCTGATTCGGTTTTCTCTAATTGGGTCTTCGTTTGCTCTTGCTTTTTGATTTGCTCCACGGCGGCTTTCCATCCGTCGTAAAGAGTTTCAAGAATTTTGATAACATTTCTTAAATTTTCGGGATTATTATGAATATTGGCCTGGGTCAGTTGCTCGGTCATATACATGTAGAGTTGTTCAAGATTTTTTGAGATCTCTCCACCAACTTTATGATCTAGTGTATTGTTAAGCTCCACGATGACATCATAAGCTCGACCAATGTTTGTTCCTTTTTCGGCGATCTGTTTCTGTTCGATGGCGGTGATCGCTTGTTTCACGAAGCGAATTGCACCTTCGTACATCATCAACAACAATTTCTCGCGACTCGCACTTTGAACAGAAGTCGCTTTGTATTTTTGAAAAGCATTTTTCATAAATTAGAGGCCTCCAACGAGCGCTCAGTGAACGTTTCGGAATCTTTTTCATTTCGTTTTAACACTAAATTTAAATTCATCTCATTCTAGCCCTGGCTCAATTGTTGTCCGGCGAATCCGCCGCCGCCTAATGCCGAAACTTGAGCGCCCTGAGCCTTAAGTCGTGACATTGTCTCTTCAAGCCTCGAAAACTTTTCACGTAGCTGTTCTTCTTTTTTTCCTAGTTGCTTTTCTTTTGTCTCGATTCGCTGATCAAAATCATTAATCTTGTCTTGCAAACCTTTTTTACGAGTCGCGATTGGACCATAGGCCGAGTTGAGAAGCGCGCCGATATCTCTTTTCAGTGAAGGAACAAAACCCGTATTGAATCCATCGCCGACCAAAAAACTGTGAACCGCTTCGGCGCTTCCGCCCAGAACCGTTTCGAACTTCTTTTGGTCAAGCTCGAGAAGGCCGGCACGTGAGAAACGAATTCCCAATTCATTTAAAGTCTTAATGCTTCCTTTAACGCCGTACTGAGGATTTTGTATGAGCTGCCTGAAACGATTTTCAACTGTTCGGAGTAAGCCATCTCCGCCGAGGGTTTGCGAAGTGTCTGAAGTTTTGTCGAGTTTGTTTTGAGACTGAATGAACTGCAAAACGCTGTTCATGGCATCGACAAAGCCCTTTACTTTCGTGCCGATGATTTCATGATCTTCTTTTACGGATAACGTCACCGGATTGCCTGGAGAAGCTTTTTTAAGCTCGAGATTAATTCCCGGAATAAGATCTTTTAAATTATTATCGGCGATATCAAAATCGAATCCGTCGACCTTAACCGTTCCGTTCGTGCCTTCTTTTTTAGATTCAAAGAATAAATCTTGGTCGCCATCTAAAAAGTAAAGAGCTGGATACTCAACGCCCTTTTCGGCGCCGACTCCTTCAGTCGAAAGAATGAGTTTAAAGGGATTGTCGGTATCTTTACGATCATTAATAATGGCAGCGCGAATTCCAACATTGGATTGATTAATCGCTTTAGCTGCACCCTCGAGAGTATTATTTGTGTTGTTAAGATAAACGCTCTTATCGCCGTCAGGAGTTTTAAATCGAAAGTATCCGACGCCTAACTGAGTTTTATCTTTATCCGGAAATCCATTTGTAATTGCCGCTGCTTTTTCGGCAAGCTTTAAAACTTCAACGCTCCACGATCCATTGGAGGCAACGCTCGGATCAACGGTTCCGTTAATGACATTCACATCACTTGAGCTAAGTTTTATATCCGTAAAGCCTTTTGAATTTGCGAGCTCACCGATTTTACTTTGAATGTCATTGATTTTTGTCTCCATGTCGGTGACAAGTTTCATACGATTTTCAGATTTACCCTTTTGGGTCTTCATCGTATTGATAGGAATTTTTTCGGCTTCGATCATTTGATCGACCAAGTTGGGTGGTAACCCAGTATTGATTCCGCCGAAGGTAATTGAAGGCACCTGTTAGTTCTCCTGACATACAGAGATTTGCTTACTCTTTTATTGTCACAGAGAAATGTTCAAAGATGTGAGCCAATAAAATGGCCTGGAGCCTTTGGCTAGTGTCAAAAATCAGTGTCTGTTATTACTTATGCTTTACATGGCTTTATTAAGGAGATGCCCAGACTTTTTCTGACGATTTTGAGTCAGAACGCTCAATTCCGCTTCGGGAATACGTCTGACGACTTTCCCAGCCTGGTCTTCGATGTAGACGACACTCACACCATCAGCGGTTGCGAGGCGAACTTTCAAATTATTCTGCTTCACTCCATCAAGCGCTTCGAGATAAGCGACGGCTTCTTGGAGCTCTTCTGGACTTAAGTTTCGTTTTGGTTTTTGTTGTTCTTGTTGAGATTGTCCATTAGCATCGCGATCAGCCGTTTCAGCTGTCAGCGCTCTCTTGTCGACCTTTTGAGCCGACTGTACATTGAAGGGCCATGAACTTCTTAGAACCGATTTAATATCCATACAACTGTCTATCGGTTGAATTTGGGTCAGAACTTAAATTGGGTGTCTCATTCTAGCTCTTGGACTTGATGTGAGTCCTTCGTCCCGAGTCCTTCGTCCGAAGTACCTTCCAGAGAGCCAGTGCTCTCTGGGTAGGTTTGGTACAAGAGAAAGAGTTTAGAGGCCCACTTTCCCTCGTAAGTACCTCGATAAAAGGCACTTACAATTTTTTATAAATCCTACAACTTAAAAGCTAAATTTTATTTTATTACGCTAACAATTTAAGAGCTAATTGCGGTTGTTGATTGGCTTGCGCAACCACCGATGTTGAAGCACTCATTAAAATGTTATTCTTAGTCAACTCAGCGCTTGAAGCAGCGATATCAGTATCACGGATACGTGAGTTCGCGGCAGACAAATTCTCCATCGCAACACCTAAGTTGTCAGACGTAGAATTCAAACGGTTTTGCACAGCTCCCAAGTTTGCGCGATAGCCGTTCACCTGAGTTTGCGCTTTATCGAGAGTGTCTAACGCTTCTCTTGCGTTATTTTTATCAGAGAAATCTAAACCATCAATGCCGAGGTTCGAAGCCGAAGCGTCTGTCTCTGAAGCATTGAATTTAATTCTATCGTTAAATTCGTCATTATGAATATCAATTTGGAAGGAAAAGTCGCCGCCAGTACCATCGAGTAATTGTGTTTTACCGAAGCGAGTTGTTTTCGCGATACGATCAGCTTCTGTTTTTAATTGCTGAACTTCTTTATTTACGAAGCCGCGTTCTGTATCTCCGATGTTATCTGAGGCAGCCTGTACACCCAACTCTCTCAAGCGAGTCATGATGTTTGAAATCTCGTTTAATCCACCCTCTGCAACTTGTACCATCGATATACCATCGTTAGCATTTCGTTGAGCTTGTGTATAACCGCGAATGTGCGATTTCATGTTTTCTGAGATCGCGAGTCCTGCAGCATCGTCAGCCGATTTTGTAATCCGGCTACCAGAAGAAAGTTGTGCGAAACTCTTTTGAATTTCACGTTGGCTTCCAACCATTGAGCGTTGAGCAGCGATCGAAGCGATGTTAGTACCAATTCTTAGTCCCATTTGGAACTCCTCTAATTTGTTTGCGAAAAATCCTATCTCGCCCTTCAAAAAACTTTACCTACAAAGTCTTAAGAAGAGAGTGCCTTCCGTCGCCGTTCTTAGGGGCTGGTTGGCACCTTTGGGTTGAACACGTTTGGTGAGTCGCCGTTCATTCTGCCGTCTAGACCTTCATCGAGTTTACATCCGAGCAGTCACACTCTTTTGCTCTCTCCAGTTTAAGACTTTCAGTTTGTCTTGCTGTCACAACATATCTTTCGGCTAGGTCTAGAAAGGCTTTAGTCTGGTCGAGTGAAACTAGACTAATGTCAGATAGGAACTAGACTAAAGTTTTGCTTTTCAGTTCGTAAGTCGGGGTTTTTCAAGTCTTAGGTCTGTGTTTTTACGCAAGGCTGAACTAGACGAGGCTATGGTCTACAGACTAAGACATAGTCCGTAGCCTAACGTCTCGTCCGGTAGAAGCTTTATTCACGACTTGGGTAGGTTGGCCACTATATATATAGAAG
>JAYTQQ010000093.1:0-4980 GCA_043746635.1 Bdellovibrionales bacterium | reverse complement strand
CTTGTACGCGCCTTCCCTTACGAGGGGGGAGGGGTCACGAGTTACGGATGTTATTAATCCAAGGAAATTATCATTGGCGGTCAGGCCCAATTTGCTAACGGCAAGGGCTTTGGTGAAGTTTTTTATTTTTCCTTGGGTGATAAAATCTGCAAGGAATTGAGGGGCTTCCAGGGCTGCTGTTGTGAGGGTTCTCTCGTTTATAACCCCACCAAACTTCTCTTTGAATTGGGCCACGAAATCAATCGCAAGCCGATTGGAGATAAACTTTGCTACTGATTCATTAATGATATGAATTATTAATTGTTCCTCTTTTGCATAAAATTCCTTTATGAAAGTTGAAAAGTTTCTTTCTCCCATTACGGGAATAGAATCTACGAGTTCGTGAGTTGGAAATGCCCCGCTTGCAGAAATTTTCTCTAAAAAAATTCTAAAATAGGTAATTCTAACCGTTTTTGATTTTGACCCCTTTGGTTCTGCTCTTTTTTTTCTATGTAAAACATCTTTTAATGTTCCAACTTTTACATCCAGATAGCTTGAAACGTTTTTCACGTCCCAACCAAATCTGCGGATGGTTTCTACTTCATGCTTAAGTTGTATTTCGCCCATTTTCTACCTCTGAGATACCTGGATACTTATCGGCACTATCTTGATAATTATACAGCAAATGACTGTACGAAACACCAAAAAAAACAGTTTATTTAAGTATTTAAATTTACTTATGTTTATGGATAGTCAGATTACATGACTAATTTACACAGTTCTCAACAGAGTGCAAAAACAGTGCATCATCGTGGCCAACTGACTTCACCCTTGCCAAAGTACCACTGTGTGGTACCATAGGCCGTGGATATAAACTGGGATCCCATCAAGGCTGACATCAATTTCAGGAAACACGGGGTCTCATTTGAAGAGGCTGTGACAGTTATTCAGTCACCAATGACTGTCACGGTTGAAGATACAAGCGCCGATGAGCAAAGCTTTGCCACGATAGGTATGTCCATCAAATTGAGAATATTTATGGTAGTCCACACCTATCGTGACGATTCTGAAATTCGAATTATCTCGGCTCGTAAGGCCACGAAAAAGGAGCAAGAAGTTTATGAAGAAAGAATACGACTTTAGCAAAGGAAAGGTAAATAAGAAGCCCCTGGCTGACCCCAGAACGTCTAGGGTGCTCACGAGTATTCGGCTTGATGGCGCTGTATTCCAGTGGTTTATGACTGAATCAGAGCGAACTGGTGTGCCTTATCAGACATTAATAAACTCCTATCTTAAGCAAGCTATTGATACTCCTTCCCCTAAAGAATTGGCGGATCGACTCAAGTCGGTTGAAGACGTGGTGTTTAAAAAGACCGCTGGTCGATGATTGTGGTTCCGTGGGAACCAGTATTCACAAAATTGGGAACCAAAATCTTATTGAGAAGATTCGATGACTTGACTCTCAAGCCGCCCACGCTACGCATTCAGTTCTAAATTCGCCGACCTCTCTCCCCCAATCTAAACACCTGATAAACACAAGAAAAAGAAAATTCACAAGCGCATCAAGTACTTAAAACATGATTAGGCCCTTAGCTCCGGCTCGCCGCTCACCCTCGATCTGGCGCTGGCCAAATCAAATGTACCGGACTTACCGGAGCTAAGAGTCCAGCATATCGGATTTGTTTAAATCAAATACAGCTTCACAAAATTGGCAATAGTTTTCTTAAAGTTGGGCCGCAGGCCCTAAGTTCAATAATATTAGGTATATGGCGTTTGGACAATTTTTGATTCTACAGATCGGACTCGAACTCAATCGCCCGGTCTGGGTTTGTCTTGACAAAATGAGCGGTTTGCCGCACACTCATTTTTATGCGTCATAAGCTCGAAGTTCTCAAAACAGATGAGTTCGAAAAATGGCTCAGTGAACAGCAGCCCAAGGTTCGCACAATCACTAAAGCGCGACTTGATCTGATTTCGCTTGGACACTTTGGAAATCACAAACGTTTTGAGGGACTGATTGAACTGAAGTGGCTGAATGGAATTCGGGTTTATACATTTATGTGGGGAGCTGCGGTTGTCGTAGCACTTCACGGAGGAAATAAAAATGGCCAAAGCCGTGACATCAAAAAAGCAAAAAAAATTCGCGACGAAGTCCTTGAGGGCTCACGTACCCTTCAGAAGTAAAGAACTGAAGAATGCGAAGCTTGTTATTGAGACTTTACTTGAATGCATACGAAGTGGCGATGTCGAATCGTTTCGGGAGGTGCTAACTGCTCACTTGATGACCATTAACAAGGCGGGGCTTGCCAAAAAATCAGGAATTGGACGCCGTACCCTTTATGATTTGATGGATCCGAAAAAAGAGTTCAACCCTGAGCTTTCGACGATCTCGGCGGTTATTCGTTCATTGGCCGCTTGATCGGCACGAATTGTTTCGTTTTTGGATCCCACTTTCGCGTTGGTTTCAGTCTCTCCTGGACGCTAGAAAAACTCGTCCCAAGATAGCGAGCCAGCGCAGAAATCGTGTCATGGGCAGGTATCAGACACTCTCCGCCAATCTAAACACCTGATAAACACAAGAAAAAGAAAATTCACAAGCGCATCAAGTACTTATTGCTGAGAACCAAGCCTTCGTTGACGGTAACAAGCGAACCGCTTTAGCGGCGGCCCTCGTGTTTTTAGATTGGCATCTTAACTTTTTATCAACTTCGTCAGCATCGGGTGACGCTTGCCTTTTTGGCGATGGATCAAAAAGTAGTTTTGACGAATTTTCTTAAATTCGTGAACAATAAAAAGTTCTTTAGCTTCTAATTCTCTGCGAACACCAATTTTTGGAATGGCTATGACCGCTTCTGTTTCAAGAGCAAGTAGCCGTAAAAAAGCAATGTCATCGACAAAACCTCTTGCAATGAAAGGGATCTTTTCTGAATTTAAATGTTCTAAAATACTTGAGGTCAGAGGACTACTTTTGGCCGGAAGATAAATGCCGTTTTTAAGATCCAAAAGAGATTGTGCAGGCCCCCGACGGCTCGGCTTCCGCGAAACAAGGATGATTGGCTCGCTAACGATTTCAACTTGTGTCAAAGGCTCTGCCTCAGATGACGGAAATGGCACATCTGAAAGAACTGCATCTAGTTGATATTTGATAAGTCTCTGGAGTAAGATTTGTGAGTCCCCAACCTCTAAGCTTAGCTCAATCGAGGGATCTTTGATAACTGTCCCCAGCAGTTTAAGTTGAAGGTTTTTTGAGAGCCCACCCAAGGCTCCGACACGAAAACTCGCTTTCATTTTGCCAGAACGAAAGTATTGAACAAGGTCGTTGCCTTGCCGAAAAATTTCTTCGGCTTCGCTGAATGCCAGATGGCCTTCTTCAGTAAGTGAAAGCTTTCTAGATTTAGAACGGACAATGAGTTTATGACCCAAAAACTCTTCAAGATGAGAAACCTGAAGGCTAACGGCTGACTGTGCGACTAATAACCTCTTAGCGGCACCGGTGAAGCTGCCTTCCTTAGCGACTGTCCAAAAATAATAAAGATGATGATAGTTAAGCCATTCCATCCCTTATCTTTATCTAAAAAAGAGATTAAGTTCAAATCTTTTATGTGTTTTCAATATGAATAAAAATAGCCGATTATGCAATCTAGGAGGACAAATATGACAACACCTAGAATAACCGTAGCTCACGGCGACGGAATCGGCCCTGAGATCATGGCAGCGACCTTAAATATACTTGAAGCCGCAGGAGCAAATTTTGCGATAGACACCATTGAGATTGGAGAAAAGGTCTACGCCAAAGGCCTACTGGCAGGGATCGAGCCTTCTACTTGGGAGAACCTGCTGCAAAATAAAGTCTTTCTTAAAGCACCGATTACAACCCCACAGGGTGGAGGCTTTAAGAGTCTGAATGTAACTGTCAGAAAGACCCTTGGTCTTTACGCCAACGTAAGACCTTGTCGTGCCTACGCTCCTTTTGTCAAAACAAAGCATCCAAAAATGGATATGGTTATCATTCGAGAAAATGAGGAAGATCTTTACGCAGGAATCGAGCATCGCCAAACAGATGAAGTCTATCAATGCCTCAAGCTCATTACGCGCCCTGGATGTGAAAAGATTGTTCGCTACGGTTTTGAGTATGCAAAACGATCAGGCCGAAAAAAAGTAACCTGCTTTACTAAAGACAATATCATGAAAATGACAGATGGCCTTTTTCACAAAGTATTTGATGAGATCGGAGCTGAGTATCCAGATCTTGAGAAAGAGCACTGGATCGTCGATATTGGTGCAGCAAAAATGGCCGATACGCCAGAAATCTTTGATGTCATCATAATGCCGAATCTTTACGGCGATATTTTGAGCGACGTTGCTGCGCAAATCGCTGGATCAGTCGGCCTTGCGGGATCGTCAAATATTGGTGAACACTGTGCGATGTTTGAAGCTATTCATGGCTCGGCACCTCGGCGTGCTGGACAAAATCTAGCAAACCCAAGTGGTCTTATTCTGGCTTCGGTCCAAATGCTAAACCACATGGGGCAAGGAAAGGCTGCAGAAAAAGTTCACAACGCTTGGCTCAAAACTGTCGAAGATGGGGTTCATACTTATGATGCTTTTCAAGAGGGAATCAGTAAAAAGAAAGTGGGCACCAAAGAATTTGCTAAAGCGATTTGCGAAAGAATGGGCGAAAAGCCAAAGGCACTTGATGCCGCAAAGTACGAAAGTGAAGCTCCACTCAGCCTAAAATATAAAAAGTCTTCAAAAGCACCTGCGAAGAAAGAACTTGTCGGGGTTGATGTTTTTGTTCAAGAAGACAACCGTGATCCAGAACTGCTCGCCGTCAGGCTCAAAAAAGCTTTGGAAACTATCCCGCTTGAGCTGCAGATGATTACTAATCGAGGAGTTAAAGTTTATCCACAAGGGCTAAAGGAGACTTTCTGTACTGATCACTGGCGATGTCGCCTTACCACCAAAGATGGCGGAATAAGTAACCATTCTGTCCTTTGGATG
>JAYTQQ010000092.1:0-13145 GCA_043746635.1 Bdellovibrionales bacterium | reverse complement strand
CATTAATTGATTTTCGACTTCGTCGGGCGTGAGATCACGACATGTAAAATGAGCGATGCAGGGCTTGCCGAATTTTTCTTTGATGATTTGCGCGATCGGGAGACTGCCGCCTCGGAGACTGCCCCCAGCACCCTTTGTAACCGCCAGAAACTGCGCGCCACATTCGGTGAGAGCCCTGATTTGCTTGAAAATCTCTTGCGGGTTTGAACCATTTCTCGGAGGAATCACCTCGGCAGAAAGCGTAAAATCATTGATCTTCAAAATATCGGTAATTTTTTGGTCAGGTTCGTAAGCGAGCAAATTAAACTCCGAAGTATTTCGCGTCAGGGTGATGAAACACGAGAGCTGAAACGCTCGCTTCTGGATCCATCATATAGCCTTCGGTGAGTTGAACGCCAATGTCAGACGGAGAAAGAAGTTCAAAGAGCTGAGTTTGATCTTCTAAGCGCGGACATGCCGGATATCCGAATGAATAGCGTTTGCCACGGTATTTGGCTTGAAAGCGATCCATCATGGTGAGGTTCGGCGAATCCGGAAATCCCCAGCTCGTTCTAATAAAAGAATGCAAATATTCAGCAAGGGCTTCGGCCGATTCGATCGCGAGTGCTTGTAAGATGTGGCACTTCAAAAACTCACCATTTTCTTTGAGATGATTTGCTTCCTCACGAACGCCGCGACCGACCGAGCTTAAGAAGAAAGCGACGTTGTCGCCGTCATTAAAATCGTTCGAGACATAATCGCTCAAGCATAGAAATTCAGATTTCGTTTGGCGCTCAAATGTAAAACTCATCGGATTCTTTTTTTCGTTTTCGGCATAAATCGAGAGGCTATTGCCTAAGCTCGTCGCTCTAAAAAATCTGTAAACTGCTTGCGGCTGCATCTGTGGTTTATTTTTATAAAGCTCTTTGACTTCTTCGACCGCGTCCCAAATTTCAAGTCCGCGCGGATCCTCTTCTTGAATCAACATGCGAGTCGCGTGGTCTTTAGTTGCTTTATCAAATTGCTTCGCGATCCGCGCTTTAATACCGAGGTGACGGGTGTAAAGCATAAGGGGATTGATGTACTTCCAGATGTGTTCGATCGAAGTTTGCTTATCCACGTGACGTAAAAAATCAGGCGGCTGAGGAATTTCTTCGCGAGATATTTGTCTCAGTTTATCTGATCGAAGCAGGGGATCACGAAGCGGCGCGAGCTCTGCAGGTTTGATTTCGGTTTGCACGAGTTCAGCTTGCTTTCGAATCAGATCGAGCTTTTGATTGATTTTGGCAAAGGCTTCTTTGTCCATGACTTGGCCAGCGAGGTCGAGGCCATTCATCGCGTCGGAAGCATAAATGACGGCTCCGTCGTAGGCTTTGAGAATCTTTTTCTCGGTGAAATTGCGAGACAAGGCAGCACCACCCACCAACATCGGAAGCGAAATGCCGGCGCGTTTAAGATCACCAGCCGTAATAACCATTTGTTGAGCCGATTTTACGAGGAGTCCCGAAAGGCCGATCATATCTGGTTTTTCGGTGCGAATCGCTTGAATGAGTTGCTCCGGCGGAATTTTAATCCCCAGATTCACGACGTGAAAACCATTGTTCGATAAAATAATATCGACGAGATTTTTGCCGATATCGTGAACGTCACCCTTGACCGTCGCGAGAACAATCTTACCGCGAGTCGAGATGTCGGTCTTCTCCATAAATTTTTGCAGATGATTGACCGATGCCTTCATCACTTCGGCCGACTGCAAAACTTCAGCGACGATGAGCTTATTGTCATTAAAGAGTTTACCGACTTCATCCATGCCTTTCATCAAAGGACCATTGATGATCGCGAGCGGATGACTGGTTTTGCGAGCTTCATCGAGGTCTTCGATGAGGCCATCTTTGGCACCTTCAACGACATAAGAGGCGAGACGTTCATTCAGCGGAATTAAGTTTTTATCTTTTTTGACTTTTACTTTTCGCTCGCGAAACTGGGCGGCAAAATTAGCGATCGGGTCTTCGCCGTAGTTGAACAGCAAGTTGGTCGCGAGCTCAATTTCATTCGGAGGTAAGGTCGCGTAACGCTCGAGCTTTTCAGAATTCACGATCGCGAGATCAAGACCGGCCTGCACGCAGTGGTAGAGAAACACCGAATTCAAAACTTCACGGCCCGCCGACGGGAGGCCAAAACTCACGTTCGAAATTCCCAACACGGTTTTCACCTGCGGAAATTTCTCTTTGATCAACCGAATGCCTTCGATCGTCTCGACTGCTGAGCCAGTGTATTGTTCATCACCACTCGCACACGGAAAAACCAGCGGATCAAAATACACATCCTCAAGCGGAAAATCGTATTTATTACGAAGCAAATCGACCATCCGACTGGCTACTTCAAGCTTACGATCCCTCGAAATGGCCATGCCCTGCAAAGGATCTTCGTCGATCGTGCCGATGACAAGTGCGGCTCCGAATTTCTTAGCGAGAGGAATAACTTTTTCGAAACGCTCTTCACCGTCTTCGAGATTGATCGAATTAATGATCGCTTTACCCTGACAATAGGTAAGGGCTTTTTCGATGACGAGATCGTCGGTCGAGTCGATCATAATCGGGGCTTTGATTTTTTTAATCACGAACTCATAAAACTTCAAAGCGTCGGCGAGCTCGTCTCGGTCAGGATTGGCGAGGCAAATATCGATGATTTGGGCACCCGACTTGACCTGAAGTTTTGCAATTTCAGAAGCCTCTTCGAATTTTTCGGCGGTGATCAGCTCTTTGAATTTTTTTGATCCGATCACGTTGGTACGCTCACCGACGATGACGGGTCTCATTTCATCGGTGATTTCGAGGTAGTCAATTCCGGAGAGATTTGAGCGCCGCGCTTTTGAAAAAACACGTGGAGTTTTGCCATTCGCGAGTTCACTAAAAGCTTTGATATGCTCGGGCACGGTTCCGCAGCAGCCGCCGATGAGGTTGATCCAGCCCTGTTCGATGAAGTGGCCGAGAACTTTGCTCATCATTTTAGGATTTTCGCGGTATTTGCCGTCTTCGTCAGGTAGCCCAGCGTTGGGCACGCAAGCGACCCGGCAATTGGCAAGCTGCGCGAGCGACCGAATATGATCGGTCATAAATTCAGGACCGGTCGCACAGTTGATGCCGATATAAAATAATTCACGATTCGAAAAGCTCGCCATCAAAGCATCGATGCTCTGGCCGGCCAGCATAGTGCCCATATTTTCGATGGTGCCCGAGATTGCGACCGGTATCGATTCGCCTTTTTCTTTGAAAACCTGATCGATGCCGATGAGTGCCGCTTTGATATTGCGGGAGTCTTGGCAGGTTTCGATTAAAAAATAATCAGCTCCAGCGTCGAAAAGTGGTACGCATTGCTGGTAAAAGTTTTCGACAAGTTCTTCGAAAGTGATGCCGCCGGTGACCGAAATGGCTTTGGTGGTAGGGCCTACAGAAGCGGCAACGAAACGAGGTTTTTCGGGGGTGCTAAATTTTTCCGCAGCTTCTCTTGCGATCTGGGTCGCTCTGAAATTAATCTCATAAGTTTTGGCGCTGAGATCATACTCGGCGAGCACCACCGGAGTTCCGCCGAAGGTATTTGTTTCGATAATGTCGCAGCCGACGTCGAGGTACATTTCGTGAACGCGCGTGACTAAATCGGGGCGAGTGAGCACGAGATTTTCGTTGCAGCCTTCAAGGGCTGCTCCGCCAAAATCATCTGGGGTTAAATTCATGTTTTGTAAAGCGGTGCCGGTCGCTCCGTCGAGGACGAGGATGCGTTGATCAGCAGACTTCAAAAGGAGTTCGGTGCGTTCTTTTCTGTTCATGAGATGAAAGAGCACACTATTTCTATTTGGAGCGAGATGCAAGGTGCGTCGTTTTTTTATATGATTTTTTTACAACTATAAATAGAGTACGTCGTCAGAATCGACCGCTGTCCAGAGCGACTTTTAGCTTTGAGAAAGCTAACGTCGTGCGCCGTTCTAGGGTTTTATTGAGTTTGCAAGTAGATCCCTTTTTATATAGAAATAGAGCCTTAGTTCGACTTTCTTTTTCATTTTAGGACTCGGCAAAAATGAGCGCTCATAGGCTCCAACTTCTAGAGAATTTAAAATCTCGCAAATCCGTGATCGGAATTGTGGGGCTAGGTTACGTGGGACTTCCGCTGTTGCTTCGTTTTGCCGAAGTGGGCTTTCAAGTTCTCGGTTTTGATATCGATGAGAAAAAAGTTGAAAATTTAAATGCGGGTCGCAGTTACATCGCGCACATTAGTGGGGCGAGTATTTCGGGCGCTCAGAAAAAATTTGTAGCGACTTCTGATTTTAAGCGCGCGCGTGAAGCCGATGTTTTGATTATTTGCGTGCCGACTCCCTTAAATAAATATCGTGAACCTGATTTGAGTTACGTGACCGGCACGATGGATTCGCTAGCCCCGCATTTGCGAAAAGGCCAAATCGTTTCGCTCGAAAGTACGACTTACCCAGGCACCACAGAAGAAGAGTTAAAACCGCGCATCGAGAAGCAAGGCTTTAAAGTGGGCGAAGATATTTTCTTGGTGTTCTCTCCTGAACGCGAAGATCCAGGTAATGAAAAATATAAAACTCAGACAATTCCGAAAGTGTGTGGAGGGTCTACTCCGGCATGTCTCGAAGTGGGCGTTGCTTTGTACGAAGCCGTCATCGACAAAGTCGTTCAGGTCAGCACGACCCAAACTGCCGAGATGGTGAAGCTCCTCGAAAATATTCACCGTGCGGTGAACATCGGTCTCGTGAATGAAATGAAAATCGTTGCTGATCGCATGGGCATCGACATTCACGAAGTGATTCGTGCCGCGAGCACGAAGCCTTTCGGATTTACACCTTACTATCCAGGTCCCGGTCTGGGTGGTCACTGCATTCCGATTGATCCCTTCTACCTCACCTGGAAGGCCCGCGAATTTGGATTGAACACGCGCTTCATTGAACTTGCGGGCGAAGTGAATACGGCGATGCCTCATTGGGTGATTGCAAAACTCGGCGAAGCCTTGAACTTTCGTAAAAAGCCGATCAAGGGTTCGCGCGTTCTCGTTCTCGGAATCGCCTACAAGAAAAATGTCGACGATATGCGAGAGTCTCCGGCCGTTGAACTGATGGAGCTCTTACGCGAGCGCGGGGCCGAAGTTCATTACTCTGATCCTTACGTTCCGAAATTTCCGAAGATTCGTAAAACACATTTTGATTTGTCGAGCGTCGCGATTACGGCACAGGCGGTGGCTTCTTTCGACTGCGTCTTGTTAGCGACGAACCATGATCAATTTGATTATAAACTCATTGAAGAAAACGCGCAGCTCATCGTTGATACGAGAGGTGTTTACTTAAAGCCTTCACCAAAAATTGTGAAAGCCTAAACCGGAGAAAATGATGATCCCATTTTTAGATTTGAAACCACAGTACAACGAACTCAAAGGCCCGATCAACGAGCGCATTCAAACGATTTTGAATCACGGTCAATTTATTTTAGGGCCTGAAGTTTTAGAGAGCGAAAAAGCATTGCAGGCATTTACGGGGAGTCCCTATTGCCTCACGATGTCTTCAGGCACCGACGCTCTGATGGCAGCACTCATGGCTCTCGATGTGGGCCCTGGCGACGAAGTCATCACGACGGCCTTTTCTTTTTTCGCGACGGCTGAAGTGATCTCGCTCGTTGGCGCTTCGCCGGTCTTTGTTGACATCGATCCTAAAACTTACAATTTGAATCCGGCTCTAATCGAAAAAGCGATCACCCCAAAAACCAAAGTGATCATGCCGGTTTCTTTGTACGGCCAAGTCGCCGATATGGATGAGATCAATGCGATCGCCGAGAAACATGGTCTAACGGTTCTTGAGGATGCGGCTCAGAGTTTCGGCGGCATGTACAATGGCAAACGCAGTTGTAATGTTTCGAAAGTGGCAGCAACGAGCTTTTTTCCGGCGAAGCCTCTTGGTTGTTACGGCGACGGCGGAGCAGTTTTCACAAATGACAAAGCTCTCTATGACCGAATGGTTCGCATTCGCGTTCACGGCCAAGAGTCTCGCTACCATCACGTTGAGATGGGCTTGAACGCAAGGCTTGATACCATTCAGTGCGCGGTGATCACCGAGAAGCTAAAACGCTTTCCGTGGGAGCTCAAACGTCGTGACGAAATCGCCCAAAAATACACTCAGGCTTTTAAGCCTCTCGAAGGCAAATTAGTGACACCGATCATAAAAGCAGAAAATGTTTCGGCCTGGGCCCAGTACACGGTCTTAGTTGATAACCGCGATGCCTTCGCATCCAAGCTCAAAGACAAAGGTGTCCCGACTTCGATTCACTATCCGTCGTCGATCGCGCAACAGCCCGTTTATAAACATCTCGCGCACAAATTTCATTTACCAGAAACAGAACACGCAGCTTCAAAATGCATCAGCCTTGCGATGTATCCAGATTTGACGGCTGAAAATCAAGACCGCGTGATCGCGGGAGTTTTGGAAGTCATGAAGTGAATCTAGAAGCTTTCGGCAAAAAAGCACTTCCGGTTCTGTTCTTTCTGTATGCCGTCTCACTCCTTGTGAGCATGGCCGGAATGGAAATCTTTTCGTGGACCATCGCCGCCCTCGTTCTCGTGATCGCCGGATACCAAGTGGTGCAGCGCCGACAGACCTTCGGAGATGTATTTCTCTTTGTCGATTTTATTTTAGTGGCTCTACTCATCGTGATTATCTTGGGAGCTTTGTTCAATGCTCCGCCGTCTCCTCCGGGAAATACGCCTTTTCAAATCGTGGGTTCTGCCAGATGGATTTTATTATTTTATCTTATTCGCCTAGGCATGCACTGGAGCTTTAACGACAATGCTCAGTACGCGTTTAACTTTATGCTCACCGCAGCCGGAGTCGTCGCGATCTACGCCATCGTTCAGCATTTCACGGGCATCGATGTTATGCGTGAGGGCCACGATGCCGTGCAGTTCATGGGCACCAGATCAGATGGCTCAGGCATTTACCGTTCAGCAGGATTTTTTAGTAGCCCAATGAGATACGGAAATTCATACGGTCTCTTGGTGTTCTTTCCGATTGCGGCTTTAGTTACGATGAAGCATAAGTCGAAACTTTTCACGAGCCTCATGATTTTCAGCGATTCTTTTGTCTTTTAGTTTAGTGACCACTTTGGTGCGCGGAGTATGGCTTGGCGTCGTCGTCGGCATTATCTTCATGAGCTTTTTCTTTGGCCGTCGTAAAGCGATGTATGTTTTAAGCGCGCTTTCAGTATTGATTGGGATTAGCGCTGCAGTGCCGATTCTTCGCGGCCGATTGATGGCTGCGGCCGATAACTTCAGCTACGACGATTCGCGTGTGAAAATATGGCGCGCTAACTTTGCGATGTTTGAAGAGCATCCTTTCATCGGAGTGGGGCAAAACCAGAATGAAGTCATCATCGGAGATTATTATAAAAAGTTAGGAATAGAAAACGGACAGATCGGTCACGCGCACGATACGTACATTCAATTTTTATCTGGTACGGGCGGGCTCGGGCTTTTGTGTTACTTGAGTTTTATTCTTTATTTTTTAGCGATTTCGGTTCGCCTTTTGTGGCTGATCCCTGAGAGATTCGAATGGCACCGAGCCCTTATTTTAGGCGCCATTGGTGCCCAGGTATTTCTTCATGTTGGTGGCCTCACTGAGCCAAGCTTTAAGCATGCCGAAGTAAAGCATATGTTTTTATTTATTCTTGCTATCGTTGCGACTCTGTATTGTCGCTATCGTGGAGAGCACAGTCTCTTGATTCGCCGTCCTCCTAATGAGCGTCCCGGCACGCACGGGATTTAATGTGAAAATTTGGATTCTTGAAATAGGCGAACCATTACCGATCGAGCCAAATGCACGACTTCACCGCTATGGCGTTTTCTCGAAATGGCTTGCCGAACATGGTCACGATGTCACTTGGTGGACCTCAAGTTTTTCTCATACTCCAAAAAAGAATTTTGTCGAAGAAGACTGCGAAGTCATTAAAGACGGCGTTCGCTTGAAGTTTATTTTCGGCAAAGGCTACCCACGCAATATTTCGTTTTCACGGATCAAGCATCAGGCAGAGTTCGCATCAAAGTTTTTAGTCCAGGCCGAAGCTTATCTTGCCGGCGGCGGAACGAAGCCCGACGTCATCATGGCTCCAATCCCAACGGTGGATGGCGCTGCTGCTGCCGTCAAATTTGGCTTTCGCCATAGCATTCCGGTGATCGCAGATATTCGTGATCTATGGCCCGATGAAATTCGTGATTTAGCACCGACTTTTGCAAGGCTAATTGTTCAAGTTGCGCTTTCCGGAGCTTATAAAAAGTTACGTGCCGTGTGCGTGGGCGCATCTGCCATTTGTGGAGTTTCAAAATCCTATCTCGAATATGGCTTGAAATATGCGGATCGTAAACAATCCACCGATTTTGTTTTTCCGTTGGGCTATTCCGTTCAGAAGCTTTCACCTGAAAAATTAGAAGCTTCAGAAAAATGGTTTCAGACTTTGAAAATTCCTCAGGCGGCCTTCGTCAGTTGTTTTTTCGGAACAATCGGTCAATTTTTTGATCTGTCGACGGTCATCAGGTCGGCTCGTGAACTTGGCGAAAACTACTATTTTATCCTCGGTGGAGATGGCAGCTCACTCGAAGATTTTCGAAAAGAAGCCTTAGGGCTGAAGAACGTCATTTTCACAGGATGGCTCGATGCCGCTCAAATACAAACGGTCATGAAACATTCTCATGCAGGCCTCGCACCTTATGCGAAGCATGCAAAGATGTCGCTTCCGAATAAACCCTTTGAGTATATGAGCGCCGGATTACCTGTCGTCTCGAGTATTCAATATGAACTCAAAGATATTTTGGCCACGAACAAGGCTGGGGTGACTTACGTCGCTGACTCAGGCGCTGGATTTAATGGTGCACTCAAAATTTTAAAAAATGATTTAATACGCGCCGAATACGGAAAAAATGCCCGCGATCTTTTTGAAAGAGAATTCGACTCAGAAAAAGTTTTTGCAACAGCGATCGAAAACATTCGTAAAGTGGTGGAGCAAGCCCATGCCTAAAAAATATTTAATCATTGGCGCTGGCGGTCAGGTTGGGCAAGCCCTCAAAGAAATTCTCGGAACCCAGGCTATTCTTGTCGGTCGCAATCTTTTCGACCTCTCAAAACCTTCAGAATTAGGCCCGCGTATCGAGGCGATGAAACCCGACGTGGTGATTAATGCTGCCGCCTATACCAATGTGCACCTGGCCGAAAAAGAAGTCGAACTGGCAATGGCGGTCAATGCTCAAGCTCCTATTGAAATTGCAAAAGCTTGTTACAAATTAGGCGCGAGCTTTGTCACTTATTCGACCGACTATGTTTACTCAGGAAATGAACTGACTCCCTGGAAAGAATCTGACCCGATTGACCCGCAAAATGCATACGGGCGAACAAAAGCCGCCGGAGAAAAACTTTTGACAGAATGGGCTCCGAAAGATTTTAAATTTCTGAATCTGCGAACTTCGTGGGTGTACTCATTCAATGGCAAAAACTTCGTGCTCACCATGTTGAGACTTGCCGCTGAACGTGAAGAGCTCAAAGTCGTGAGTGATCAGGTGGGCGCGCCGACCTATGCGCCACACTTGGCCCTTGCGACCTTGGCGATGATTGAAAAACTTGACCTGAATCCGCAGCTCTCAGGAACTTATAACTGCGCTGCCGGAGGCGAGACTTCATGGTTTCAATTTGCTGAAGAAATCTTTAAACAGGCACGTGCACAAGGTTTTGATTTAAAAGTAAAGACGGTTCATCCGATTTCAACGGCCGAGTTCCCGACTCCGGCGAAACGCCCTCGTAATTCGCGTTTGAACCAAGACCGCATGCATGAAAGATTTGATGTTGCTTTGCCAGATTGGCAAATGGGACTGCAGGAATGTTTTCGAAATATTGTTCAGAATAAAGGTGTGTAGATGATTCACAGAAATTTGCCGATTCCGGGGCTTATGCTGATTGAGCCTAAGGAATTTCACGACGATCGTGGTTTTTTCACTGAGCGTTACAACCGCGAGACTTTTCAAAAAGAAGATTTCAACGAAGATTTTGTTCAGGATAATTTTTCAAGGTCTTTGCCGGGAGTTTTGAGGGGAATGCATTACCAGTTCGATCAACCTCAAGGAAAATTAGTGAGCTGCACCCGCGGCAGAATTTTCGATGTCGTCGTTGATTTGCGCCATACAGAGCCGACTTTCGGTCAGCATTTTGGAATTGAGCTGAGCGGGGAGAAGACGGTCTCTCTCTGGATACCGGCGGGTTTCGCTCATGGATTTTGCGTTTTGGGAAGTGAGTCAGCGGATGTGCTTTATAAGGTGAATCGTCTCTATAATTTTACGGGCGAAAGGGTTTTGCGCTGGGATGATCCAAAAGTTCAAATTAACTGGCCCATAAAGTGCCCGAAATTATCGGGTAAGGATGGCATTGCGGATGGCTTTGAGAAGTATTTGGAGTCTCCTCTGATGAGATCTCAGTGGTGGAAAGCGAGCTCAGACTTTTAAGAAGTAAGAATAATTTTAATGTCTGTGCCCTTGCCGAGTTGGCTACTGATAGAAAAGCTTCCTCCAGAGTTTTCGATTTCACTTTTCGCATGAATCATACCCAGACCGTTACCGGTCGTTTTAGTCGAAAAATGTGAATGTCCTAATTTAGAAATTATTTCTGTAGGTATTCCTCGGCCATCATCTAAAATAGTAATTTCAGTATTACTTCCAGCGTTCCAAAGCGTGATCTTGATATTTCTGGCCTCAGCTTCGAGTGAATTATTTATGAGATTCGACACGATCCGCCCTAAAGTGCCCGCGTTTATTTGAGTCCACATTTCGTCCGATTCACATTTGAAACTTATTTGTATTCGATTTTGAAATTCTAAATTCTTTTGCGCAATAACTTGTTCAATTAAGATTCTTATATTCGTATGTACTGTTGATGTTTTTGATTTCTGCAAAAGATTATTTGCAATATCGCCGATTCGACCGATAGCTTGCTTCGCCAGGGCTCTTTTTTCTTGAGAGACTTCATCGAGGCTTGCTGCTAAAAAGTTGAGGGCCGTCAGTGGAGAGCGAATATCGTGAGCTACTTGTCGAGAGAGATCAATTATTGCGCGATCTTTTTCGGCCAGGATAAGTTTTTTTTGCGATTCGCTAAAGTTATGAGCCATAGAAAACGCGGTCGTCCACGCCAAATTAAAATTCATTTCACTGGGGGCATTGATCTTTGCGACACGAAAAAGATCCTGAAATGAGGTAACGATTTCTATACCAAGGCGTCTCACAATCAACGCAACAATACCAATTAAGAACAAAAAAACGGCGAATATAACTGAAATAGCTAGCCAGGAAAGGGGAGGCGGTCGGCATAGTTCTACTTCGTATTGAAAGTAAATTTCTGTCGAGCATTGAATGAGATTCGTTCGGTCTAATTTGCCGAAATTAACTCTTTGATGGTCAAGTTCAGACTCAATGCTCAGTCGATATTCTCTTTCATCGAAACCGAGAGATTCGACAAAGGTTCGGATATTCTGATGAAGAAGAAGCTCGCCATTTCGTCTCAGGATCATTTTATTTTCACTCTGTACGAGAGACTGGTTTTGTTTGAGTCCCAAAAATATTCCGCCTACGGTAGCAAGTACAAGCAGTAGAACTCCTGATATAGTCATAACGAGCCATAGCTTCTGCGGATTTAGATTTTTTAAGCGAGAGGATGTGGCCATGGATTTTTACCTTGAATCGAGTTTGTTCCCCAAGAAATTTTTGGCCATGTTGGATGTGAGCAAGCGACGACCGTCGGAAAATCTTCTTCGTCGTAGATCACGTTAGTTTCTAATAGCTCAGGGTTTTCTAATTTGAAAACGACTCCAGCATTTAAATCTAAACTTAGGAAGTCGAGTGACTTTAAGTGCTCGGGTGAGGCATAAAACTTTGCATGGTCGATTGGACGAGAGTTTTCTGTCAATTTATTGATTGGATTTACCGACGGCAAGAAAATGTTTTTTAAGACGGAGTTCAAAAGTTTGAGTTCCGTAGAGAAAGAATTTTCGCAAAATGCACTGTCGAAAACCAAACCGCGGTCTTTATGTCGCGCTACGAGGCACTTCACTATGCCCTCTGATGACTTAAGATCGTAAAGATCTAGCTTCCAGCCCTTGAGTGAGAGCGCAAATTTTAAATATCTCGTTTTTAATTTCGAGAAATTCACTTTTCTCCAGCCGCTTTGACTTTGCCATGCAGTTAAGAATACAGCTCTCTCGATGAGCTCTTCTTTGGCGTTTTTAGACGCCATAGCTAAGCTATCGCCAGCTGCGAAGCCGCTGGTATTTCGAAATTCCAAATTGTTTTCGGAATAGATATTGCTAAAACAAAGTCGTTCCCACGCTTCGGCAAAAGACTTTTTAACGGCTAAGTCTTGCGAAGATTCGACGGCATAGCCCAAAGAGATTTGTTCCAATCGCTGCATCTTACATTCAATGAAGTTGAGTGGAAATGTAGACTCAGAGAAAGATTTTAACTGCCAAGTGATATCCTGGTAGGAACATTTTAAAAAGAATTCTAGAGATGGATCCCATTTCATTATTTTTATTTTATTCTCAGTTCATAAAATCGAATTCTTGAATCAAAGCGATTCCATTTTGAGGGATCAACTTTTTCGCTGAGAAGATAGCGTTGGCCAGCGAGGAGAAAGGGGACGGCAAAAATTTTCGCCAGAACTTCTTTATGTAGACTTACAAAAAAGCTATTTTTCGTCTCATCAGAATTATGTGCCGCAGGTTTTTTTAATTTTGGATCAAGATCATCAATCCAAGAGTGGAGCACACCCTGATTTGAATACAGTAGGAAGGACCAAGACCCCGAAGGATCTAGCTGATTGCCAATAAATCCACTCATCGCTGCAAAGTCTTCGCTTGGCGCTTGACCGCTATCAGACTCCTTAAAGTATATCTCTAGGATGATTCCGGCTTTTGAGAAATGTTTCTTTAAAAGATCTAAAATATGAGTTCTCGTTTCAAGCGCTGGGGGCAGACTCATCTTAATTTTTTGATTTTTTAGAATTTTAATCGATTCCGTTGAAGATTTCGTTTTATCTAAAATACGACCGTCGAACCCTTCAGGTATGAGTTGGTCTTCAATTCTAA
>JAYTQQ010000091.1:0-4602 GCA_043746635.1 Bdellovibrionales bacterium | reverse complement strand
GAGCTTTTGCGTAGGTTTCTTCAGGAACGAGTGCAGTATCACTTTGCAGATTCATGATCTTAGACAGATTGCTCTCGGCACCTTTAAAGTTTTTAGTTTGATTATCAAGCTGCGCAATTCTTAAATAAACGGGAGCGACCGTAATCGGTTGCCCCTTCCAAGTGTCGATAAGAGATTGTAAAAACTTTTTAGAATTGACGAGATCTCCGCGTTGTTCAAACACATCTGCAGAAACTTGAGCACGTTCAACTTGCTCGTCTTCAGTCAGTTTTTCTGGAGTTCTAATTTCTTTAAGATAATTAAAAGCTTTTGCATATTCTTTATTTTGATTTGAAACCGTTGCGAGTCTCAAATTAACGGCATCCGCCGTTGGTAGGATTTCAAAAACGCTTCTCTCTTTTTCGATCTTGGTACCCTGAAGCGCGTAGATTTTGTTCAAAGTAGCGCGGTAGATGCGGTCAGCTTCACTCAATACGCCCGCCTGCTCGTAAGCGCGGCCAACATAAAACTCAGTGTCGATACGACCAGAATTATTGAGCCAGTTACTGGCGAAATGTCCGTAGACTTTTAAAGCTTCAAGAAAATTATTTTGTTCGGCATTCTTTCGAATGCTCGTTGTGATATTTCTTTCGATACGGGCTTTATATTTATCGCGGTTCTTAGCAATCGGATTGTTTTGGTAAAACTTAATCAGCTCGTCAGTCGCCTTCGAATATTCTCCGCGATTATAGTAACCGTCTGCAATTAAAAACGTGGTGAATTCATCGAGCGCAGGGATGCTCACGTCTTTTTCGACTTCTTTAACTTCTTCGAGAGAATTTTTGAGTTCTTTATCTTTCATTTCAGGCATGCGTTCCGAAACTAAACGGATCTTCGCGAGTCCTCCGCCGGGAGTTGCCTTATATCTAAAGTTGCTTTCAAGGTAAGCGCCGCGCACTCGCTTTGGATCAGCCCCAAAAATGGCGAGCACTTCGCCGATACGGGTCATCGCGAATCCGCCGAACTCACTATTCGGAAACTTTTGTAAAAACTCACGAAACCCATTCAAACTTTCGCGATAATCGCCAAGCCAAAATTTTGCTTCCGATGAGTTGAAATACGCATTCGGAAACGACTGCCAATCTTTGCCATACTTCGTTTGTGCAGATTTATACTCTTGCACGGCTCTTTTATAGTCACCACTCTGGAAGTAGATATCGCCCTTATAAAACGCTGCCGTCGTTTGATCTTTTTTATCTTCTGCCATTCTTTCAACTTCGTCTAAAATCTTATAAGCTTCGTCAAGGCGATTGAGGCTTAAGAAAGCGCGAGCTTCAGCGATGCGCACTTCAGCCGCCAATTTCTTTTGTTCGAAATTCTTATCTTCATGTTTAAGACTTAAAAATCTTTGAAAGGCCTGAACCGCCGCTAAGTTGTCTCCGCGATCTAAATACGAGTAGGCCACAAACAAGTGAGTGCGAGCCGCAAGTGGCGAATCTTTAAACTTTTCGCTGACTCCGCGGTACATCGAGATAGCCGTGTCGAAATCATTTAGACTTTTGCTCTCTTGCCAAAATTTAAAGTACGTGTCGGCCATCATATAACGGACGATTTCTTCATAACGCGAATCAGGATACTGCCGTATGAATTCTTTAGCGGTTTTCAAAAAGATAGCGAAGCGCCCTTTTTCAAAAAGATTTACCAAAAGCTTCGCTTCGTCATTCTCTTGTACGAGTTTTGATTTTTTCGCTTCAGTTTCATCGAGCGATAAAATTTTGTAGATCGGAGGAGTCTTCGCTAATTCATCTAACTCCGGAGTTCCTAATTTCAACATTGGAAAGTGAAGATAGATATTGGCGCGGCTTGCGATTATCGCGTTCTCTTTAATTTCGTAGTCTTGAATTGCAAATCGTTTAAACTCGGGATCGCCACCATCAAAGGCACCTTGATTCAAATTATTAGCGGTCGAAAAGTCTTTTGGAGCGTCAGCATCTGGATTGATCATTAACGAATCAGAACTTGGCTTACGTTTCGCCTTTGGACCGTAGTCAACCGTCGATTGCCCTTGTTGTGCTGGCCAATCATCCGCTGCATTTTTTGTACTACCAAGATCGCTTTCGTCAATGACTGCTTCGTCGACCACCACTTTCTTAACCAGAAATTTCTTTGCCGCCGGAGCACGAGTTTTTTCTTTCTTTTCGAAAACTTCTTTTTTTGTATGCTCTTTTTCGAAAATATCGACTACCCAACGGCTCGGCTGATCGCTCATGTAATCAAATGAATCGAGATCTTTTTTCTTAAGCGTAATTTTAATTTCGGTCAGTTCGTCAACGCCGTTTGGATTTACAGTGATTTTCTCGACAAGTTCATCGCTGTAAGTTTTCAAAAGGATAAGTGATTTTTGACTCAAAGGTTTTGAATCTAAAACTAAGACCATTTTATTAGCATCAGCTTGCTTTTTGATTTGGTATTTCCAATTGCTGATGCCGGTAAGTTCTAAGTGAGTTGCGTCACCAATTCTGCTCACGGTAGCGTTCACCAGAGTTTCTTCGGCATGCGCAATAGCCGAAAAAACGATAAGAGCTAGCCCAAGAACTAGAGTAATTTTAAATTCTGTAAGATCAATTTTTGGCACGTGTATCCTCTTAACAATTAGTTAATAGCATTTGTAATGCCAAAGAGGATTCACCGAAGGAGTTCAAATCAAATGCCTTTATTCATCCTACCACATCAATTTCATGACGAAAGGCTTGGTTTTTAAATGGGTCCTGTCGACAAAATCATGACGGTCCATCCGCATATTTTGACGTTCAAACTCTACTAAACTCTAAAGCATTTTCATTTTTATCTCGACGCAAGGATAGTTTGTGAACTAGATATTTCATTCTGATACAAAAGTACCGATAGGGAAATCGAGACTGCCTGTACGCGGAACTAATATTAGCAACTTTGACTGCATCATGGATGACAAGTAATGAAAACTCGTAGAACTTCGTTCTTCACATTTTTGACTGCGTGTACACTTCTCTCGTCGTGCCTTTCTGTTAGCCTCACTCCAAAGATGAGTAAATCAGAAGACGTTCGCTTCGTTCCACCCGGCGGATCATTCGAGCAAATTAAGTCTCCAGGCGCGGATGAAGCTTGGCAGGATAAGAAATTAGGAAATTCGATTTCTTACCTTTCATCTTGTAATGACCCGACTGATCCATCTCTCGAAAGTATTGAAAAAGACATGCTGAGCTCCCTTGACTCGTCAAAAATTGCTGCAACCTCGCAGGCATTCTTCGATGGAAGAGAAAGCCGAAAAACTCAAGCCGAAGGAAACGTCGACGGGATTCCGACGAAAATAGAAATTCTCACGTTCAAAAAAAACAGTTGCCTTTACAGTGTGAGCTACGTTTCGATCACTAAAAATTTCGATCAAGACCTCGCAATTTTCAATAAGTTTTTAGAGGGCTTCAAAGCACCATGAAAAACAGTGTCGTAAAAAACCATGCCGAATCGGTGCTCCAGGCTGTTCTGGCATCAATCGGCGCCCGAATCCTTGAGATCCTGACCATGCTTGGCGGCGTTGGACTCATGTTTAAGCAGGTTCTCAAGGAGCTATTCGTTGCTCCTTTCTATCCGGAGCTAGTCGTTGAGCAAATCTATTTCGTTGGCGTTCGTTCTATGAGTATCGTTTTTGTGACGGCGATCAGTACCGGTATGGTGATGGCGCTCCAATTCGGTATTGGCCTTGAAAAGTTTGGTGGCAAACTTTACGTTCCTAAAATTGTTTCTCTCTCGATCATTCGAGAAGTAGGCCCGGTGTTCTGTTCTTTGATGCTTGCCGCACGTGTGGGCGCCGGCATCGCAAGTGAAATTGCTTCGATGGTCGTGACCCAGCAGGTAGACGCCATCCGAGCCCTCGGCACCTCGCCGATTAAACGAATCGTCATTCCAAGAATTCTGGCTTGCCTCATCGCTCTCCCAATCTTGAGCGGCATCGGCAACATTATTGGAGTTGCGGGTGGTTTAATCGTCGGTCAACACGAACTCGCAATTGATCCAGGATTTTATTACGAAAAGATTTTTCAAACCGTCAACATTATGGATTACATGACCGGCATTGTGAAAACATTCTTCTTTGCGTTTTTCTTATCCGTCGTGTCTTGTTATTTTGGCCTCAGCGTTAAAGGTGGAACTCAAGGCGTCGGCATCGCAACGACGAAAGCCGTCGTGACTTCCTCAATCATGATTCTCATTAGCGATTTTTTCTTAACCAAGCTTTTCTTCATGTTATTCGAATCGTAAAGGCAATCCGTGAAAGAAGACATCATTGTCGAAATTCGAAATTTCAAAAAGAGCTTTGGCTCAAGGGTCATTCATAAATCGATTAATTTACAAATCAGACGTGGCGAATGCCTCGGACTTCTCGGTGAATCAGGCGCCGGGAAAAGCGTCATCCTAAGAAGCCTCATCGGCCTCGAGCGTCCCGACGCCGGAGAAATCCTGATCGGTGGTTACGATATTACAAAGTTGAATGAGCGCGAATTGATTCCGTTTCGAAAGAAAGTTGCATACGTTTTTCAAGGAGGAGCCCTTTTCGATTCGATGACGGTATTCGATAATCTTGCTTACCCT
>JAYTQQ010000090.1:0-4966 GCA_043746635.1 Bdellovibrionales bacterium | reverse complement strand
ATGACTTTGACGTAGCGCCGAGAATAGCCGGCACCGAGTCCGATACTTTCGGTGTGGTTGGCGGGATCGTAATTCGAATCATTAAGATTTTCGGTGATCTTGAAATTCTGATTGTAAGTCACCTGCAACCAGTTTCCTCCCGAATCAAAAATGCGCGTTCTCAGAGAAGTATTGGTGACGTTCTGGTAAGGATAATATCTGAGTAGAAGATTCGCCTCGATATTTTGAAAACGAAAGTCAAAAAGGCCGTCCATGTCCGACCACGGATAGTGATGCACTTGCTGAGTCGCTGCATCGAGATCGTAGGATTGCCAAATTTTAATTTGGATGATCTGCATATAATTCGCTTCTTCGGTGTTTGCATCTAAATTCAAAGTTTTGATGTCAGGATTTTCAACCGGGGCGCTGTTTGCCGCCCAAGTCTTTTTAATAACTTTATTGGTGATGAGTCCGGTGATGACATTTCGATTTGTGATGCGATCATTGTAGTCGAACTGCAGGCTATTTGCGCCGCTGAAAATATCGGTATCGGTGATTGGTTGATCGACCAAAAACTCTGGCGTGTGATCATTCGAATTAAAAAACGGTGACTGAGTCTCATTCATTCCGCTGAGAGAAGTGATACGAAGCTCAGGTTCAAATTCATGTTTGTATTTTACTTCGTGTGGATTACCAGAATCAGTTCCCCAAACGCGATCAAGTCTCGTACGCGCCGATAAGCTTTCTGTAAAATAACTTCGGCTTGGGTGAGTATCATAACCAGGGACTGTCGGATCTTGAGATCCTTGGTTTGGGCTATCTGGCGAGACGTCAAAATTATATTGCATATAGCGGTAAGAAACGGTGGGCACTAAATCTAGGACGTGACCAATTTGAAAAGGGTATGAGACTTCGGGATGAAAATCGAGGCGGTCTCCTGTTCGCATGGGGTCGGTTGCGGGATCGAATTGTCCGCTTCCGGTAGGGAGGGCATTCGAAGCACGACTTTTACCTCTGGATGTATCAGTGCCGAGGCAAGTACAAGTATTCGTGCCCGGATCAAAGCTGCAACCGACACGGGAATTCGTCGGGATCGGACAGTTTGCGATCCCGTTCGTGATGATCGGAGCGATTTTGTAATTGATCGGATCATCATACGAATAGTCTTGTCTCGCAAAGTGAACGTAGTTCGTGTCTTCATGAAATAAAAATCCTGTGTTACCGACAGGCGTATTGACGACTGAGAATCGCAATTCGGGAGCACGGTGAACGGCATCTCCATTTCCTGAAATGAGGGAGCCTTGTTGTCCGTTGAGAGGATCTGATTTCAAAAGATTGAGGTAGTAAGATGCATCGACGCTCGAATGCGTATATTCGGTATTTTTTGAGAGTGTCGCTCTGCTTTCAAGCGCTCGCTCTCCGGCAATACTCATGAAGTCGTCAGGATTATCGGTCGGGTATAAAAAATCGCTCAGTAAGTTGATCTTCGTATTTTGGGTGAATCCGTCGGGGAGGTCATAGTGATGTTCGTAATGAAAATACCATCTCGCGAAGTTATCGGGGAGCGCTGGCTGAGCCAGTTGCTGGTCGGGTGTCAGACCAGGGTAGAGCCGATTTTTTGCTCCGTTAAAAAGTTTATCGTGGAGTGCGCCGGCAGCAAGTTCTCCCTTACTCGTTTCGCTCAACATATAGCGGTAATCGACGTCACCCTTAATTCCGTTTGCGGGATTCGACGATAAAGTAAACGTGGCGTCTTGGCTCCGATCAATTGCCCAGAAATAACTTTCAGAAAATCCGACTTGTAAACCTTTAGCGTCGTTCGTTGCTGGAGCGATCAAAATTTTTGGAATCAGAAATCCAGACTGGCGATCGCTTTTGAGAGGAACAATCAAATATGGCAGCCACAGGATCGGAAAATTCACGACTTCAAAGAGAACGCTTTTGAGTCTGGCGTAGCCGCCGAGTTGCGCGTCGATTTCACGGGCGCGAAATCCCCATGCGGGAGGGCAGGTTGTACAAGCGGTATAGTTTCCTTGTTCGGCGATGTATTCTTCGGGACCCACTTTACGAATGCGTTCTCCTTCGAGCATGATTTGTCCGGAGACGACTAAGCCATGTTCGATGGTTCCAATATTGGTTTTGTAATTGAGGTTCGCGCGTTCGCCTTCGACGTGAACGGTTGGCGAATCGATGATCAGGTGTCCGTCGACTTCGATTTCGCTCGTGAGGTCATGAACGATCGCGTGATCGCAACTGATCGCTTGTTCAGAAAAAATCACGTGAACGTGACCGGTGAGCTCCATGACGTGGGCTTCGGAGTCGCCGGCGTAATTGTCGGCATTGACGAGAACGGGCGCGCCTTTTTCGGTCTTGAGTTTGATACCTGCCGCATTTGCCTCAGGTGCTAAAAAAATAAGCGCCGACAGTGAAATAAGCAGTGAAATGAACAATAAAATAAGGATGCGCGCACACGCTGAAAAGCTCTTCGCCATGAATACGAAGATCGTATTTTGAATGATTCGATTTGCAAGCTAAATTTTACTTAGATTTCATCTCGAAAACGCCGTCCCAATCTTCGGCCGGAGGTTCAGCAATGTAGTCTTCACACCTTTCGATGTAGAGCTTACTCGGTTCATCATTCGGAGAAAGCGCGAGCACTGTTTTAAAGCTCTCGAGCGAGCCACCAAAATTTTTCTCGTGGTATTTTATGAATCCTTCATTCCAATTTTTAAGCACTTCGGCCGCCTCGGGAGAAATTTTACCCTCTCCCATGAGTTCAAAAATTCGGACGGGGAGTTTCTTCCCTTTTACTTTGACCCAATCCATCTCACGGGTGACGAAAGTTTCGCCGGCAGCACGCTGAGTAAATTCGCTGACGATAATGCGTGTGCCGTATTGTTTATTGATACCCTCAAGACGTGAGCCTAAATTCACGGCATCTCCCATGATCGTGTAACTTCGAACGGTGTCGGATCCCATGTTCCCGACGCTCATCTCTCCGGAATTAAGACCAATTCCGATATCAATTTCTGGAAGGCCTTTCGCCATCCAATCTTTTTGAAGCTCTTTGAGTTTCACGATACTTTGCAGAGCGCATCGGCAGGCCCATTTTGCGTGGTCTTCAAAATGAATGGGTGCTCCCCAAAACGCCATGACCGCATCACCCATATATTTGTCGAGGGTGCCTTTATTTGCGAACACCAGACTCGTCATCGGGGTGAGGTAGCTGTTGAGCAAATCAGATAGCGCGCGCGGATCTAATTTTTCTGAAATCGTGGTGAAACCGCGAACGTCCGAGAACATGACGGTGAGATCCATCTTCTTACCACCGAGTTCGATATTACTCGGATCAGCTAAAATTTCTGCAACAATCGAAGGAGAAACGTATTTCTCGAAAGTTCCTTTGAGTTCACGCTTTGTTCTCTCTTCGGTGAAATATTTATAGAAGGTTAGAACAATGAACAGCGTAAGAATAAACGACAACGGAATAACGATGTTGATCACGATTCCGTTTTTGAACAAATAATATTTATCAATATAGTAGAGAGTGCCGGCACTCGCGAGCGTCATAAGTAAACCCGGAATTGAACTCAAGACCGCGAGTAAGTATGAGAACAGGGCTCCAAAAATAAGGATTCCGAAAATCATGTAGCTTTGCTCGAGCGGGTGAGTTCTAAGAAATCCTGGCTTAGACTTTAATTCTTTCGGTAGCGCCGTGCCGGCCTTTGCAAGTTTGACTTTTTCAAGTTCGACGAGAAGGTTCGAAAGAACGTTGGCGTGGGTTTCAACTCCCGGATAGTTTTCTTCAAAAGGAGTCACCCGCAAATCGTAAATACCGACGGCGGTAGCTCCGAAAATTAGAATTTTGTCTTTCAAGAATTCTTTTCGATCGACTTTCTTTTTTTCATGAATTTCGTATTTTTTTGTTTTCGAATCATATTCGGAGATTTCGTAATCGATCGTGTCAGAGTTCACCAGGAGCTCCGACGCCGGAATGTGCGGAAACATTTTTTGACGACCTGAATAGTTGATCGATAGTTCTCCGAGAGAATTTACCGGAATTTTCATTACGACATCGCCGTTGTCGTTGGTCGCGGCAAATTCAGAAACAATTTTATTTGATTCGTCGGCGCGGTTAAATCCTTCTTCGCTGATTTTGACTTGAATTCCAAATTTGTTGGCGAGCATAAACGCTTTGAGCGCAATGCTCGGAAAATAGTTATATCCCCAATGGCTAATGAGGTAGCTTTTTCGAACGGTGCCGTCTGAATCAAGGTCGGCATTAAAGTATCCGGTATGTTTTGTTGGTCCAGCGAGGAGAGGAAAGTTGAGTGTCCAATTGTAAACTGGAGCAACCGAATTTGCTAAAAAATGATCAGAATAGGTGCTGAGCCATTCTTCGAACCGCATCCCGGCGAGTTTTTTATTTTCAGATTGAGCTTGAGACCAAGCGTCTTTCAAAGAAACATCTTTATAATCAGAAACGATCGGAACAAATTTTACCGGATTGATGAGCTCGTCATAACGGGTTAAAAACTTCGCGCAGTATTTGCTCGTTGCAGACTTGCATAATTCTTTAAGGTCAGAGGTATTCTTTTTGCCTAAGATAATTTCGGTTCTTTTAAAAAGTTCAGGCACTTGTGCAAGCATTTTCGGTTCTGCCGCAAGTAAGATTTTAAATGTATCTTCATCCTCGAGTAAGATTTTTTGCAGAAGGCCTGCCACTTGATCTTTCGGGATAGGAAGTCCGAAATTCACGAACGACTGAAACAGATTATCGTGGATTGCTTGGTGAGTCGTGAGCCACTCAGAGATTTCTCGCATTTCGAGTTCGTCGAAATACATATTCATTCTCATTTTAAAAGCTGTCGGCAAACGTTCGCGCTCTTCTTCTGAATCGAGGACCACGATCGGAAGATCTTCTTTGCCCCAATATTTTGCATAAGGAGATCGTTTGAAGAGCAAATCATCGCACGCGTCTTGCCAG
>JAYTQQ010000089.1:0-4379 GCA_043746635.1 Bdellovibrionales bacterium | reverse complement strand
TTTTTCTTTGGATTCTAGGGTAGTAGCTCAATTGGTAGAGTTACGGACTCCAAATCCGTCGGTTGGGGGTTCGAGTCCCTCCTGCCCTGCCATTTTTGGCCCCTGCCATTCTTGGATGAAGTGTCTAAAGAGAAACAAGCATACGAAACGGGCAAAAATGTTCTTTAATTTCGGGAGTTGAAGTGGAAAGTACGAACAATAAGATTGTCACAGTCAGTTTCATGATCATCGCTGTGATCGCGGGCATTGTGGTCAATGTTTTCATCGAGACAATGGCGGTAATGGCGACAGGCGGTTTCTCTCGTTTTCTAGCAGATGACGTTGTGAAGCATGGTTTGCCAGTCGTTTTCGGAATTATTCTTTTTACAATTCTTCAGTTCAATAAAACAGTTGTTACTTTCTCTGACGAAGTCGTCACTGAAATTCGCAGAGTGGTTTGGCCTTCTCGCAAAGACACCATGTCGATGACAACGGTTGTTTGTATCATGCTCGTCATTTCGGGTGTGGCCCTTGGAGTTCTCGATACCACTTCAGCGTACGTTGTGGATTGGCTCCTTCACGTGAACTTCGGTGCGATTTTCAGCTAGTCGCCTCTCGTAAGAGTCGGCTCGTAAAACTCCCTTAAAAACTTTCGAATACTTTCGAATAAAGGATTGTTAAAATGGAAGATAAAAAATGGTTCATCGAGAATTGCCAAACTGGTTGTGAAGCAACAGCAAAATCGGCGATCGAAGAACGAATTAGATCTCTCAAAAAAGAAGAGTTTTTCGGCGATATTTTAATTCCTTCTGAGAATGTTGTTGAGCTCGTCAAAGGGCAAAAGCAGACCAGATCGAGAAAATTTTTTCCTGGATATATTTTTATAAATATGGCAATGAATGACATCACTTGGCATTTGGTGAAGGGCGCTAGCAAAGTTTCTGGGTTCGTCGGTGGCCAAAAGCCATCTCCGGTTCCTGAAAATGAAGTGGTTCGTGTCACTCAACAAATGATCTCTGGAGCTGAAAAACCACGTCAAAAAGTGAAGTTTGCAGTCGGAGAAAATGTCACCGTCATCGACGGACCTTTCAGTAATTTCAACGGCACGGTCGAAGATATTAATGAAGAAAAAGGTAAGGTGAAGGTTTTGGTCAGTATTTTTGGTAGACCAACTCCAGTTGAATTAGATTTTATTCAGGTCGAGAAAAATTAGTTTTTCGATTTGATTCTTAAACCGAAGTCTTCACCTTAAAAATGAGACTTCACCCTATTAGAGAGTGGGAATTATGGCTAAAAAAGTAACTGGGATGATCAAGTTACAGATTCCGGCAGGGAAAGCGAATCCAGCTCCTCCCGTTGGACCGGCGCTCGGACAACATGGGGTAAACATCATGGAGTTTTGCAAACAGTTTAATGCAAAAACACAGGGAAAAGGTGACACCATCATCCCCGTGATTATTACTGTTTATCAAGACCGATCGTTTACTTTCATCACCAAGACGCCTCCTGTATCGATTCTATTGAAGCAGGCCCTGAAGCTTACGAGCGGCAGTAAAATGCCTCAGAAAGATAAGGTCGGCAAAGTCAATATGAAGCAAATTCGCGAGATCGCGACCTTGAAGCTCGTTGATTTAAACTGCATGACTGTTGAGTCAGCTATGGCACAAGTTGTTGGCACAGCCAAGAGCATGGGCCTCGAAGTGATGGAGTAGATCATGGCACACGGAAAAAGATTTAAAAACCTGAAAGCAAAAGTCAACCCAACCACTTACCACAAAATCGATGAAGCCGTGAAAATGGCAATCGAAAGCGCAACTGCGAAGTTCGACGAGTCGATCGACGTAGCTGTTAAATTGGGAGTCGATGCAAAAGTCGGAGACCAACAAGTGCGTGGCGCGATTGCTCTTCCTCACGGTCTCGGTAAAGCGATTCGGGTTCTCGTATTCGCTAAAGGACCTAAAGAAAAAGAAGCAAAAGATGCGGGCGCAGATTTCGTAGGTGCTGATGACCTCGTTGCAAAAATCAATGGTGGCTGGCTCGATTTCGATAAGGCAATTGCGACTCCTGACATGATGGCGACTGTTTCTAAAGTTGCGAAAATCTTGGGACCTCGTGGCTTAATGCCAAATCCAAAAGTCGGAACAGTGACGATGAACGTTGGCGAGACAGTGGCTGCCGAAAAACGCGGTAAATTAGATTACCGTGTTGATAAAGCAGGTATTGTTCATGTTGGTATCGGTCGCAAATCAATGGGTGCTGATAAATTGAAAGACAATTTCATGGCATTCTTAGGTGCGGTTATTAAATCGAAACCAGCAAGCAGCAAAGGCGTCTATTTACGTTCGATCACGATCGCAAGCACAATGGGTCCCGGTATCAAAATCGATCCATCGCAAGCGTCTGGCGAATCTGAAAAATAATCAAAGCTCTAAGCAAGCACTTTAAAAAGTGCTTGCTTAGTTGTTTCGGCTCAGTGTAAAGCTGAGCCATCAGTTTTTAGAAACTCTCGGTCCTAGATAACAGGAGACGACAGCAGCGGTTGAAAAACCAAAACTTCAGTCTTAATTTTTCCTGTTGAGATGCGTAGAGGTGAAGTTTGGAACTTAAGTCTTTTTTTAAAGCGGTTTCAGTTTTTCCTACTCCTTATCTTTCTTTCTTAAGCCAGAGAACTTAAAGCCTGTTTCATCTTTGACCCCCTGGTCGAAGGATATAATTTTCGACCTCTGGTCGAATCATCTTGTGACAAGTTGTTTTGTCGCTCGATTTAACTCTTAAGGAGGTTCAAACATGATCACTCGTGCTGATAAAGCGCAAGAGATCGCAAGCCTTTCAGAAAAGTTTGCGCGTTCAAACGCTCAATTCTTAGTTGATTTTAAAGGTTTGTCGGTTGAGCAAGTCACTAATCTTCGAAAAAAGCTTTTTCCAGTTCATTCTGAGATGAAAGTTGTTCGAAACACTTTAGCGATTCGAGCTCTTGCCGATCACCCAAAGTCTGCTTCGCTGAAAGACTCACTCTCAGGCAATAACGCTGTTGTTTTTGCTTATGAAGATGCGGCTGCTGTTGCGAAAGCTTTGACAGACTTCGCAAAAGACGTTGAGCTTCTTCAACTCAAAACAGGCGTCATGGACGGCGAAAAACTCGATGCGGCGGGAATTAAGGCTTTGGCCACTCTTCCACCGAAAGATGTTTTACGTGCTATGTTGCTTGGTACAATGGCAGGTCCAATGAGCGCGTTCGTTCGTACTTTGAGCGCTGTTCCAAGTGGATTTGTGAGAGTTCTTGCGGCTCATAATGAAAATAAACCGAATTAATAAAGACAATTTAATTAAATAATTAACTAATAATTTTTGGAAGGAAGACACAATGTCATTGAATAAAGAACAAGTCGTAGAATTTTTGAGCGGAATGCCAGTCATCGAACTCGCAGACATGATTAAAACACTTGAAGAAAAGTGGGGCGTTTCAGCTGCTGCTCCTGCTGCAGCTGCTGCTGTTGGCGGCGCTGCTGCTGCTCCTGCAGAAGAAAAGACAGCATTTGATGTTATCTTGATGGATGCTGGCGCTAAAAAGATCGAAGTTATTAAAGAAGTTCGCGCAGTTACGGGCTTGGGCTTAAAAGAAGCAAAAGATCTCGTTGAAGGCGCTCCTAAGACAGTTAAAGAAGGCGTTTCAAAAGAAGAAGCTGCTAAAATTAAAGAAGCGATTGAAAAAGCTGGGGCAAAAGTTACTATCAAGTAACCGAAAGTATTTTGAAAATAGTTTGGCGAGAGAATTGCATTCTCTCGCTTTTTCTTTTATACATTCCTATGCATTAAGACAGTCTTGATATTTTGTAGGATTTTTGGACGATTTCGTTCGTCTGAAACTGCTGCGCTATTAAAGTTTTTTTGGTTTTTTTGGTCCCGTATTATTGTATTCGTTTAACAAAAAACGAGTCTAACAGAGAAAAGGAGAGGGAATGAGTACAACTCAGATCACAGCCTCTAATCTTCGTATTCGCAAGTCTTTCGCAAAAAACAAACAGGTCATCGACATTCCTAATTTGATTGAATTGCAAAAAAGCTCATATGAAGCTTTTTTGCAAAAAGATGTCGATCCGGATCGCCGTGGAGATCTTGGACTCAACGGTGTTTTTAAATCTGTATTTCCAATCAGTGACTTCAACAACACTGCAAGCCTTGAGTTCGTGAGTTATACTCTTGAGCCAGCGAAGTACGATGTTGATGAATGTCGTCAGCGCGGAATGACATTTGCTGCTCCTGTCAAAGTCACTTTACGTCTCATCGTTTTTGATATCGATGAACAAACAGAAGCGCGAAGTATTCGCGACGTGAAAGAACAAGAAGTTTACCTCGGCGAAATCCCATTGATGACCGCGAACGGTTCGTTCATCATCAAC
>JAYTQQ010000088.1:0-7724 GCA_043746635.1 Bdellovibrionales bacterium | reverse complement strand
CTTAGAATTCCGCCGCCGGACATGAACGCGCAAAGAGGAGAATAGAGGTTACACATGGCACTGCTCGGAAGGATCGAAGTTCCCGGCAAATAAGAAGGCGGATTCACTCCTAGATCGGGGGCGGCAACGTCCATCAGTCGGGTTTGAGCGGTCTGCCACAGGAGCGTACGGAGGTCAGGATTCGTGTTCATGAGAGCACTTAATTTTTGAATTTGTTCGTCGCCTGAATAAACTCCACTGATATTAGGAGTGGCGAAGATTCCGGGATAATCGATCGTTGCAGGATTTGTCGTAGTCGGTGCCGCATCTTTGAAGACCGGAAGTTGTTGGCTCGACTGCGCGATTGCTTCGTCGATTTTCGATGTGGTGAGACCGGCATCGGCCATCCATTTCGGGTTTGATTTAACGGCCCCAAATACTTGGGCGTTGATATCCGAAGTTAAAAAATTTGCCATCGATGAGGCGCTAATTCCGTTTAAGAGATATTTCTTTGCATCTTCTGGTTTGTTTTGTGCGAGGAGCTTCAGTGCTACCTGAAAGTTTCGAGACTGCGTCTCTGCGGTTCCGTTAAGGGCCCATTCGACAGCAGTGAGCTGTTTCGTAGGTGCGACTTTCTGAGTTTTGTCGTCTGTCGTGACAGGCGCTGATGCCTGGTCGGCCGCATAAAGGCTAGGGCTAAAGCTCAGCGTAAAGGCCAATCCCAAACGAATAGAATGCGACATGGTCGTTTTAAGCTTAAGACGAAGCTTCATAAATCTTCTCCAAAAAAAGAGTATAGTGCTAAGCTTAAGAGCTATTTCAATTCTTGATCCAAGAAAGGAGCTTCTGAATGCTGCTTTAAAAAACAGCAAATACTTGAGTTTTTTGAAGGATTTAGACGGGCCAGGATGAGTTGAATTATGAGGGCTTTTGATTGCGTTTGGATAAGTGATTTGTTAATTTCATTTACAAGTTGACTAAAATTGGCAAAAGGTTTGAAGATCAGTTTGTATTTTTACCTTGTGCTTTTTGATATGAAAATGGTGGCATGCGAGAACGGTCATCGGCCAGCCTGCAAAGCTGTGAAAGTCAGTTCGACTCTGACTGCCACCTCCATTTTTCTCAGATGCACATGAAGGTCGATCGATCCAATCTCTGATGAACCGGTTCAGACTTGAAGGTTACGCTGGTTATTTTATTTTGATTGAAATGTGCGCGTTAAAATTTGAGAAAAGGCCGAGAGCTGACTGAAGCTCAAAAGGTACTTTCGGAAGCTATGGATAATTCAGAACTGCCAAATCGAATAAAACATAGTGGAAAGCCTTCCAAAACTATCGAAATAAAATCTGCCTAAGTAACTTTCACACACTCCATTTCAGCAGCGCGATCCGCTGACGATGCTGGCTCCCCAAAGCTTTGCGGGATGCTCGATCCTTCACGATTTAAACGTCGTCAGCACGGTAAAGTCCGGATGATTTTTAAGAAGCGTTGCGGGCAATTCGCTCGTGGGAGCCGTCGTTAGAAATTTTTGGAAGATCATTTCTTTCTCGCCACCTATAGCTATGAGAATTATTTTTTCGGCCCTTAAAAAACTTCCGGCACCGAAGGTGAGTGCGGTGCGGGTCGTTGCTCCCAAAACTCTTTTCGAACTCTGTTCGGTTAATATTACTTTTCCTCCCAGAAAATTTTGATCTCCGGCACCGGGCTCATGAAAGCCGATATGGCCGTTAGGGCCGAGGCCGAGAAGTGCGAAGTCAATTTTGTGGGAGATGACAGAAAGGATATGTTCCTTCATTTCAAGTTCATTCCATGTCGGATCAATCGTGTCGAATTGATCCTCAAGCCCTAGGGGCAAGATGATTTGTCTTTGCAGCTGACTTAAAAATAAATGTCCGGGCTGGGCGAATTCGTCGATTTGTAATCCCAAGAATTTTGCATGCCAGTAACTATGCATTCGAAGCTTTGCGTAAAACATTTCGGCTGATTTTCCGGTGGGGAAGAATCCACGAATGAGATCTTGCTTTGATTCCGCAAGTTCGCGCATCAAGACTTCAGTCTGGTTTGCGAGATCTTCAGAACTATTAAAACTTAAAATTCTCATATACTTTATTTTGTGAGAAGCTTGTTGCATATGTCACGTAAATTGAAAGCACTTGTTTGTATTGCCCACCCAGATGACGAAGTGCTTTTCTTCGGAGGGCTCATCTCGTCGCACCATTACGATTGGACCATCGTGTGCGCGACCGATGCCAATGCCGATGGTCTCGGAGTCGAGCGTAAAAAACGGTTTCGAAAATCTTGTAAACTTCTGGGAATCAAACATCTTATTCATTTAAATTTTCCAGATGTGTTTAACCAAAGGTTAGATGTGAGCGAGATGACCGCGTGTTTGAGGGCTCTCGCTAAAAAAGAAAACTATGATTTGATCTTCACTCACGGAGCGCTCGGTGAATACGGTCATCAGCACCACCAAGACGTCTGCTTTGCCGTTCATCAGAGTTTCACCAAAAAGATTTTCTCGGCTTCGTACAATACTTTTCCGGACCTCAGAGTAAATCTCACGAAAAAGCTTTTTGATCTGAAAACAAAAATTCTATGGCAGGTCTACTCAAGCGAGACGAAGTCTCTGCTCCATTTTCTGCCGGCCACGAGTTACGAATCTTTTGTTCGGTTGGGCAATAAAGAAATAAACGAAATTTATGCCGTAGTGACCAATCAGAAAAAACTCGAAAAGAAAAACTTAAAAGTTTACGCGTGGATGGCAGACTATATTGAAGAAAAAAATTACGAGTTAAAAGAGCGCCCGTTCTAGTCCGCCTTCAGCAGGGCATAAGCGGCTGCCCCACGAATCCCGACGTCATCGTTCAGGATCAGCGTCACCCTTATATCTTCGAGAAGTTCGGACATACGTCCTTTGTGTAGAAAATTTTTCTTAAATTCACCTAAGTTTAAAAAGTTTAATAGTTTAGGGGTGATCCCGCCTGCGATGTAGAGTCCCCCAAACGGCAGAGTCTTGAGAGCGAGATTGCCGGCTTCGGTCGCCAAAATTTCAAAAAAGAGATCGATGGTTTTTAGGCATAAGGCATCGCCTTTGAGGGCCCCTTCAGAAATCTGCGCCGAAGTTTGAATCGGGAACTTGCCCGAAGCTTTTTTTGTATCCTTCAAAAACTGGTAGATATTTAAAATTCCAGGACCGGAGAGAACTCTCTCCCAGCTGACGTGCGTGAAGCTTTGAAATAAGTATTGTAGGAGTTCAACTTGGAGCGACGATGTTGGGCTGTAGCTTGAGTGCCCGCCCTCCGTAGGCATGGGGTGATGCTTTGTTCCGTCCCAGAAAAGAATGGCTTCGCCGATGCCCGAGCCCGGAGCCACGATCGCCTGCGTTCCTTGTGCGGCTCGCCCGGGCAAAATTTCAACGCAGTCCGATTTCTCAAGCAGCCGAACTCCGTAAGCAATGGCGTGGAGATCATTGATTAAAAAACAATTTTTAACTTTGAGGAAATCGGCGGTGCCAGTTTCAGTGATGACCCAAGGAAGATTTGTGATCTCGACTTGGCCCAGGTGAACAGGTCCGGCGACGCCAAAGCAGGCTCCGTCGATTTTGAGAGAATGTTTTTTTTGAAAAGCCGCGAGGGTCTCGTGAAAGTTTTGAAAGTCTGAATTTTCAAGAAACTCTTTGACGTGAAACTGAAGCTTTTGCTCATGGATCTCGACTATTGCGAGTCGAGAATTACTTGCTCCAATGTCACCGCATAAAAAAATCATTGGTTTATTGCAACACCTCAAGACCAGAAGCGCAAGCGATTTAGTCTTGACTCAAAAACCTCAACGGGAGCATTCTCATAGTTCGATACTTATCTAACTACCAAGGAGCCCCCGATGTCTTTTCTTGATTCTCTCAACTGGAGAGCCGCGATTAAATCTTTCGACAAAACAAAAAAGCTTTCAGAATCAGATCTGACAAAGATTACGACGGCGATTCAGATGGCTCCAACATCTTACGGCCTTCAGCCTTTCTACGTAAAAGTGGTGCGTGACGAGGCGACCCGCAAAAAGTTGCAAGAGGCTGCCTACGGTCAAGATCAGTTTGCGTCTGCTTCTGAGATTTTGGTGTTCGTGAGAACGACCGACGTTGTCAAAAGAATCGGTGAGCATTTCACTGCGATGTCGGGAGGAAAAGCCGAGGCTCGCGCGGGCCTCAAAGGCTACGAAGACATGATAATGGGATTTGCGAAAAGCAAAGATGACGCTTTCCTCGACATGTGGACTGCGAAACAAGCTTACATCGCTTTGGGTTTTGGACTAGCCGCTTGCGCCGAACTGAAAATTGACAGCTGTCCCATGGAAGGTTTCTTGCCAGAAAAATTCGATGAAATCTTAAATCTCCCGAAAGGCGAACACGCAAGTGTCGTACTCGCGGTCGGTTATCGAAATCCTGCCATGGCTCCACTTCCAAAGTTTCGCATGCCGCTCAATCAGATTGTGAAGTCATGATCGATAAAGCCAAGACACTCAAATCTTTGGCCGAAGAAGTTCGTGAATTCATCGATGACGATTTAATTTCGAGTCTCTCTAACGTCAGTGCGGTCTTGAAACAAAGTTTAACCGATATCAATTGGGTCGGTTTTTATTTATATAAAAACGGCGAGTTAGTCCTCGGACCTTTTCAAGGTTTACCGGCATGTACTCGCATCAAACTTGGGCGCGGCGTGTGCGGCAAATCTGCCGAAACCCGTAGACCGGTTCGCGTTCGCGACGTTCACGAATTCAAAGATCATATTGTTTGTGATTCAAATTCGAGATCAGAGATGGTGTTGCCGCTCGTTAAAGGCGATCACTTGCTCGGAGTTTTGGATCTTGATTCGCCGTCGGTCGATCGTTTCGACAGTGTCGATCAGGCTGGGCTAGAAGCAATTGCCGAGATTTTGGTGGACAATATCCCTTGGAACTAAAAAAAATCCGCTTTAAGGCGGATTTTTTAAACGCTGCTTCTTAAAAAAAAGCGAAGTCGAGGCGAACCCCGAAACTATCAATTAATTTTTCTGAGCTTCGACCGTGATTTCGATTTTCACGTCATCACCGAGAACGCTTTCGTAGGCTTTGTCTTTGAGATCCCATGGCTTGTTCCATGACATGCCGAAGTCTTTACGTTTAACAGTTGTGTCTGCTTTGAACGAGGCAACTATTTTGCCATCCATACCGGGACCTTCACCTAAAAATTCAACATTGAAAGTCACTGGCTTCGTCACGCCGTGAAGGGTCATGTCGCCTATGACGTCCATCTTTTTTGGACCCGTTGTTTTCACCGTTTTGCTTTTGAATATAATATCTGGATTTTTTGCAACGTCGAAAAAATCAGGGCTTGAAAGATGCTCATCTCGTTTTGCGTTTTGGGTATCGATGCTTTTGGTAGCGATTTTGAAATCGACTTTTGAAGCTTCCATTTTCTTTGCGTCGAAACTGAAGGTGCCACTGAAGTCTTTGAATATGCCTTTGACGGGAGTGAACAAATGTCTGATTTCGAATCCAACTCCTGAATGAGCAGAGTCGACTTTAAAATTTTCAGCTTGGCAGATGTTTGCAGATGCGAGACCTAATACGAGACCTAATACGAGACCTAAAAGAGCTTTCACGATGATGCCTCCAAGTGTGGCGATGACTTAAGTTGAAGGCGAACACAATGCTCACCTTTTTGTTTCAACCATCAATCAGGCCTCGAGATAAATCTCAAGGCAAGTCCAAAAAATTATTTTAATTCTTTATGAAGTGTATGCTTACGAAGATTTGGATTATACTTCATTTTCTCAAGTCTCTCGGGATGAGTTTGAGAATTTTTAGTGGTCGTATAGCGAGAAGGAGATTTGTTTTCTTTTCTAGCTTCTGTGCACTCTAAAGTGATGGTTCGAATCTTACCCTTTTTCGCCATGTCCGGATCCTTTGTTCAAATGATTGAGCCGACTAACTAATCAAATTTTATATCATAAGTCAAAGTTCTAATCAAAATAGGCAGCCCGGAGTGCATGGCCTGGGGATTGCTCTTTAAGGAGGTGTAGGAGCTCCCAAAGCGGCAAGCAAGGTTTTAGCCTGATCTGAAGGCAATGGAAGCTACCTAAATGGGCATAATGTCGAGTCTTTCGACAGGGGCTAACGATTAAGAGTGAATTTATGAAAGCTTTGATGAAGACATTTAAATGGAGCGGGACTTCGGTTCTTCTCCTTTCCCAGCTGATCTCGGTTTTTGCCCAGGCATCGGTTGCGTCGGCACCTTCTGAAAAGATTCAGTGCCGGGCGACGAGTTCGAAGCAAAATCTTCTCAATCCTATCCTCAATTATAGTGAAAACAAAAATAGCAGTGGCTCATCGGATCTCGACGGTCTGACGGCAGTCGTCAACCTCAATGTGGTTCCTCTTCCAAACTCGAGAAACCGCGTGGCGCGGATTCAATCGGTTTCGCTCCAGGACCGAGTGGTGACGAAAACTCATAAACGCGGCAAAAAAAACCGTAAAAGGATCAAAAAACAGCAAGAAATTGTGACCGAAAAAGCGATTTTCTTTAAAGAAAGCAAATTCGTCGTTTCTCAAAGGGGCGAGAAGTCCATGCGCACGACGGCTTCGGGATTTCTTTTTAAGGTGGCTCAGTACACGCTTACGAAAGTAAATAAAAGAAACGAAATGGATTTAAGCGCCTACGACACCGAAGATAATCAATTTACGGATGAGCGTAAATCCTCTTATATTTTGACCGTGACGGTTGCCGAAAGCAGAAGCCCAAAAGATCGCATGAAAGGCCACGTAGCCAAGGCCGTTCTCGTATCCACTGATCCCGACCGTGGAATCGAAATCAATTTCGATTGCTTTGCTCGCGGCATCTAAATCATACTCATCCAATGAAAAAGATCGTCCTCATCACTGGTTGCTCGAGCGGCTTCGGTCGTCTGCTCGTTACTTCATTTTTAGAAAAAGGTTGGAGCGTGATCGCGACTATGCGAAATGTTCCCGCGCGTGAAAAAATTTTTAATTCAGAAAAACAAAAATTTGGAGATACACTTCAAATTCTTAATTTCGATGTCACTTCTGACGCCGATCTCAAAAGTATCGTTCAATACCTCACTCAAAATGGTGGCCTCGATTGTTTGATCAACAATGCCGGCTACGGAGTTTTCTCGGCCCTCGAAGATGCGAGCGAAAAGCAAATTAGCGACCAGATCGACATCAATGTGACCGGACTTATTCTAACGACAAGAGCTTTGCTTCCGTTCTTGAGACATTCAAAAGGTCACGTTATCAATTTTTCTTCGGTCCTAGGTTTTAGCACTTTGCCTCTGACTTCTCTTTACTGCGGAACGAAATATGCGGTCGAAGGTTTCTCAGAGTCTCTTTATTTCGAACTCCTTCCTCACAAAGTGCGTTTGAGTATCGTTGAGCCAGGTGCTTTTGCGACTGAATTTAAAGACAACGTCATTTACGGAGAGCTCAGTGAATCAAAAGATTCGCCTTACTTTTGGCAGTCCGAAAACTACAAAAATTACACGAAGGATTTCTTAAAGAATCAAGGCGACCCAAGAGTGGTGGTCAGCGCGGTGATGAAGGCCGTAGATGCCGCAAATCCGCCACTGCGGATCCGCTGCGGTAAAGACGCGCGTATGGTGTACCTCGCAAAAAGTCTAGTCCCGGCGCCCTTCTTTCGGCTCTTAAGTCGCTTCTTCTTTGAGAAGACGATCAATCGAGTCCGTTCCCAAAAATAA
>JAYTQQ010000087.1:0-10877 GCA_043746635.1 Bdellovibrionales bacterium | reverse complement strand
ATCTTGCGGGCCACCCGTTTGTCCGACCAGAAAATTACCAGGCAGAGCGGCACCGCCGGCACAATCAAAAACCAGCATCGGAATAAAATTGGTGGCCCTCAGTGAAGCCGCACAACTGACCCGATCCGCCGCATTTGCCCTTAAGATTTGTCCCAAAAAAGTGGGTGCGAAAAGTGTTGCCGAAAATGCCAACGTCCCTCGAGATAAAAAATCTCTTCGCGTGACTGGCCTTGCGTGATCGCTAAATTGATTTTGTTTTGTACGTTTCACAAAAAACCTCTTTAGTTAGATAAAAATTCGAAACTACCCGCGATACCCGTGCAGACTGAAAGGACTGCATTTCTTGTCCCCGCCGCGGTCGTATCGGCTAAAGCCTGCGTCTTAAATAAATTTGAAAGACTTGTCGTCTCTGCCGACGTCGGATCTCTTTGCAGAAAAGCGTTCGAATAATTTTTAACGAGCGTTGCGAGTTTTGCGTCGGTCACTTTGCTTGCGGGCTTCATAAAATCAATTCCTTGATTGAGGCCCGACTTAGGAACATTGAGTTCAGCATCTTGATAAATCACGCGCTTACAAAAAACACTCCCGAGCCCGATCGAAGCAATAAGACTTTGCGAATTAAATTCGACGAGATTTCCGCTGCGAGGAAGTTGGGCCTGCACCTGTGCGTAGTAACTAGCAATTTCTGGCAAAGTCGGGTCAACTCTCGTTGCTGCTGAAAGTGCTCCAAACAATTCTCGATAATTCTTGAGCGCAATGGTCGGAGAAATATTTTTCGGATGTGCTGCCGCCGCCTGAAGTGGCTCTATCAGCAAAAGTGATAAAATAAATATCCATTTTAAATTTTTCACATTCTGGTTCGCTCCATATTATTTTGGGGTTCCTAAACAGGCGGGGGCAATTGCGACATTCTGAAAGAGTGATTTGATATTGTAACCGCTCGCCTCGAAATTTGTGGCGAGAGTTTGAATCAGGCTATTTTCCGTCGATCCGACGTCTCTGCGACAAACTTCTTTAAAAGTTCTCAGCGCCATACAACGACTAAATTGCCTCGAGTTCGCAAGTAAGTTACCGAAAGCGTTGACGCCAACGCCGGTCGCTGGAGTTCTCCAGCCAAATTGAGAATTATCGGCGATCATGTTCACCCAAGAATCATCGGTCGTGATCCAGCCATCAGAATACGTATTCGCGTTTTGATTGTACTTAGAAGCGATATTGGATCCGAGATAATTCAGCGTACTTGAGCTCACGTTAAAATCGAAATGCGCGAAGGCGCCGGCAAAAGCATCCATCGGAGCGTGGCAACCCCTGCAGGTGTGTTGAAACACAGCCGGATCTCCACCGGGAATACGGTTCACGTCACGGCGAATATGAAAGTCATCAATGGCGGGATTACGCCAAGTGAGAATCGGCGCGCACAAAAAAATCTGCATCGAGAAAGCAACCGCCCGGCGATTCGTCCCGGCTGAATATTGAAGGGCTCCCCACGAACGTGACGTCAGTACCCCTGCTGCTTCGGCGCCTGCGCCAAAAGACTCCCACTGGGGTTCGACCCTCACGAGGCTCGCGTTCAGATCAATATTGGCCGCGTCGATCGCCTGATAATATTTGTTGTCTGACGTTGATGGATCACCTTGAATGATGGTCGGATCAACCCGATAAGTAAAATTACCGGTGAGGATCGTTCTGGCGTCGATGTCATCCCGAGCGGTACCGATCACCATGGCTTGAAAATCATCCAGCGGCACCAAAGAACTACCGTCTTTGTTCGCCATGATCGCCGACCAATTTCTGAGTGTAATGTTATAGAAATTCGAATCATCGGTCGCCATCGCGGCGGCACCTATATAATTTTTTTGAGCGATGAGACTCACATAATCTTGATAGCGATCATCTTTCGGACTTAAAGGTACACCCGCTATTCGCTCGAAAAGTTTCGCGCCGTAATCTTGAGTTGCTTGTGCCGTCAACGACGAAACCAGAAGAGCTCCGACCATCATCATCTTTTTTGTTTTCATTTAACCACCGCACATGAGTGTAAATATCCAGTTGAAAGTTGAGTAGTATTTTTACCTAAAGTTTTTGGAACATTGAGTTGGCCAAAGCTGTTGTCACCCCAACAATGAACTCCGTCGTCATCGAGAGCGCAGGTGTGATACCCACCCGCTTCAACGAGCTTTGGATTTTTAAGCGGAGGTACTTTTGTTTGCCCTTCTTGATGAGAGCCCCAACAATGAACGCCGACATCATCCAGAACGCAGGTATGATTATAGCCGGCAGTCAAATTTCTCGGATTTTTAAGTCCCGTCGGAATGTTCAGCTGACCATCTACATTAGAGCCCCAACATCTCAAACCCATCAAAGAATCGATCGCGCAAGTGTGGTGCCCACCGCTCGCGAATGACTTCGCTGCGATTTTAAGTTTTAAATCTTTTGGTGGAGTGCTTTGTCCAAATTCATTTGAACCAAAACAATTCACGCTCGCATCAGACGAATAGCATACGTGCGAAAAACCAACCGACAAAAAAGAAACGGCTTGGATATCGTATGGAAGAGCCGGAGATGAGAGAACCATAGAATCATTGTCGCCAAAACAAGAGTTGGGTGAATTCGAAACAGAGTCGACGACGCATGCGAAATTTGGCCCGAGCCCAATCTGGCTGATCGATGTGAGGTCCTTTGTGGTCTCGGAGTCTTGAATCCCCTGATTCAATTTTGCGGAGCCCATACCCCAACACTTAATTTTGCCGTGCACCAGCGCGCACGTATTTCCTAAACCTGCAGAGATGGCCGTGTACGCAGTCAATGAAGATTGTCCTAATCGGTCATCACCCCAACAAACAACTCCGGTATCATCAATCGCGCAAGTTTGGTTGGATGAGTAGTTCGAAATTATCGATTTCGGATTCTTAAGTGGCGGAACCTCGAGCTGCCCGAGCTGATTATCGCCCCAACATTGTACGCCGTCTTTTGTTAGACCGCAGATGTGACTGCGACCTGCGACGTAATGTATTGGAACTTTCGAAGCCGGAATCGTTGGAATAGGCGGAAGGTTATCGTTGTCCGGATTTCCCCAACAGTGCACTCCCGTTTTATCAACAGCGCACGCGTACCCATAGGTCATAAAGAGGTCGGTCGGCTGAGAGAGTTTCGGAACCTGATTCGAAATATTAAAATCTGAAGTTCCGTCGTCGACGCAAGCGACCCCCGAATCATCTAAGAAACACAGATCATGGCTAATGAGCGCAATCTTTTTTGGATTTTTAAGTTTCGGAATTTGAAAATCGGCTCTAGTTCCGATGCAGCTGACGATTCCCTTATCGATTCCGCACGCATCATGTAAACCAGCGACAACTGAAGTCGACGTGCTAGCCAGCACGTTCGAATCGCCAGTCCCATCGCACTGGTAACCTGTTGTTGTAAGCGCGCAATTGGCCGTGACGCCGCCAGCATCCGATTCACCAGCAACGAGACTCGTCACATCGGTCAGGGCTTCGATCGCTTTCGTCGAGGCCGTACTTTTTCCCCAGCACTTCAATTGTGCTTTCGAATTGAGGACGCAAGTCGAATTATCGAACGTCAATACCGAAACGGCAGTCCCGACGAGTCTGTCACCCACGACCGTATCCGGTACCGTGAGCTGTTGATCTGTATTATTTCCCCAGCACTGGATATCGGGGCTGGCATGAGCAAAATTAAAACTCAGTAAAGAACTCAAGATAAAAATTATTTTCATTTGACCACCGCGCTTGAATGTAAAAGTCTATTTGAAATAAATCGCTTCAAGGTGCCGACTCCGACAGAACCCACTTGACCCAGTCTTGCGTGAACTGCGCGGGCAACTGAATAGCAGGAGGATGATTAAGAGCTTCCGTAAATCCGAGAGTCATAAAGACCGAAGCTTCGGGATGCGCAAAGTCTACATGCTCTCTGACTTGTGCGCAGTTCACATCGTCAGCATTTTCAAAATTGAGATATTCGCCGCCGCCCAGACCCGAAGTAGCACTCGCCGAATGGCAAAGGACGCAGGAGTTTTGTTTAATGACAGGTAAAATCTTTGATTGAAAAACGCCAAGAGATTTACAAATGGGAGCGTTTGGCGTGAACTGCAATCCCGTGAACGCTACCGATAGCGTATCGCCCGTTGGTTGATCCTGCAAAAGAATCACGTTTCTTGGTGACAGAAGTGGTGCAAATTTTTGGTAGCCGGCGATTTCAGCATTGAGATTTCCCCACGCGTTCGAGGTTCCTTGATATTTTTGATTGATATAGATTTGCACGCCACCAATTTTAACTCCCGCATGCGACGTCATGAATCTTGGTTTCTGCAATCGGTAAGCCCCCGCGGTCGTTTTAGTTGCCGCCGCAAAGAGTTGCACGTCGACAGAGAAGCTACTTCCGACAAAAGATTTGCCGAGCGAATCAAGCGCCCAGGTAATTGTCATGAACTGATCATCAGGATAGGCGGGTAAATTTACGGGAATCAAAGTCGTTGAACTTTGCGGAGTCGCTGCGTTTGGACAAGATTTCTCACCCTGATCCCACCAGCTTTGAATCGCGTCGCTCATGATTTGCACACTCGTGCCCGTCGCCTTCGCATCGTAGTTGAGCCAATGCTTTGACTTCACCCGTGCGATGATACGAGATTTGCTAATTTGAGAAAAATCGACGTAAGACTTAATCATTTTATAAGAAGCCGCCATGTCAGACGTCGAATGTGGCGGACCATCTTCATTCGCGTCGTGGCATGCAACGCAACTCTGTCTGAGAATCGGGGTATAGACGTTTTTTGTAAATGCCGCGATTCCGTCTGGGCAAGGCCCGTCATCTTGAATTTTCATTTTTTCATTTGGACGATTGAAATCGGCCGCTTGCGATATTTGACTACGATCACAGCCGAGAAAAAAACTTGTCGAAATTACAGAAATAAGCGCAAATATTTTTTTCCGACGATTGGGCAATGTATCCTGCCTTAAGATGAAAGTTTTCTTTGCCAACAATATGTTAAAGTTTTTTGGAACTTAGTAAAATTCAATAATTCCAAAACTCACGATTATTGGCTCTTCGTCTTAGGGCTTAGGTCCTGGATAAGTTCTGGATAAGGATGGATCCTGACCAAAAATGTCATGCCAACACATTTTTACATATCGAAAAGGACCAAGGTTTAACTGAATAGACGGCATGGCGTTTTGCCTCAGGTATGAGAGTTGCTCAGAGTTGAGCAATATGAAAAATACATTATCTCTCTTCGCACTTATCACTCTGACTTTTAGCCAAAGCCTTTTCGCGGCTCCATCCTTTCAAGATAAAACTTGTAAGAATGTAGAAACCTGGGGAAGCTTTAAGCCGAGCAGTTACTACGAAAAGGAGTGCCCCGGTACCCGGCAACTCGCTCAGACCGTCATCGACATCCACGCGCATTTTATCGATCCTTTAAATCCTGAGAGCTGCCGCAATCTTGCCGATCGCCTGGTTCAGATTCAGAACCAAGCGTTAAACTCTAAAAACCAAAGCCAATTAAAAGTCGAAGCTTCAAAAATGTTTTATGAATTAATCGAAATGATCGCGACTGACGACCAGGCAACTTCGTCAAGCCTTCAAGCCGTTGGTGGTAAGAGCCACTATTCGCCAGGAGGCCTCCCCTGCCTGCAAATGCGTTCCGAACTTTTTAATCACTACGACCGTATTGAGCGGAGCCCCTTAGAGAAATTGTTCAAAAAAGCGCGAATCGTTTCTGGACACTAAATGCAACTCTTGACCTCATCGGGATCAATGCGCATATTGATTCTCGCATGAAAAAAATTCCTAAAAGTTTTCAGATTCTATTCACTTTCATTGGTCTCATCGTGGTTTTGATCACAGGGCTCATCAGCTTTGTCGAATGGAAAGGTGCCGGTCTTCTCAACCAAAAAATTCAGGAAGCGATTGCTACCGAGTGCCCAACATGTCACTTTCAATCAGAGAATACCGAAATCTCGCTATTTTCTTCTCCGCACCTGAAATTCTCAAAAATTACTTTCGTCACCAAAAAACCGCAGGGTACAAACGTTGACGTGCAGATTGATCAGCTCGAAGCCCAACTCGAGTTCACCCCTCTTCTCAGTCATGAAATAATTTTTGACCTCATTGAAGTTGAAAAGCCGACAATTGTTTTAATCGATAACGACACCCTTTCTCCACCAAGCGAGAAAACAGATTCGAGCTCGTGGTTTTTTCAAGTTTCAAAAACGAATATCAAAAATGGAAGATTCAAATACGAACGCGATACGCACGGCACTCACGCAAATTTAAAAATCCACAAAATAAACGCAGAGCTTGAGGCTATTGATAGCACGCTGAATCTCAAACAACCTCTGCTCGCGCGCCTCTCGGGGCAGATCGAAAAATCCGGAAACATCGATTTAAACGTTTCGATGAAATCTCTCAAAAAACCACTCATGATTGATGTTGACCTCAAGGCCGAAAATCAAAATCTTGAAGATCTGACTCCATTTTTCGAAGAAAATGCGGGAGTGATTCTTAATGGCACCCTCATCAGGGGCCGAAGCGTTGCGAAAATGCGTCACGATTCGGTGAGCGCCACCGTATCGGCTGAGTATCAAGATTTAACGGTCGCGCTCGTTAAAAATTACGTCCGAAATGAGGTCTCGGTTTTTTTCTCAAATTTAGCTGCAAACGTCGTCATGGCGAAGAAAAACCAAGACAAATCTTTAAAAGATCAAACAAGTGAAGTGACCGCTTTGCCGCAAGCAGGAGAATCCATCGTCGGGTTTTTCTTAAGGGGAATGAAAGAAGCGGCGCTTAAAGTAACCCGCCAATAGAAACTACCTGTGCCCTCGCTTTTGGACTGGCCTCTTATCATTCGGCATATGGCGTGATCATAATGAGTCGTGACGAGACCGCTCATTGGGATTTGGCCACCATAGTATCTATGGATGTGGTGTGATAGCTAAAATAGAGATGACGTTTTTGCCTGGACCATAATACCAAAAAATTCGATAAGCTCCTGGTGTTTTATTTTCTGCGTAGGCTTCAAAGACCTCTTCTCTATTTGGCCCCTGAAGAGAAGAAAATTTATGGGTATTGAGGGCTGGGTGACGGGGATTCGTTTCAAGATATCCAAGAGCTTTGCGAACGGCCTTCAATCTTTTGAGCAAAGCTTTCTTACTTTCAAGTGCATCAAGCTGAACATTTGCTTCATAAGTGTAGTTTATTTTGAAGGTCAATCTTCATCGTCCTCAATAGCAAACTCAGCGTAGGATCGACGATTAACAAAGCGACCTGCTTTCGCATCAGCTAAACCACGTTGTACACTCGCTAAAGCCTTAGGATTTTCAAAAAGCCATTTTTCACGAGCTGGAATCTCAACCATTGGCTCTAATAATATACGACCGTCTTCATCTTTGGAGACGTTAAAGCTACTGATTCCATCAGTCAGCTTGCTCAATGTAATGCGGCCTTTTGAATCTGGTCGGACTTGAGTAACAGGTGTAAATTTTGGCTTTTTTATTTCCATTTAGTTATTATAGCAAAAAGTGGGAATCCAATCAAGTGGGAAATCCCACCAATAAAAAAGACTCAACAAAACAACAGCAAATATTTGATATTATTCATGATTTAATTGATAGGCGCGATTACGTTATGTACTGAACCATACGGCGTGATCACGCAAAAAAATGAAGGCTATGCTGAAGAGAAAGTAGAGTGCCTGATGCAGATGCGTTGAACTTTGAATCGCCCCAATACGAAACGATCCAAATTCTAATTTTTTCTATGAACTACTCTTCATCATAAGATCCGCGATCTGACGAGAAAATTTCGCGGGGTCTGCCAAATGAGAACCTTCGGTCAACAAAGCTTGGCTATATAAAATATCTGCCCACTGAGATTGCTCGCCTTTACTTAAGCCAAGCATACGCTCAAACAATGGGTGATGCGCATTGATTTCAAGAATGCGCTTACTCGTGACCATTCCTTGAGAGCCAGCACCCATTTGCGAAAGAATTTTTTGCATATGAGCCGACAAATCTTGTTCGCTGCTGACCAGACACACGGGTGTTTCGGTGAGGCGTTCTGAAATCACGACATCTTTTACGTCTTTTTCGAGAGCTTTTTTGAGATTCTCGAGCAGAGGTTTGAATTTTTCTTCGGCTTTCTTTTTGTCTTCTTCTTTCTTCTCTTTTTCATCAGCAGAATCAAGGTCGAGACCCGATTTCGCGATCGACTGCATCGCTTTGCCTTTATAATCTTTCAAATTTTCGGTCACCCATTCATCAACGGGATCGACAAGCAAAAGAACTTCGTAGCTTTTTTCTTTTAGCTTTTCTAAATAAGGACTGTTCGTAATTTGAGAGAGGCTGTCACCCGTCATGAAAAAAATACTCTTTTGAGATTCTTTCATGCGTCCGACATATTCTTCAAGGCTTGTCATTTTATCAGACGAAGTCGTATGAAATAAAAGGAGGTCCTGGATTTTCTCTTTGTTCGACGGATCACTCGGAATGCCCTCTTTCAAAGTCGCTCCAAATTCGGTCCAGAAATTCTCATACGTTGAACGATCTTTGCCGAGCAAATCTTTGAGCATCGACAGAACTTTACCCGTAATGCTTTTGCGCATTTGCGTGACTTGACGATCTTGCTGCAAAAGTTCTCTCGAAACGTTCAAAGATAAGTCTGAACTATCGACCATCCCTTTTACGAATCTCAAATAACTTGGAATTAAATCTTTGCAGTCAGCCATGATGAAAACGCGTTTCACGTAAAGGCTGAGCCCGTACTCACCTTCTTTTGTGTTGTAGTTCCAAGGTTTTTTACTCGGTAGATAAAGCAAAGAATTAAACTCGAGAGTTCCTTCGGCTTTAAAGTGGGCATGCTTGACTGGTTCATTCCAATCGTGAGTGAGATGCTTGTAAAACTCCTTATATTCGTCTTCGGTAATTTCAGAGGGCGATTTCAGCCAAAGAGCTTTTTGGCTATTGAGAGTTTCATCTTTGAAGATTATCGGGTATGCGATAAAATCAGAATATTTTTTAACGAGAGACTTCAAAACATTCTCGTCAGTAAAGTCTTGAACCTCTTCTTCGTCAGAGAAAGTTTTTAAGTGGAGAGTAATCGTCGTTCCGGTCCCGTTCGGCCTTGGAACTTCGTCGATGCTGTAATTGCCATCGCCGCTTGACTCCCAAACCACACCCATCGTTGATCCCGCTTTTTGAGTATGGAGCGTCACTTTATCTGCCACCATGAATGCAGAATAAAAACCCACCCCAAATTGACCAATGAGATCGGGACGCTTTTTAAGCTCGTCATTCATCTGAGCAAACTTTTTAGTTCCTGACCTTGCGATCGTGCCGATGTAGTCGATGACTTCGTCTTTGGTCATACCGATTCCGGTATCGATAAGCTTAAGAGTTTTTGTTGCCGGGTCTGCTTCGAGTTGAATTTGAAAGAGAGTATTTTCAGCGACAAGATTCGGATGAGTGAGGGCTTCAAATTTCAATTTATCGATCGCGTCCGAGCTATTTGAAATAAGCTCTCGCAAAAAGATTTCTTTGTGAGAGTAGAGCGAGTGAATCATGAGGTCTAAAAGCTGTTTAATCTCGGCGTTAAATGCCTGGGTCTGTTTTGCCATTGGGATCTCCTAATTGGTATGAGAGTTAATATGCGCTGGGAGCTTGATTTGACAAGGCACATTTTAGATTTTTGAGGTTTTTTTTAAGCTTTTTGGTCACGTCCCACCCGAAACCGCGTGAGAGTCAATTTGTCCCTGCTTTTAAGACCAAATCGCTTGAGGAAAGTGACAGGCAAGACACAAACTTTGCTCACTCAATATTTGCTCATGGTGATCCCGCCAATAGTCCTGATAAGAATGCGGCTTGCTCATTGGTCAGTGCGAAATATGGGTTTTGCTTTGCGAGGCGTGTTTTGACTTCATCAGGATCATAGCCTAATAAAATATGAGCGGCCATCATCATCGTTGATGTTCTCCCGATACCGGCGAGGCAGTGAAGCGCGAGATTCTCTTGGTTATCGCGCGCAATTTTGATTTGTGTAACGAGCTCTTTCACTTGATTGATTTCGGGCGCACCCAAATCTTTGATTGCAATATGGTAGAGCAAAAAGTTTTGTTCCAAAATTTCTTGATCATGATGATTTTCAGTGAGGCTCACGAGGCGTTTGATTTTTTTATCTTTTAAAAAATCAATCTCGGTCGCAAGTCTCTTTTTATTGAGCGTGAAATGGAGGTCATCTCCGGCGATTTTAAAATCTGAAAATACTTGAGTGCGCCGAGCGAGACCTTGCATGACATCAAGAATACCTTGATGAGTTTCAAAAATCTTGATCGCTTTCGGCCCGCTCTCTTCATCTAGTTTATGAAATTTATAAATTCTGGGAACGTAAGTTTGCAAGTGCTTACGAAAGCTCTCGAGCGGCGCTTGACCAGTTGAATAAGTGCCGATCCACCCGATCATCACCGCTTCGACGAACGGTAAATTCAGCCAATGAACAAGGTTGAAGCCAGGGCGGCCGAGACCCGCGATTTCGTTTTCTTTATACCACCAAAAGGCTTTCATGACTTGACTCCTTGAATTGAAACAAAAAGATGCGGCCCTTTTTCCGAAAGCCGAAAGCTTTGAAAAATTTGACAGAGCGTTTTCAAATTTCACTCGACACCCATCACCGCGCGATGTGTGATTTGCGAGCCGCAGTCGAACTTCTTTTGATCATGAATAACAAAAGAAATTAATTCAAAAAAGTAAGATTGCTCTTACAAATTTGCAGATGAACCTCCCACGCCGCAAGCGGCGGGGTTTCATGGGCGCCGGGGCTTACTAGTTTCCTTCGGAAACAGGGTGCCCTGCGCAGGCTCCAGGCCCTTA
>JAYTQQ010000086.1:0-10752 GCA_043746635.1 Bdellovibrionales bacterium | reverse complement strand
TACGGATTGGTATTTGCCAGCACTCAATGAGCTGAATGTTTTGTATATAAGTAAAGCCACGATTTTAAACTTTGATACGAGCGGTTCGCTCTATTGGTCCTCGTCGGAGACATATCAGGACACCGCGTACTTAGAGCGTTTTTTAGACGGTTGGCAGAACCCGTACTATCAGAAGTCCAACGCTTTCTGGGTCCGTTGTGTGCGGAGATAGTTAATTATTCTGCGTGTCTTGAAATGAAATAATGCGAGTCACAAATGCTGGACCGTGAAATAAGAGCAACGAGAAATACGCACCCGGACGAGAGACTCAAGGCGCCGGGGTTCATGGTAAATTTTAAGGATGAGACGAATATGAACGGCCTCTCTCGGATGAAACGACGGCCAAAAGAGTCCAGAGCGAAACGCCACTACGACATCTTTCCTGAAACAGGGGGGGGGCTTTCTCCTGCAGATAAGATATTTTTAAGTGCACGCGTAAAGGCAGCGGTCCTGGTGACAAAAGGGATTCGGGGCCTCGATTATCTAGATTCAAATGTTGAGATTGGCAAATTTCCAGAGCTTGTGCAGACTATTGGGGGTGCCCAAGACAAACTTGTCGTGCCTCAGCAGCTGACCGAATTTTCTCTTCGTCTCGACCAACTGAAGATCAAACACGAGCTGATTCGGCTCCAGGGTGATCAGTCGACGCATCTTTTTCCGCAAACTATGCCGGACGATGTTTATAATATTATCTTAGAATCGATTACGCGTCCTTAGACTTTTTTTAAAAAATCATTTTCGAAAAAGAAAGCATCGGAGTTTAAAATGCTAGGATTTTGAATAGGTTTTTTATTTACCAATAATTTTGACTTTTACTGCGCACGGTCCCTTTTTGCCTTGACCCACTTCAAACTCAACTCGATCACCATCCCGAGGTTGCTCTCCCTGAATTTCTGATTGATGAAAAAATAAATCTGCGCCCTCATCTGGAGTAATGAATCCAAAGCCCTTGCCAGCATTAAAAAATTTAACTTTACCCTTGCTCATCTCTAAACCTCTTCTCTTGGTGATCGATTGCTCATTTAATCGTTAAGCTTGCAATCAAGCAATAGGCTTAGATGATTGACACTGACCGACAAGTAGTAATTGTCGCTCCAACAGATAAGGGAGCAACATAAAATGGGGCAGTCGAGCTTGGACTTGGACCTGGCACTGAAACAGATGAATCTACTAAGCCACTTACTGTCTTAAAGTTTTGTGAGGAACAATTGATGAATCCGACCAGAAGACCTAAAGTTGCCAGAAGAGCCATTGGGACTTTAAGAATGCTCAAATTAAAATGTGGGACAAATTTCATTTTAATTTTCTTCTGGACTAGATTGAAGTCCGAATGAAATATAAATATAAATTATCAGGCGAACCGTAAGGACCACAGTGCAAATATACGAAGCCTTTCAGTTGAGGAACATAGCGAACGCGATTGTTCACTCCCACTGGGTCACTGAGGGGCGGGTTGTTTGTACCAGATGCCAAACTCAAAATACTTACATCCCACGCTGCACTTGAATTAGGATTGAGTACGTAAATGCGGCCGCCATCAATATTGCCACCATAGTAAATAAAGCGGTCATTATCGGGGTCATACTCGAATGCTGCGCTAACGGGTTTATCTGCTAAGAACTGAGTTAGCCCTGGAGACAGATTAAACGTAATGGGGGTGACGGTTGTACCGGTGCTATCAATCCGATATGCATTCAAAGTTGGAAAGTTTCCATAACCCCAGCCATCACCAAAGCCAATTGAGATCAACTGATTGCGAGCAGGGTCCCAGGCATTTTGTTTGGCCATAAAGGGCGCATTCGTCAATGTAAGGGTCTGCGTACCGGTAATTGCTGACCACTTTGCAACATTGTAATCAGAGGCTGACCAAATATCACCATTTGCAATATTAATAGTTTTCCCAAATGCAGCAGTTGCAGCTGGCCATGTTCCTGCTGGGTCCCATAAATTATTACTGAGATTAAAGCCATCAACTGCTGAGAAGCTAACAGCACTGCCGTAAGTAAATTCGGCTCCGATAAGCATGACTCGGTCCAACTGTGGAACATATTGGGTGGAATAATAAGTATGCCGTGCTGAAGGTTTGCCATCAGCATAATGGGCTACATCTATTTGTACCTGAGCTGACGGCTGCATTCTCGTAATCCACGCAGGACTGTCTTGGTCCAGGCGAATTGAGACCACTCGGTTGTCGGAGGAGTCTGAGTGTCCACCTGCCGCCGCGATTATAATTTCGCTGGAACTCGCCTTCAGCGCCATACCTGAATAAGCAAAAACAGCTGAACCGCCGGCACCACTAGTTCCGGGGACTCTAATCCAAGAATTAAGCGGTTTTCCGGCTAGCCATGCAGGAATCGTAGCGCTTGTGACAGCTGGGTCCTTATGGTAAGTTTTTTGAATACTCGAACTCGCTCCAGAAGTTGTTGTCGCAGTGATTGTAAGTGTATAGTCGCCGATAGCTAAATTATCATAAGTTATAGTTTTCGAAGAACAGTCTTTTGGTATTTCTAAATTGAGCTGACAAGTCACAGATAATAGCTTTGAATCTGCGGTTAATACGATATTAAATGACTCACTTATCGACGAGCCCTGCAAATCAGATGCGAAGTGAGAAGTGAGGCTAATAACTGGCGCATCAGGAGAGGTCAAGCTGCTGCTTGACCCAATACTCGAAAGTGATTTCGAGCTAAAACCTGAGCAATTGACAAAGCCGATCATCACAACAAAAAATGTGGACAATACTAAAAAAAATTTAAATATTTTAAGCTTAGATGAAAAATAATTTCTCATTTTTACCTCTGCTCGACGACATTCTGAGGGGGGAGCTTAGATCTGCCCTTGTCGTTCACTTAACGGTTTGCTTATGTGGTGAACTCGCCCACCCTGCCACGTGGTATCGGTGGAAAGCTAAAATCACTTTAATTCTTTTCTTTGCGAAAGCTAAAAATTAATTCGCAAAAACTATTTTTCAAATATCTCAACCCAGATGTTTCATTTTAAGAATTTAAAAAATAAATTTAAACTTATTGCGACGGTTTTCAGTTTTGCCATACTCATTTTTCTATTCAATAATTGCTCCCAAGGCTTTAAAGTTAATGGTGCGGTCGGAAATGGGAGACGGGCAGAAGTAGCTTAAGCAGCATTTCGAGAATTCAATGTGGGAACGTTGAATGGCATTTCATTTTTTTGTTCAATTCAAACACCGGTAAATTTCAATTCAACTCAAAAAAGCAGGCGAAGACCTCGAATTTTTTCAAAAGGGAATGGCTTAGTGTTTTTTACGCCGCTTTTGATTTAGCCGCTCGCGGTTTCAATTGATACCTTGTCGCGCGCCCTGTACCGATGCGGGCGGCCTGCCCTGAATCGAGGGCTTGCTGAATGAGTGTCTGAGCTTTCGTTCGAGAAATTTCGAGCTTTTCAGCGACTTGTTCGCTTGAAAAGGGGCGATCTGTAAACAGTTCTTTCAATTGATTGAAATATCCGGCTTCAGCCGAAAGCTTTTTGCCACGAGAAATGAGCACATTCACTTTTTGATTTTCGTGAGAAGTCAGAGAAAATTCACTCTTTTTCAGGCGTATACGGAGCGGAACATCTTGCTGCACAAACCAAACATTGAGTCGCTTCATCAACTTTAATACACGTTCAGGTGAAGAAAAAGGATTGAACTTTTCTCCAGGATAAATTTTTTGAAAGAGATCGCCTAAATGGCGAGGTTTGTAAAAATCAAAAGTGAGCGCTTCAAACAGACTTAAGAAAAGAGGCTTTTCAAAGAGGCCTTCACCACCTTTTTGTCGTTTATACGGATCGAAAAGCGAAATCTCACGAGACGATACCTGGATTTGACCAAGATCTAAAGTGTATTGTCCGCGTAGCGAAAGCTTGCTCCCGAACAGACGGCGCACCCGTTGGCGGTAATTTTCAATGGGTGTGCCCATGATGACTTTGCGTGCGAGGTCTTCGTTTTGGGTGAGAATGGATTCGAACAGATCGCATTCGCGAATGGTTTCCCAATGTCTGAGTTGGGCAGCACGAGCTTTCAGGTCATGTAATTCATTTAAAAAATTAGAAAATTCTTCGTGTTTATTTTCATCGCGACTCTTGAAGCAGTTGCAGATCAGCCACCACTTTTCGGCGTACAATAGAAAATCACCATTTTGATGTTCTAAACAGTTCTTGGCTCGCTCTAAAAGCATTGAGGCAGAATCAAAATTTCTTTGAAAAAAGTGAATCTGTGCTTCGAGCTCGAAACTGTTACCGAGCAAAAGAGTGTACGAGTTTTTTTCGCATTCAGACTGAATCTCGTGAATGAGTTCGAGACTCTCTTTCCATTGGCATTGATCGACCAAAGCTGCGGCGAGGTTCACCTGACCGATCAATCGTTTGTAGGGCGAGATGCTTTTTTGCTCAACGTACAACTGAAGCAAGGGAATACTCGTAGCGTAGTTCCAACTCTTAAAATGGCAGATCGCCTTTCTGAGCAAGACTTCAGGATGTGAGCGAAAATCAATAGACTCAAAAATTTCAAGCGCTTCATCATGAGCGCCCAAATTTACTAGCACAGAGCCGTAAGTTAATTTCTCTAGGCCGCTTGCAGGTTTCGCAAATGTGTTTTTTGGATGTATAAGAGGGTTAAGAATTTTAAGAGCCTCGACGTTGTGGCTCATTCGCCACGCAAGTTCAGCCAGAGCCAACGCGTGCGCGCGTGGAATTTGTTGAAAGTTGAGAGCATCGAGATTTTTTTTAGCTTGCAAATGTTGGCCATTTTGAACCAAATTTTCTAAGGTACTGAGGATTTCGGTCCAATCAGGTGTTGTTTTTTGTTTTGCCATTTTTTAGCTCTCATCTCCTATCGACAAGCACGAGGTAAAACTAGAGAAAGAACATCATTCAAGTCTCAAAGTAAAAGCCTTGAAACAACTCGATTTTTCGAAATGTACTCCCAAAATTTGTCTTTTTGGAGAGGTGTCGAACTAAATACTTAAAATTGTTTAGGAACAGGCCGCTTTCTCCTGCTCGTTGTCGGTCTACGAACGGCTTGAATTCATCTAAGCTTACATGAAAAGCGGGGGGCGTGTATGGGACAAGATTTTGGTGATCTTTTAGAGCTGATTGTTGAGAGTGCCAAGAGCTCGCCCAGCGGGGACAATGCTCAACCCTGCTTGTTTCAAATTGAGAATAATCGGATTTTAATTTTCCACGACGAACGCCGTGCACATCACAGTTTGAATCGGCAAAATCATGCCTCGTGTCTTGCCCTCGGTGCCTTGATCGAAGCGATGAAAATTGCTGGCACAGCGTATGGATTCGAAGCTCAATTCGAATTGATTTTTGAAAATAAGAAGAAAGATCTTTCACTATGGGCGATTGTGGCATTTTTTCGAAGTCATACCAAAAGGGATCCCTTAAGTTTAGTCATGTCAGAACGATGTACCGATCGACGACTCTATCATGGCGGGAGCGTTGAGGATGCAGTCTTTAGGCAAATTCGTGACCTCGGTCTTGCGAGCAAGCATTGTCAGCTTCATATTCAAGGTCGCCACACGATTCAATTCATCAACTATTTTACGCATACAGAAAGCTTTCTCTGGAAGAATCAAAAAATCGTAAAAGACCTCATTCATTGGATGAGGCTTTCAAAATCTGAATGCGAACAAAATCAAGATGGAATGTCTTGGAAAAACGTCGGCCTGAATTCGGTTGAAGCTTTGTTTTTAAGATTAGTTCGAAGTTTTCCGGTTTTGCCAAAACTCATTTGGGATCTTGGATTTAAATTCAAAATTCGGTCAGATGCAAAAAAATCGATCGTCTCTTCGGCAGGACTCATTTGTTTCACTGCAAAAAACCTAGATCCTGAATCTTTGTGCCAAGCGGGTCAATTGGCTTACCGAGTATGGCTGATGCTCAATGCAAATGGTTACGGTGTGCAGCCACTGTCTTTTTCGTCGTCGAGCATTGGTGATCTCGTCAGTGGATCTTTGTCGATTGAGACCTCAGAAAAAGAACGACGTCACTTTGCTCGAGGACTCGAAATCTTTCAGGCTCACTTTAATTTAAAAGCGAACGAAATTCCGGTTTGGATGTTTCGCACTGGCAAATCGTCACCACTTCTCGAATCTTGTCGAACTCCCAGAAGAAGCTTTGAGGAAATATGCCGGCGAAAAATCCACGTAGTAGCGCCAAGTCGTCAGCACGAAAAGACCTTAAATTAAATTGGTATGATCGTTTTTTTAAGGCTCGGGGGAGATATGATTTCATTTTTTTGGTTTTTAGCCTTCGTCACTTTAATATTTGGTGCCGTACCATTTGTGATGACTTTGCAGTTTTGGCGTTACGCAAAGAATGAAGCTCGTCGAGCGAGTACTGAAAAATATTTACCCAAAATAGCACTCATTGTTCCGTGCAAGGGAACAGATCTTAATTTCGAAGCAAATATTTCGGCATTTCTGAAGCAAGATTATCCAAACTATGAAATCATCTTTGTAACTGCGACAAATGATGATCCTGCCTATATTGAAATTGAACGTATTTTGAATGGTATGACTGATAGTTTCAACCAGGCGAACAAAACTGTGCAGGCAGCTCGTCTGTTAGTTGCCGGCATCGAGCCTGGTCGTGGCCAAAAAATGACGAACACGCTGAAAGGAATCGCCAGTATTTCTGACGATACAGAAGTTCTTGCTTTCATGGATGCTGACATTGAAATTTATCCACTGCTGCTTCAAAACTTAGTCAAACCACTCAATCGTCCCGATGTCGGTGCAACAAACGGGATTTGGGTTTTTCGGCCGCTCGATGGTGCCTTCGGAGCCATGTTAAAATTTATGTGGGGGGCTGGTGCCATCTTATCATGCTCTGATCAAAAAAATAATTTGGCCATCGCTGCAGTGGTCTGCGTAAAAAGACATATTTGGGAAAAAGCTCAGATCAGCGAACGCCTCAAAACGACAGTGTCTGATACCATGGTCATCACTGACGCGATTCGTTCGATCGGTCTGAAGATCCATTTTGTACCGACGGCGCTGATCATTTCGCAAGACAAAAGCAATTTAAATGATGTCGTCACTTGGACCAATCGACTAGCAATTTTCAGCCGCGTTTACAATCGTCCATTCTGGTGGAAAATATTTTTAGCTTACGGGTTCCAAAATCTTATGATTCTGAGCGGAGCACTCACTTTAATTGCGACGCAACTCGGCGCTGATGCAAAACTCATTTTACCCGCGTCTGTCATGTTTGGGTTGATCATCCTCCAAATCTTTCATGCCTTGATCACGTTTCCGATCATAGTGGGATTATTAAATGAGTATCCTAAAGCGCAGTCTGAACTACGCCGCCTCAAATGGTTCATATGTTTGTGTGCGCCCTTAGTAGGAGTCATGAGCATGACGAATTCACTCAACTCACTTCGAACCAATATCATCACATGGCGGGGGATTCAGTATCGGTTGAAATCTGCAACTGAGACAGATGTTTTAGAGACGTAGTCATGTTAACAAATAAAATTTTTGAGTTTTACGCTTTGTATATTTGGCCGGTCTTACGACTCTTTGTAAAAAGGTCGAAGCGCTGTCGTCTTTGCATCTTGTCTGAAAAGTATTCGCCACTGATTGATGGGCTTTGCCCTGAGTGTGCCAAGCTTGCATCTCACGTCGGCAAAAGTTCGGGCGCTCACCACTCATCGCCTGCACTTGAACTTTCACTTATTGAGAAGGCTCGATTCGAAACCGTGATCCATTCCTATGTGAATGAAAAAAATTACCATGCCCTACTATTACTGAGTGGAGGCAAAGACAGCGCTTATATTTTACATCGAATGAAGCAAGACTTTCCCGAGTTAAAAATTTTATGCTTAATCGTAAACAATGGCTTTATGAGCCCTTTCGCCATCAACGCAGCTAAAGTGTTAGCTGAAAAAATGATAACGGACCTACTCGTCGTTAACGATAAAATTGACGAGTTCGCTAGAGTTCTTCGCAGAGCTTTTCTTGAACTCAAGGGTCAGGGGTCTTACGGAGTGGTCGATCATGCTGACGGTACGCTCATTTTTAAGACTGCAAAACAAATTGCGAATGAAATGAAAATTCGACTCGTGATCAGTGGCTTGTCTTGGGTTCAGGTGCAACGAATCGTGGGCGAAAATAGCTTTGAAGTCGTGACTCCTGATGAGCCTCACGAAGTTTTTCCGCTCGCGGTTTGGCGCACGAGTGAGCAGGATATTCGATCTTATGTGCGATCACATGAACTATTACCACCAGGGAGCGACAGTCCTCTCCTGAGCAACAGCTCACTGATTTTATCCATGGCGGTGATTGACATTTTGAATCTTGGCTATAGTAGTTTTGAGCCTGAGTTTGCGCAGCTTATTCGCGAACGAAAATCAGATCGTCGAACTTGGCTACACTCATTTGAGCTTTTAGAATTCGGGACTCGATATGGAATTCTTAAAAAAGCAGCCGAAGCAAATTTAAGATTACTTAAGTTATCCTTAAAAGATATCGTGAAGGAGACTTTATGAAGCGAGCGTATGTAACAGGTGGAACTGGATGTGTGGGACGTAACATCGTAAACGAACTCCTTCTTGAAGATTGGGAAGTCGTTGTTTTGTATCGTACGAGTTCGGATATCTCTCGGCTTGCTGGTCTTCGGGTCAAATTTCAAGAGGTGAACCTTCATGATTTAGAGTCGGTTCGAAAAAGCATTTCAGGCTCGGTAGACGCGATTTTTCACGCAGCAGGCAACACCTCCCATTGGTCTGCTGAAATCGAACAGCAGTGGAAGGACAATGTTTTAGCAACCAGAAACTTAGTGAAAATCGCATTAGAAAAAAACGTGAAGCGATTTATTTTTACATCAACCAACGCAACTCAAGACTTTCAGGGCTACGACGCCCAGTTTTCACAAAGAATCGCCTCCCCCTATGTCAGAACGAAAAGACTCGCGGAGTTAGAAGTTTACGCCGCGAGCGAAAGGGGTCTCGACATCGTGATCTTGCGCCCTATCATCGTTATTGGCGCATATGACTACAACAGCTACGCCCAAATTTTTACGAATGTAGCCAAAACGAAACTGCCATTCGCTTTTCCGGGCCGAATCGTTTTTTGTCATGCAGGTGACGTTGCAAAGGCACATGTTCAAGCCTTTGAAAAAGGTCGCCGATGCGAACATTACGTTCTCGGCGGAACTTACAGCACCTGGCTCGATGTTTTTCAAAGAATAGCCAGGATGATGAGCGTGAAGTCAAAAGTCAGAACGGCGCCGTATTGGGCTCTACTCGCGGTTTCTCATATCTTAAATTTCATCGCAAAGCTCACCACAAAGAAACCTGTCATAACTCCAGAGCTTGTTCATCTTTTGCACGATGCGCCCGACGTCTCTTACTATGAAAAACAAAAAGCGAAACAAGATCTTGGTTACACTTCGAGATCGTTAGACGTTATGCTGCATGACTGCTATAAGTGGTTAATAAAAGAAAAAAAACTAGAAAAAAAAGTTCTGAACGGCGAGGGGCTCTGACTCTTCGTCGTATAGTGCAGATGTTTCCAGATAAGATCAAGTTTCCGCTCATGCGAAGTCAGATTAGAATTTCTGAAAATCGCGATAAGTGTTTCAGCTTTTGTATTGGTAAAACTCAAGAAGAGCTTGCAGAGGCCTATCGAATCCTTCAAGAAAGCTATGTCGATATGGGATATTCGCAGGCACAAATTTCTGGGATGAGAATTGTGAAGTATTTTGCTTTGCCGACCACCACGACTTTGATCGCACTTTACGACGGTAAAGTGGTTGGCACGGGTTCAGTAATCCGTCGAGGCGCGTTTGGATTACCTATGGCGTCTGCGTTTGATTTATCAGAGTACTTTGCTCGCAATGAAGTCATCTCTGAAATTTCATCTTTGGCGATCGATGCGAAATTTCGGCAAAATCGCTGAGCTCTCTTTTTGCCGCTTTTGAAATTCTTCTGGGAGTATGTTGAGCGATACATGAGTCTCGATTCAATCGTCATTACAGTAAATCCATCGATGGTTCATTTTTATGAGGCCTTCTTAGGTTTTAGCCGCTTAAAAAACTCTGTCGTTTCTTCAGATCCAGTCATGACTCCTCAAATGCTAAAGTTTTTTTCATCAAAAAATCTGAAATATTTTTGAACCTAACAGAGAATGAAAAAATGGGACTTGCGATTGCATATCCTGAGCATCATTACAAACAGGTTTTGCCGCGAGCCTTAACCGACAAGCGACTCGGTGAGACGCGATACGCGGTCAAACTCGATGAACGTCTCAAAACTTCGTTCGCGAGCGATGAAGGAATAAAAGATATCAAGATCACGGATGTAGCTAGGCAAGGCATCCATGTGGTTTCGCACGAACCTCTCAAAGGTTTTGTCACCCTCCGCATCTCAGTTTCAGACACTCGAACCGCTGAGATTTTAGGTGAAATCCGTTGGTTTAAAATGGGACAAAAGCTTTATGGCGTCCGCTTGATTAAGACAGATGTTAGGCGACAATAAAATTTGGGAGGATTACATAGGCTATTTAGGAAATGATTTCGAATTACTGATAAAAGACGACGAGAGAGTAGCCGTTTAAGAGAGTCAAACCACTTTAGAGTTTTGAGTATTGAGCCGATCTATTAGACATGATGCGCTCGGACCCAAAGCTTAAGATGTTTCCTAAAATGAGACTGTTATTTCCGCTCGTGGCGCTTGTCGTTTTTTTT
>JAYTQQ010000085.1:0-2993 GCA_043746635.1 Bdellovibrionales bacterium | reverse complement strand
GCTATTGAAGCTCTTTGCGCAAAAGGCATTGAGAGTGCAAAAGCCGATGGCCGAAAGACCGTCATGGCGCGAGACATCGTAATCGACCATCTGTAGGTTTTGCCAAAAGATTTTGAGGGCTCAAAACATTTTTTGAAATTGATCCCAATCTAAAATTGCAACTCCAAGCTCTTGAGCTCTCTCGAGCTTTGATCCGGCCTCTTCTCCAGCTAAGACAAAGTCTGCTTTCTTGCTCACAGCTGACAGTACGAGGCCACCATTTTTTTCAATCAATTCTTTCACTTCATTTCGGCCACGAGGCAAAGTCCCCGTGATGACAAATTTTTTGCCATTCAGTGCTGATGAGACCATTGTGGTCGATTTTTTATTTGAAATTCTTACGCCAAGCTTTTGCATTGCCGCAATTTCTTTTTTTAACTTGGGATTGTCGAAGGCTTTTACAATACTTTCAGCAACTTTGGGACCGATGTCTTCAACGAGAAGTAACTCATCGTGATTCGATTCTTCAAGAGCCTCGATCGATTCGAAGTGTGATGCAAGGCTTTTTGCGGTTTGCTCGCCGACAAACCGAATTCCAAGACCAAAAATAAAACGTGCAAGGGTTGTACCTTTACTCTTTTCAATTGCTGCGATCAAGTTTTCAGCTGACTTTTCTCCTTGGCGGTCAAGTGCCAAAATATCTTTTTCAGTCAGGAGATAAAGGTCTGAAAAAGATTTCACCAAGCCATTTTCAACAAAGACGTCAATCAAGCGATCGCCTAATTTTTCAATGTTCATCGCACGACGAGCGACAAAGTGCTTTAATGATTCTTTGAGCACAGCTGGGCACACAACATTTGTGCATCTCAGAATCACTTCGTCTTCGAGCTGAGTTGCCGGCTGGCCGCAGACAGGACATTTCTGAGGGATGACAAAAGCCTTAGAATTCTTGGGCCGTTTTTCGAGCACAACTCGTACCACTTCAGGTATCACATCACCAGCGCGCTGAATAACAACAGTGTCGCCGACGCGGACATCTTTGCGGTTGATCTCTTCTTGATTGTGCAAAGTTGCGTGCGTGATGCTTACCCCGCCTACGCGCACGGGCTCCATAATAGCAACGGGAGTGAGCGCGCCTGTGCGTCCGACCTGGATTGCAATTTCAGTGATTAGCGTTGTCCCTTGTTCGGGAGCGAACTTAGCAGCTGTGGCCCATCTTGGATTGCGAGCGACAAACCCGAGTCGTTCTTGCAGTTCGAATTCATTCACTTTAACGACAATACCGTCAATGTCGAACAACAGTTTTGGTCGAAGTTTTTCAATAAAGTGATAGTAAGAAACTGCAGCATCAGAATTTTCGACAACCACAGCTAGCCGCGGATCGATTTGCGAAACAACCGGAAAACCCCAATTGGAAAATGTTTCAGAGAGTTCATTTTGAGATCTGAACGAAATGCCCTCGGCGGCGCCAAGTGAATAGGCAAAAAACTTAAGTGGTCGCTTGGCGGTTATCTTCGGATCCAACTGGCGAATCGTGCCTGCGGCCGCATTTCGAGGATTGGCGAAAGGGACTTCGCCGGCTTCTTGCTGAGCATCGTTTAATTTCTTGAAGTCATTCTTCAGCATCAGCACTTCGCCGCGAATTTCGACCAGCGGAGGAGGTTTTGACGTATGTAAACGAAGCGGAACCGAGCGAATGGTTCGAACATTGCTCAAAACATTTTCGCCGACCGAACCGTCGCCGCGGGTGAGGGCGCCAACTAAAAGGCCGTTTTCATAGATGAGTTCCATTGCGAGCCCGTCGAACTTTGGCTCGCAAAAAAAATTAAAATCATCTGTTCGACCAAGAAATTTAAGTGCACGGTCTTTGAAAGCTAAAATATCTTCGGGAGAGTAAGAATTTGAAAGTGAAAGCATGGGTATTCGGTGGGCTAATTTTTCAAAGGCTGAAGTTGCAACGCTTGAAATCCGCTGGGTGGGAGAATCAGCGGTAATTAGCTTGGGATTTTCATTTTCAAGCCGGGTCAGTTCGCTAAAAAGTTTATCATAATCTTGGTCTGAAATCTGCGGTCGATCGAGCACGTAATAGTTGAAGTCATGCTCTCGAATTTGCTCGCGCAAACTTGCGATGAGATCGGCGGTTTTTTTCATTAAAACGAGTATGATGATCTTGCCTTCACTTCGTCAAAGACCAACGCACAGCAATGCCTTCGAAAGCAGGCTTGATAGCCAAGCGAGCTTTAGGTAAATTCACACCTCACCTGGATAGTCCGTACAGATAAAAAAGGGGCATAGAATGCGAAGAGATTTTGATTCAAAAAAAGCGAAGACCGACGAAGGACTGGCCAAAAGCCAATTTGAGGAGGTGTTCGCTTTTTTTGAATTAAAAGATCAAGCAGGCTGTGTCCCCTTTTTATCGGTACGGACTAAATAAAATGATAACTAAAGAGACGATTCAGAAAATTTCAAAGCTGGCGAGGCTGAGCCTCAACGATCAAGAGATGATTCAAATCGGAGAACAGCTCACGACGATCCTCAAACATTTCGAAGAAATTTCTGAGCTCGATACGACTGGAATTCTACCGATTGTCACACCAAGCGATGTCGCCGTTCATTGGCGTAAGGATGAAGTGGTGCAAGAAGTAAATCCAGAAAGCTTAGTTGCAAATGCACCCGATCGCTCCGGTAAATTATTTAAAGTTCCACCTGTCGTCTAAAGGAAATCAAAATGGATCTTACGCACGCAAAAATCTCGGAACTCGCAACTTCAATTCGGCAGAAAAAAGTTTCTGCCGTCGAAGTCACTAAGCATTTTTTAGACCGAATCGAAAGACTTGATAAAAAGCTCAATTCATTTATCAGCATCAATACGAAAGCCCTCGATGAAGCGAAAAAAGTCGACGCCCTTGTAAGCCAAGGAAAAGATCCTGGCCTTCTCGCCGGAGTACCCATAGCTGTTAAAGATCTACTTTGCACTGAAGGCTTAAAAACGACGGCGGCCTCAAAAATTTTAG
>JAYTQQ010000084.1:0-3867 GCA_043746635.1 Bdellovibrionales bacterium | reverse complement strand
CACCGAAAAAGCAGGGGTACTTTCCTAAGGGGCAGACTTTTGCATTAAGTCGTCGGGTGAAGAAGTATTTAGATGCAGAGTTATCTCAAACCGCTAGTTATTCAAATCCAAGCGCATATCGCTATGCCGTTTATCGTGCAGCTCTTACAATGTTTCATGAAGCGCACAATTGGGATGATTCCTATGGGAGTATGGGTGATCTTGGAGTTGAGTGGCTGGCGGAGATTCTACTCATCAGTCCCACCGCGATTGGTGTTGATGCAAAGATTTTTTTAAAAGATCTGCTGATGTTTTTGTGTTGGGAGAACTATGGTCTTTCTCGAAGCGAACAAACTATAAAATATCTGGTTGAGAATCTTACAAAATACGAGCTCGAACTTTCTATTCAGATATTGACTGACACAAGAGACCGCGCTCAAGCCGGTTTTCAGGAATACCGTGCCGAACAGGCAAAAAGAATACTGAAGGCTTTGGATTCGACATCTCATTTAAATCTTGCGACAACTGGTCGCGAGAGGCACCTCCGTCTAGTTGGTTCTGATGCTAAGACAACTTGACTAAAAGGAGAGCGTGAAAGCAATTCCAAATTCTCCCATATTGCAGGAGCAACATCTTGAGCGCCTCCTCGGAATCGTTGAACGCGTAACTTTTCACAACGAACAAAATGGTTGGTCCGTCTTAAAGGTCACATCCTTTCGTGATCCGAGCCAAATGGCGACGGTCTTGATTCATCAGGCAAAAGTATTTGCCGGTGCCACTATGGAGTTCTGGGGCTCTTGGGGACATCACCCAAAATTTGGAGAACAGTTCAAGGCTGTTCGCGCAGTTGAAAAAAAACCCGCCACCGCAGCCGCACTTGAAAAATATATCGGCTCTGGACTCATCAAAGGCGTAGGACCCGCCACAGCTAAAAAGATTATCGCCCATTTCAATGAAAAGACTCTTGAGGTTTTTGAAAGTCGAATCGAAGATCTGATGAAAGTCCCAGGAATTGCTGAAAAGAAACTCGAGCAAATCAAAGTATCATGGGCGGAGCATCGTGCGATTCGCGATGTGATGATCTTTTTGCAAGGATATGGGATCAGTACTTTGTTTGCGACCAAGATATATAAAGTTTATGGCGACAAGGCGATTGAAATTGTTTCGAAAAATCCTTATCGACTCGCACATGATATTTACGGCATCGGCTTTTTCTCGGCCGACAAAATCGCACTTGCCATGGGTTTTGAGCGTACCGGAGAGCCTCGGATTGAAGCTGGCATTAAACATGTTTTAAGTGCGAGTCGCGAAGAAGGGCACTGTTTTCTGACTGAAGAGCAAATCATGAGTGGCACGCTCGAACTTCTTCAAGAAAAAATTGAACTTACGAGCATGGGAACTATCCTTCAGAATATGCTCTTCACCGACCAAGTTAAACTTCGTAAACTCAAGCGCCCCGAATTAGGAATACAGTCTTGTTATTATTCTAAAAGTCTTTATTTCGATGAGCAGACAGCTGCCCGTCAAATTGAAATACTTTTAAAAGAAAAGATAAAGGTTGATCCCGAGAGGATTCGTAATTGGGTTGCAAAATACTGCGAGAAATATTCGACGCATTTGAGCGATGAACAAACAAATGCCGTCTGTGGGATTCCAGCTGAAGCTTTTTCAATTCTGACCGGCGGCCCTGGCTGCGGTAAGACCACATGTACGAAAGTTCTCGTTCAACTTTTGCAGGCCATGAAATTGCGAGTACTTTTGGCTGCCCCCACAGGTAGGGCCGCACAGCGTATGACTGAGGTGATCGGTTCCGAAGCCAAGACGATTCATAGACTTCTCGAATGGTCTCCAGAAAAAAATGGCTTCAAGCGAGACGACAAAGATCCTCTTGTGGCCGATTTTATTATTGTTGATGAAACTTCTATGCTTGATATCAGTCTTGCGGCAAGTTTCCTTAAGGCAGTGCCTCTCGGTGCGCAAGTTCTCTTTATTGGTGATCCTGATCAGTTGCCTGCGGTTGGGGCTGGTGATGTACTTTCGGATCTTTTGAAATCCGAAAATGTTCCCCGCTATCGACTAACCAAGGTTTTTAGGCAAGCCCAAGATTCTTCAATTATACGATTCGCACATCAATTGAATACGGGAGTCGTACCTAGAATTATTTCGCCGCTCGCAAAGCCAAAAGCTTTCGCTGAAGGGCATGACTGCCTATTTGTAGATGCTGAGGAGGCCACTCAAGAGCAGATTAAATTTATGCAAAGAGCAAGATTTGCAATTGAAGAGAGCGCAAAACAAAGTGAAGGGCATTTACTCAAGCTTGGCGAAGATTGGGTGGGTCGGCTGCAAAAAACTTCAGATGGCATTGAAGTCGATCGGCTCTATAGACCAGAAGAAATCAGTGAGCAACTCATCCGCGCTCCTGTGCTGACAATTCCAGAAAAGTTCAAACATGTCGATTTAGCGAAGCTTGCGCAAGCTGAATCTGGTATAGAAGAATTAATGGCGATTTTAAAATCAGTTCACCCATGGTCCTCACTTCACTATGGGCTAACTGCGACCGAAACCGTTGTAAGGCTTTATACAAAAAGCATTTATGAGTGGCTTGGTAAAGATGCCGAAATTCAAGTGCTCACTCCACAAATTCGAGGGACGCTGGGGACGTTAAATCTCAATCAGTTGCTTCAACAAGCGAGCAATCCGGAAGTACCAAACAAATCTCAGATTCAGATTGGCGCTCGTATTCTACGAGTGGGTGACCGTGTGATTCAAACACGTAACAATTATGACCTTGGCGTCTTCAACGGTGATATTGGCTATGTCACCAATGCCGACAGCGAGGAGATGAGTTGTGAAGTGAGGTTTAGCGGCGGTGAAGAGCGAGTGGTCACTTTTGAGAAAGAGGCATTGACCGAGCTTGTGCTTGCATACGCAATTACCATTCATAAGTCTCAGGGCTCTGAGTTTCAGGCGGTTATCATTCCGGTCGTTGGCCAGCACTTCAATATGCTTTTTCGAAACCTCATTTACACGGGCCTCACTCGAGCTAAAAAACTTGCTATCTTTGTTGGTAGTCGCAGGGCTTTCACGATGGCGGTTGGCCAGATTGATAACCGTCACCGTCAAACTGCTTTGAAAGAGCTCATTTCAAATTCTGGCTACTGACGCTGTGTGATTGTACCATCGATTAGACGGCTTTAGCCAACAGATATTCATTGATAACTGTTTGGTAGCCCACGCCCTGCTTCTTCGCTTGTTTTTTTGCCCATTCAACAATTTTGGGGTGCAGCCTGATAGAGGTAGGCACAAACTTGACGTCTTTTGCTTTGGCAGGTCGACCCCGAGATGGCCGCTTCTTCCCCGTTTTAGCCTCAATGGCTTTTCGAGCAGAAACAACTTCTTCAGGAGTAACTCTTCGCGCCTTTTCAAAGGGAAAGCTTTTTGAATTCTTCATATAGTTTCCTTTCTTTACGACTTGCCTTGCGAGCACTAATAATCCGATACAATCTTCCGCTCATTCGCTTCGTGAAAATCACGACCAAAACGCCGTTGTCTGACAGACCAATTATCCATTCTCTGATTTCTATTTCATTGGAGTGTTTTTCGTCAGGAGAAATCAAAGCGCTTGGGTCATCAAAAACAGTTATCGCAAGTTCAAATGAGATCCGATGCTTTTTGAAATTACCTGTAGCTTTTTTCTGATCCCAATCGAACTTAATCTTCATTATTTTCAGTATATACCGAAAATAGCTACTTTTTCAAGGTTTGATTGATGATCGGATCGCTCCACGAAGTGGTTCGAGCATGGGAAACGGTCAAATTTGTATCTTTCTGATATTGCTAGGGATTTTAAAGTGGTGCCCCCTGGCGGTCGATCTTCGAACCGCTATA
>JAYTQQ010000083.1:0-8830 GCA_043746635.1 Bdellovibrionales bacterium | reverse complement strand
CAAATGAAGCAAGGTGCATTTTTAATTAATGCCAGTCGCGGAGGAGTCGTCAAGATCGGCGAACTCGCTCAAGCCCTTCGGTCGGGTCACCTTGGAGGAGCCGCAGTCGACGTTTTTCCATTAGAGCCTAGCTCTAATAATGAAAAATTTGTTTCTGAACTCCAAGGAATAAGTAACGTCATTCTCACACCCCACATCGGCGGGAGCACCGAAGAAGCGCAAGCGGCCATCGGCTACGAAGTGGCGGAGAGTTTAACGAGTTACGCCCGTCTCGGAAATACGCGCGGAGCGGTGAATTTTCCTAACGTTGATTTGCCGGTTTTACATCAAGACTCGCATAGGCTTTTAAATATTCACCAAAACGTTCCGGGCGTATTAAGTGACATCACTAAAATCGTTTCGGACCTTGGTGCGAACATTCACGCGCAGTATTTGTCAACCGATTCGCGTATTGGCTATTTAGTCATGGATATGGGCAAAGGTTCTGCGGATGAGGTTTCTTCACGCGTTTCTAATTTGAAAACCAGCATACAAACGAGAGTTTTGTATTAAGATCTCGCCTCAGCGGCCAGGCCTAAATATCAATCACCTTATCAGGATTCATGATTCCATCGGGATCAAATACCTTTTTGATCTGTCTCATGAGCCCAATCTCAGCTTCGGATCTTGAGTATTTTAGGTATTTTTTTTTAGTGAGACCTACGCCATGCTCGGCAGAGATAGAACCTCTCATCTCACCGATGACTTTGAACAGTAAATCATTTACTTTTTCGCAGCTCTTGGTGAAGTCTTCTTTGCTGAGATCTGCAGGCTTTAAAATATTGATATGCATATTTCCGTCACCGATGTGACCGAACCACACAACCTTAAAGCTTGGGTAGTTCGTTTTTAAAATCGCATCGATTTGATTCAGAAAGTCTGGGACTTGCGAAACCCGCACCGAAACGTCATTTTTGTAAGGTGAGTAGGGCGCCGTCGCTTCGCTGATATCTTCTCGGAAGCGCCAGAAGGTACGAGCCTGCGGTTCATTTTGGGCGATCGTACCATCTAAAACTAATTCTTCTTCGAGGCAGTTTTCAAAGATTCGTAGAATTTCGTCATGAACCGAGGCATCGGTATTTTCGACTTCGATCAACAAATAATTTGGAGCCTTCGTGGTGAGGGGTGAAACAAGGTGTGTATGTTCGCTCACAATATCCAAAGCGATATCTGAAAAGAATTCAAATGCCGTCAAAGGAAGAGTCGAGCGAAATTTTTCAAATACCTTCATCACAGCATCAAGATTTGGCAAAGTCAGAAGCATGACCGTCAGAGGCTTCGGCTGATGAGTGAATTTAATTCCAATTTTTGTGATGAATCCTAAAATTCCTTCGGAGCCGATAAAAAGATGTCTCAGATCGAGCCCCGTTGCATTTTTCACCAAATCGTTTCCGAGTTGCAAGATTTCTCCACTGCCGGTGACAACTTCGAGGCTCGCGACCTGATCGCGCGTGAGGCCGTAGCGTAGAACTTTGACTCCGCCAGCGTTGGTAGCAACGTTACCACCCATTTGACTTGATCCACGGGCTGCGAAATCAACCGGGTAGTAGTGACCTCGATCCCAAAGATATTTTTGAAGAGTTTCGGTGATGACTCCTGGCTCGATATGAATGACGCGGTCGGTTTCGTTGATATCAAGGATTCGATTCATTTTTTCAAAGCTTACGACAATTTCATTTTTAAGAGCAACAGCCGCTCCGCTTAATCCGGTGCGTCCACCTGAAGGAACAAGTGACACTTTATTCTTGCGCGCCCACAGAACTAATTTCTGAACTTCGAGAGTCGATTTCGGAAATACAACGGCTTGCGCTTTCGGTTCAAAATACTTCACCCAATCTTTGCCGTAAATTTTAAGGCTTTCTGAATCCGTCAGAATTTGGTCTTTTGAGAAAATTTCTTGAAGCGTTGAGAGCATAAAATACCTTTACAGAGTTTTGCGAACTTTTACTTTAAGCATTTGAAATTCATTTGAATCCTCAATCATAAAAGCTTTCTCGGCTTTTCGACTCTCATAAATTTCATTTAAGAGTTTGAGCGCAACCAGAATAGAGTCGTTCAGCGGCAATGATGGAGTCATGCAAATCTTTTCGATGACTTCACCTAAGAGACTGACTTCAGCTAAGCCATAAGTCTTTCCGGTGCCTTTCATCTTATGAAATTCTGTCTCGAGATCCGAGCGCTGATTATTTTGAAGAAGTGCGGTGATACGCTGACACTTTTCAGGAATCGTCTCGATGTAATCAAGCTTCATTTGTTTTAAGAGATCTTCTATGATCAAGCGACTCTTGCCTTTGGGGCCGTGGTGACGTGATTCGTTTTAATTGGTAGGATCGAATTCTTTTTCCATTCAGGAAGTGTGAAGTAAAACATCGCTCCACGCCCTCTCTTAGAATAGACGCCGATCGTACCTTTATGTTCCTCAACGAGGGCCTTAGCAATAGCTAATCCTAAACCTGTGCCTTTGACAATTGGATTCTCGGCATTTGCAGCCTGTCGAAACTTCTGGAAAATGAGTTCTTGATCTTCTGGAGCGATGCCCGGTCCTTCATCTTGAATTTGAATCTCGAGAGCCTGCGAGGGAGTCTCGATAGGCTTTATAAATATCTTTCCGCCTTCAGGAGAAAATTTAACGGCGTTCGAAATCAGATTCGTTAGCACCTGTTGGATACGATCTGGATCAATATAGAGTTCATAGTCGACCGTGGCTTCAAAAATAAGCTGAACTTTTGCGTTATAGGCAAATGCAGAAAGCCCTTCAGCAGTCTTCGAGGCGATTTCGCGCCAGCCTTCCCATTTGAGATTGAGTGGTAGACGTCTCGCTTCAATTTTCGCAAGATCCAAAAGATCGTTAATCAAACGAATGAGTCGATCCGTTTCGGTCTCGGCAATTTCAATCAATTTTTTAGCCGATGGATCAATCGGGCCCGCAACTCCGGATGCGAGAAGACTCAGACTTCCTTTGATCGACGTCATTGGCGTTCTGAGTTCGTGACTTGCAATGCTTAAGAATTCTGATTTCGCCTGATCGAGAGATTTTAGTTCGTCCATGTTGTTAATTACGCGTTGGGCGAGCGAACTAAAAGTTCGTTGGAGAGCGCCGATTTCATTATTTGCTGGCTGAGAGAACTGAAAAGAATAGCGATCGACTAAGAAGTCCATCATGCGATTGGTGAGTTGGCGAAGAGGAGCAAACAAAGAACTCTTGAGAAGCAGGACAAGTAAAGTGAAACCAACGATCGGACCAAGGCACGCACAGAGTAAATCAAAAATAAATTGTCGCTGCCAAAATTTAATGTCGACCAGGGCTCGTTGATAGAATGATTTCTCGCCGTAAAGAACGATCACCTTTCTGACCTCCGTCAGATGAGTATCGTGATTCGAATATGCTTGAATCAGATCACTAAGATTCTCCGCACGCTGAGGAGTCGTCACCGATTTTTTAAGTTCTTGAAGCTGCATCTTCATTTCGTGACTGTATATTTTAGGATCGAGTTCAAGAATAAGACTTCTTAAGTTCGCACTTTGAGCAAGCTGTTCATATTCATGATTGAGAGTCATATAAGATTTATAACCACGGACGCCAAAAAATATCACGCAGGCGAGTGCGCTCCAGTACAGAAATAAAACTCTGAACTTGATTAAATTCATTATGCCGCTTTCATCAGTCTTAAAAAGATTTCGTCAATTTGTTTACAAATCTGCATTGGGTCAAAAGGCTTCGCGATAAATCCACCGCCGAGCTCATAGTACTTTTCAATTTCTTTTTCTTCATTACGTGCGCTCAGAAAAATAATGGGAGTTTTGACCATTGCGAGCTTGCGGTATTCGGTCGCGACTTGAAGACCGGTCTTTTTTGGCATCATTCCGTCGAGAATAAGAAGGTCGTAATTTTCGAGTAAGGCTTGCGCCAGGGCCTTTTCGCCGTCAATCGTGACAGTCACTTGGTGTTTTCCGATTTTTTCGAGGCAAGTTTGGGTGATGTACACGATGCTTGGGTCATCTTCGGCGAGTAGGATCTTCATGATGCTTTCCGTTTAACTTGAGTTTTAAAAATCCACGATCGTATTTTTTGTAAAGTTGTATCGTCTGTTCCGATGAAGGCGAGACGAATCTCGTAACCCTCATGCGGCGGTTTAAATTGTAAACAGGTCATCACTTTCAAATGCGGAGGGACGATATCCATCTCAACAAACATTTGGCTTGTTACCGAAGAAAGTTTTCCTTCAGTCATAGGATGAGAGCTATGAATCACCAGGCCCATTTCGCTCACTGACTTGAGCTTAATTGAAAATTCAAGCTTACCATTTGCCAGTGCCGGGGTACTCGCAAGTTCGATCTCGTTATTCACGATTGAAGATGGAGATTCTAAAAGTCGCTCTACTTTTTTCAAGAACAAAATTGGATCGATTGGCTTTACGATATAGTCGTCAACTCCAAAGTTGAGCGCGCGATCGATGTCTCGTTTTTCTCGCCTTCCGGTGAGCATCGCAATTTTAACGTTTTTAAGAGAATCTTGATTGCGGATTGTTTTCACGAAATCAAAGCCCGAGTACTGGGGCATATTCGCGTCGGTAATGATCAAATGAAAGGGGTAGCGACCAAGTAGATCAATTCCCTCAAGGGCGTTATTCGCAACCATCACGTTGTGCTTTTGGCTAGCAAGTAAATTTTGTGCGAGATGAAGCAAATCTTGGTCATCGTCGACTAGTAAAATATTTGCCATTTTTCCTCTCAATTTCTCCTTTCTTATCGGGTGTTTTCGCGAAAAGTATGGTGTTTTCTTCGATCGAAAAAATATGTGACTTTAGTATGGAGGCGCGGCCGTTCCAATTTTTTTGTGAATTGAAATGAGACATGATTTGATGCAAAAGTTCTCAATAGGGTCGAACTTAATGTCAGTTTCTAAAAGTCAGATTTGAATTTAGGCGAAGGTCGGTGGCGATTCTCAAAGAGAGAATAAAAAATGCAAACGCGTCCGGCCCCACTCGCGATTAAGTAGAGCCCGACGAACGCCCAGGCCGGACCGCCGGCAATGGCCCAAGCTAAAAAGAAACATCCAATAAAAAGTCTTAACCAGCGATCAAAGAAGTTCAGATTTGTCGACATACTTGAGATAATACCAGAGACTTTTCAATAAATCGAGGCACTAAAATGGATTTTAAATTGATGGACCTTACCAAATACGTAAAGATGATTCCGAATCCGCAAATTAAGAATCGCTTGATGGACTTAGCGATCAATCTCGCAATCCCATTTAATCGTTGGCTCGGAATGCGAATTGAAACTTTGACCTCTCTGAAAGTAAGAGTCATTTCTCCACCGAGGGTCCTTCGAAGGAACCACGTCGGTGGAGCTCACGCTTGTGCCCTCGCACTTCTCGGAGAATACCCTGCAGGGATACTTATTAGCCAAAATTTTTCTATTGAAGAGTATCGGATGATTATTTCACAACTGTCGGTCGACTACGAAAAGCAAGGCCGCGGAACTCTCATCGGCGAAACCCTCGCGCCGTTCGAATGGCCTAAAGAAAATGACAAAGGCGAGATATGGGTGGACATGAAAACTGTTATCAAAAATGCGAAGGGCGAATTGGTTGCGACCGCGCAGACGAAGTGGCAGTTGAAGAGGTGGTCAGCAATCAAGAAGAAGTAGACCGTGGACCGCCTACCGCTGCCTGCAGATTTATTTAAGTGCTTCTTTTAGCTCGCCTGATTCGTACATCTCCATCATGATATCACTTCCGCCGATGAGTTGCTTATTGACGTAAAGCTGAGGAATCGTCGGCCAGTTGCCATACTCTTTAATGCCTTGGCGAATTTCTTGATCGCTCAAAACATCAACGGTTTCGAATGTTGCTCCGAGTTCGTTCAGTATTGCTATTGCACGGGCCGAGAATCCGCACTGAGGCATTTGGGCATTGCCCTTCATGAACAACACAATTTTATTTTGCGAGAGAAGATTTTCGATTTTTTCTTTTGTTTTCATGAGTGGCTCCTATTTTAAAGCAAAAGTCGCTTTAATGGTGAGTGCGTGGACTTCACCGGTTTTAAGTTCTTGATCAAAGACCCCCATCACGTGCTGATGAGTTTGGATGCGCGAAAGTCCCTTGAAGGTATCGCTTTCAACTTCGACGTAATAGTGATCGGCGGTACCGGTCAAATCGACTACGTTAATTTTTGCTGCCGGATAAGCCACTTCAAGGCGTTTTTGGATTTCAGCTGGAGTCATAGATCATGTCAATACCATAGCCGCCAGCAGGTTAGCAAGGAGACCCATTGCTGAATTCAAGAAAATATGTTAATTGAAGGCATGGTTTTAGATGGTTTTGTCAGTCCAGAAGCCGTTCAAAAAGAACGTGCAAAAGCGAAGGAGCTTCGGGCTTCTCAGTGGTGGAAACAGCAAATTGGTCCGGGGCGTTGCCATCACTGTGGCGGCAAATTCTTAAAAACTGAGCTCACCATGGATCATCTCATCCCCATTTCTCGCGGCGGAAAATCTTCGAAAAAGAATGTGGTTCCGTCATGTAAGTCTTGCAATGCGAGCAAGGGTCACCGACTTGCCGTCGAGATCACGTTCGACGAGATCTAAAAATTTCCGACGGTGAGATCAACCGCAAAGGGTGATTCGGGAATGGGTGCATTTGTGACGCCTCGGTAGGTACCGGCATATCGTGTTCTTGGATTCAATTTGAAACCAATGTCGGCATTGACCGGGCCCACCGGTGTATTGATGCGAATTCCAAATCCGGCAGAATGCCTGTAACTATCTGGAGAAATTGATGTCGACTGGTTTACGATCACGCCCCCAGCATCGTAAAAAATTGCTCCACCAATAGAGAATCCATTTGCTTTAAACATCGGAAATCGCAGCTCGCTCTTGAGTAAATAGTAATATGTTTCGGTCGTGTATTTGAAAGAAGTAATGTCACCATTTCCTCGGGGGGCTAAATCATAGACGTTTGGAAATTGCTCGTTAGGCCCGAATCCCCGAATGGTCGTAGGACCGCCGAGCGCGAAGGCTTCAGTCGACGGAAATCCCGAGACAGCGATTGGAAGATTGGGGTAACCAGGCTGTGGATACAGATTCGTGTAGGTTTCTGAAGTTTGATTGAGGTTAGAGATGTAGCCTCCGCGTAATTGGTTCACCCAAACATAGGTCCCGGCCTTATTCATGCGCTGATAATTCGTAAAAGAGTTATCGGTCTTAAAAAATCGGACGTAGTTGTGAGCATCACTTGACGATCCTAGAATGGGATCTGAATAGAAAAATTGAGTCTTAATGTAAGAACCACGAGTAGGATTAAAAATATCATCACGGTAATCAAATTCAAAAGTAGGACCTATTTTTGCGACGTCGACATAAAGAGTGATGGGATCAATCGCAACCGGATCGAACCGAAAATGATCTTGTATTTTAGAAAACTCCCATGCGTACAGGGTGAGTTTGATGTGCCGAGAAAGTTCGCGTTCAATCAAAAAATCAGCTTGAGTTTTATTTTGGATAATCGCTTTTCCCGCATTCGGATCATCTGCGGAGGTTCCGAGTACGGCTGCCTGAAAACGATCTTCGCGAGTCAGATTAACACGGCCGTTATTGAGAGTATTTAGGATATGGGGTTCGTAGTAGCCGAGAGTCTCTCGATTTTCTAAGTACTGAATAGTAGGATCTGTCGAGTACCAGAGATCGCCGCGCGCACTAATTCCTCGTCCTGTTCCTTCCAAATTTTTGTAACCAAAAGCCATGAAGCCTCGATAAGTTAATTGGTGTTCGTTGTTAAGACCTAAGCCAGGATTGAGAAGTCCTGCGTCTTCTTCGCTCACGTTAATGATGACCGTTCGCCTTGGGGTATTGGTACCGTCAGCATCCGTATGGATATCGACCGCAGAAAAAAGCTGAAGCTTCTGAAGATGGTAAGTCGTCTCTTTCAATTTTTCTTGGGTCAGATAGTCGCCGACCTTAAAACTCAGCTCGCGCTCGATAACGTAAGGTTTTGTCTGGCTCAATCCTTGTATTTCAATTGCTGCAACAATAATTCTTGGTCCCTCGCGGATTTGAAAATTAAGCCTTGCTTCTGTATTAGTTTCGTTAAAGCTGACGAGCTTTTCATTTTCGTTCAGGAGCTGCATTTCAAGATAGCCGGCCGAATGGTAATAATCTTTAATAGACTGAATGCTGGATTCAAGTTCGTCTTGATTGAGAGGACTTCCTGGTAGTACTGACATATGACTCAGCAAATCGGTTCCGGGCACTTCAGTATTACCCTTGAAATTAATTTCTTTTATTATCGTTTGCACGCCCTCATCAAGCGTAATTGTCGTATCGCTAAATTCTTTTGACTTAGAAAATGTCGTTTTAGTTGCCGTAATCTTACCTTGCAAATAACCTTGATTGCGGAGTTCATTCGTCAAATTTTTTGATCCAGTTTCAAAATCTTTTCGGTTGTAATATCCAAGCGAAATAGTATCTGAACTATTGTTGCGAATAAATTGAGAGTAATATTTCGGTGGCCGAGAAAGTTGTCCGTCGACTTCAAGATTTCGGATACGAACACGGAGGCCTTCATTGATTTTAAAGCGCACTTGCTCTTTAAAAGTCTTTAAGAATGATTTTTCTTTATAATCAACTGCGATATTTGCAAAACCTATATTGAGATAGGCCTTCCGAATGCGATCCGCAACGTCAGGGGCAAAGCTCGTTGTGGCGCCAATAACTTTTTCAAGTTCGATAGCATCAATGAGGTGACCTTCAGAAAAGTATTGATTTCCCTCGAATATAAATTCGTAACGTATCG
>JAYTQQ010000082.1:0-4932 GCA_043746635.1 Bdellovibrionales bacterium | reverse complement strand
TCGGCTGAGGCAGGGAAGAATACAGATTCTTTTTTTCGAGAAGAGAGATATATAATCGATTTAAAATCATAGAGACTTGAATCCTCAAGTGTCAGTGACACCTCTCTCAAGTCACCAATCTTAATCATTCGAGACATCATCCTGGCGGTTTGCTCAGCTGAATTTTGTTTTATAAGATCATTCATTAATACGGATAGGCCAAGAATTATGAGCAGAGATAAAAATCCCACAATTTTTTGTTTTTTCTCAAATTTTTTGATATTTTCTAAGAGTCTTTGATTCATAAAAAGGCCCGCGCGACTGAAACAGGAAGTCCTTTGAAAACACCGATGATGCCGGGATCAATTTTTTCTATTTGTAGCACTGGAGGTAGCGGAAGTTGAGGCGTCACTTCACGAGTTGAAACAAATTGAAGCCGCTTTATGAATGCGGGATTTGCGCACCAAAGATTATGGTCTCCTTCGACTAATTTTGCACTTTGGCTCGGGTCATCGACGAATGCTGCGTAGTTCCTAGCTGCTTCAATGAAAGCTTTCTCTCGGGAAACTTTCTCGTACGCGTCTGAACCTAGGCCAATGCAAACCACTTCACCTTTATGCTTAAAAAGAGCAAGACACACATGCAGTCCGTTTGCTTCATATAAATCAAAAAAGGAAATTTGTGCATCCTTAGAATTTATAGCTCTCTCGTATTCGGTGGCGGCTACGGGTAACAGAGCAATCTGATTATTAATATAATAATCAAAATAAAATCTCTCGATAAATTCTTGCCTTGCATTTTCGATGGCTAGTGCCTGAATAGGATGAACCGCCACGCCAACCGTAGAAATGTTTTTCTCTGCACAAATACTGCGTTCGATTGCCTCAGAACACGCCTTTTCAACAGCTATCTCTTGAAGTTTATGAGTGCCTCGACCTAGATGATCGTTTCCGGCAATACTGATTACTACTTCAAAATCAAAAAGTTCTGCGCCAAACCTCTGCGGCCAGTCGAATTCTCTGACTCTGAATTTTAGCTGATCTCTATTTTCATAGAGAGCGGCCATTACTGGTGTTTTATGAGCCATAATTGATTATTCGCAAAAAGATCGGATAATTCCATCTTCCAATGTTTATTAGTTAACGCAACAAACGGTGAAACCACCAGTGGCACCGTCACCGGCTTCATCAGCGCTTGAAAATGAAGCTTCTGTAGCTTTTCGATTCTAATCTTTCGATCATCTAAGCTCATATAATCAGCCAACCACTCTTGTCTCTCTTGCAAAGTAAGACCTAAGAGCCCGCTACTCAAAGAATAAGAAATGAGGCCGATATCCTCGAAAAATCCAGTGTCCGTTGCGACGATGTAAGCGTGCGGCTCATCATCAGGTCTTTGATATTTTATAAACGACGGCGCCAATCTTCCGGTTTGAATTTCTACCAGAGGAAATTCACTTTTTACCGGGAGTGACCATTGATCTGTGTTGCCCGATCGAACGATTGACAATTTAAACTTTGGAATTTTTGTTTCTTGTGTATCTATCCACACTTTTTCAAGCTCATGTTGTTGCGGTATTGACAGGCCACCTGCGCCCAAAGCTGGAAAGTATTCGGTGGCGTTCTCAAAGCCTGGTGCAGCAGAATATATGTGCGAAAATGCATTTTTAATTTTTAGGGCGATGTATCTTCTTTGGCTTTGGGAGAGTTCCTGTTCGCCTCGATTTGTGAAAACCAGAACAATAGTTCTAATCTTTTGGGTCGGATGAGCCTGGACATCTGAGTTTTCGCTGGCATAGCGAATGAGATCTTCAACTTGGCTACCACTTGAAGTCATAAGGTGATCGACTAAGTTATTTTTGAACGCGGTGAGGGCTGCACCAGATTCTTTAGTCTCAATCGGTACGAATGATACCTTTTGCGCGATGTCAGTCGAATAGTGATAATGAGACTTATTAATTTCTAGCTCGATGTTGCCTTTTGAGTCGAGTCCCGTCACCGAATACGCGCCGCTTGTCTCAGAGTAATCTTTAATTTTTAAGGTTTTAGGATCAACCGCATGCTTAGGAATAATTGAAAAGTCAGCCGCCGCCAGCATCGGAAGTAAAAATGATTTCTTTTTTCCGGCTGTAAGGATGACATTGCCGCCATCTTTTCGGATTCCGGAGCAAGTCTGCGCGACTGACTTCAGATCTATGCCCGGACAAACAAGATCCTTAAAGTTGCCATGAGTATTTCCTGATAAAACAAGAAGTCTCTTTAATGAAAAAATCACGTCGTCCGAATCAATTTCATGACCTGATCGGGTTTTTAGGCCTTTACGAATCATGAGGCGAAGGTCATCTCCGACCCAATCGAATTCGCTGGCGATACCACTTTGAATCATTCCATTTTTTGGATTTATTTCGACCAGAGATGAATATATATTTTCTAAAAACATATACTCATGTGCCAAGTGAATCTGAGTAGGCTCAAATTCAGTGAATGACTTATTGGTCGGCAATGCGACTCGAAGTCTATTTTCACTAAATGAGTTTATTGTTGAACTGACCATCACGGCTCCAATTATAAATACTAAAATAGTATAAATTAGTTTTTTCATTTATCTCTGTTGATATCTTGCTTCGTTACAAACTATCGAGAGAGACGAACTTCCCTTTTGATAGAAGTCACTCTGTCTTACCTTTTGCAATAGGTCAGGATGAATTTGAGCACATTGATTACTTGAAAGATAGAGCGCACCTGAATCCGCCAAAACCTTAAGAGCTTCTTGAAGTTTTGGATCATCGCTGTTGACTGTTGACTTTGCAGCGTGAGCTCTTCCAATTATCAAAAAAATCAGGGTCGATAGTATTACTTTAAATTTACTCATTCTTTACTCCATCTTTTATTAGTTGAGTTAGTATTTTAAAAGCGGCAATTTTACTTCTCAATGTGCTTCGGCTTAGTCCTAATCGTTCAGCCGCTTGAGTCAACGATTCCGAAGAGTCTAAAATTTTTTGCAGAAATTCAACTTCCTCCAGACGGTGTCTTTCTTTAAGTGACTCATAGTCGAGTGCAGGACCTGATTTCTCGGCCTTCATCGACACTTTCAATAAGTCTAGGTTAAGTGTGTTAGCTTCCGACATGGTATACATGCGCTTTATCGTATGTTCGAGCTCACGGACGTTGCCATGCCAAGGCATCTTTTGAAATTCTTTGATTACTGATTGAAGTAGGATCTTTTTCGTACCGTTTGCTTCGTTGAGTTTGCATAAAAAATATTCTGCCAAAAGCGGAATATCAACGAGGCGCTCTCTTAACGGAGCGAGATCAATCGGCAGAGTATTGATTCGATAAAACAAATCTTTTCTAAATGTCCCTTGCTCAATCATTTTCTCAAGTGGCTGATTGGTTGCAGTTACTATTCTCACGTTAATTTTCTTTTCTTGATTGGACCCAACGGCAGTAATTGTTTTGTTCTGAAGAACTCGAAGCATCGTTGCTTGTGCCGCTAGTGGCATATCTCCGATCTCGTCCAGAAAAAGTGTGCCCCCTTCAGCCGCCTGAAATTTTCCGATCTTTGAGCCAGTCGCTCCGGTAAAAGAGCCTTTTTCGTGGCCAAAAAGCTCACTCTCGATTAGGTCCTTCGGTATCGCTGCACAGTTCAAAGTAATGTAGGGTCCCTTCGAGCGATTTGAAAAATCATGAACTGCCTTTGCAACGATCTCTTTGCCAGTACCGTTCTCACCGCGAATCAGAAGGGTCTCGTCACTCGGACCAAATTTAAAAATGAGTCTTGCAATTTGAGCCAAATTATCTGAGCAACCCTTAAGGCCAACGCTTTCAACCGCGATTTGATTTTCTTGAGGTTCGCCTACAAGCATAGGCCTTGATTTTTCTTCGACTTCTTCGCACATTCTTTGAATGATACTCAAGAGTCTTTGAGTGCTGGTATCTTTTCGTAGATACATGATCGCACCGGAATCAATCGATGAGATACTTGTTTCGTCTGAGTCGTCCGCAGAAAAACCGATGAGTCTCAATTCGGAATCAATTTCTTTTATAGCTTTGATAACTTCATGGCCTTTTTCGCCGAGGCCCAAATGAGAATCAACAAAGCCGATTGAGAATTTTATAGTTTTTTGTTTAATGTGAGCTAGTGCTTCGGAGCCCGTCTCAAGAGATTTAACGAAGTAACCTTCCGCCTCCAACAAATTTTTCATCGTTGCCCGAGTCCGTGAACAGTCGTCTATTACTAAAAGATTGTGCTTCATTGCACCCCCCGCCTGATCGTGATAGTTCAAGATTGGTGCCAGACTCTAGAATCGATTTAAATGGAAAGCGCAAGTCAGGTACCCTTAAAAGTTCATAGAAAATTTATTTACCGTTAATTTGAGAATTGTTTTCAAAATCAAATAGTCAGCGATAGGCTGACTTTCGAATTTCGCGTTAGAAGTCTATCACTTAGACGCATTTAAAAAGTGACGAAAAAGCACCGTTTCTGAGCGTAAAGCAGTAGGCACCGGATAAGAGCGCGCCAACATATAAAAAATATCTGGTGGAGGTCTTATAAGCCGAAGGCAATGGCGTAAGAATCTGCATGCAACTTTTCCAACGAAGGAGCCTTCTCCAAACGCTTCAAAGTCGCGCATCACATCGCACTTGTGCTTCCAATTTCGCCGTTACGGCCTTCAACCTCAGCAATCGAAAAGAATTTTCCGTGCCCGATCATACGGTAGGACTTTCTGAGCGATAGTAAAGACTAAGAGCCTTAGATCTCATTGCAAAAGCCTAGTAATGGTTACTAGGCTCTTGCAGGGAAATGAGGGCTGGTCCTTTGGTTCTTTCTTGCTACAACCAGCTAGCTTATAGCCGCTGATTTTACGGGTGTAGTTGATATTTTTGAAATTTCCCCGTAGGATCGGCATCACATGAGACTGCTTTTCGAATCTAAATTGTTTCGGTTAAAAATGCT
>JAYTQQ010000081.1:0-15618 GCA_043746635.1 Bdellovibrionales bacterium | reverse complement strand
ACCAGAAGAGTGATCGAGTGCAAAGGTCAAAGCATCGAGAACTTTATGTTTTAAAACATCGTAAGTTCCTGTGAGGTAAGCGCCTGATGCGAAAAGGTGGCCGCCTCCGCCAAGGGATTCAGCGATTTTCAAAACATCGAATTGGCCTTTGCTACGAAGAGATAATTTAAATTTCTGAGGACCATCTTCTCGGAGTAAGGCCGCCGCCTGAAGAGATTGAATATTCATGAGCATGTCGATAACGTCGTTACTGTCGTCGCTATCGATCGAAAATTTCAACAAATCTTTTGCGTTGAGTTTCAAAATCGCGAGTTCTCCGTTAGAGAAATATTCGATTTGGCTCAGAGCGTGCGCGAGGAATTCCATCTTTTTGACGGTGTAATTACCAAAAAGTTTAATGTGAATATCTTCTGCTTGAATATCATGTTTGAGCAATTCTGCAGCCATCAAATGTGATTTTGATGAATTGCGAACGAAACGAAACAGCTGGGTATCAAACGCGATACTCGTGTAGAGCGCGCGGGCAATATTGCGATCGAGTGCAACGCCGAGAAGTTGGATGATTTCGTAAGTGATCTCGCCGGTACTTGCCGCGAGTGTATTGATGAATGATCCGTCGGTAGGGCTAGGACCTTGTACTAAAACAGGGTGATGATCGATGAAAAGAATCTCTTTTGCCTGAGATTGAAATTCGCTGAAAAGAGGCTCAAGGAGGCGAGAGTCGTTGGTATCAAAAATCAAAACGAGGTCGGTCTTACCGACATTGCGGGGTTGGTCTTCGTTGATCTCGATGATGGAAGCCGAATCCAAAAACTGGTATTTTTTTGGAGTCGCATCGACGTTTAAAATACGCACTTTTTTATTTAATTTTTTGAGGGCATGGTAGAGAGCGATTTCAGATCCAAGTCCATCTCCGTCGCATTGTCGGTGCGTGCTTAGGATGATGTTATCTGCGTTCTTTATTTTTTGCGCTAAACTCTTAAGCATTCATAACACCTTAGGAAAAACGAACAATGCTGCCATTCAAGAATACTGGTAACTTATCGGTTGTCCTACCATAAAAGTGACTTTAGGACTTCATGGCGCACAAAATCAAGCCGAAGATCGAGCTCCAGTTCGAATGGATTGGAACTGGCTGATTTGACGTTGCGCAATCAAATCAAGTTCGCTATACAGTTGAGCCTTTAAATGAGCAAGGAGCATCAATGCCTGAAAATGATAAAATCGGAAATGAAAACAGTCTGCCTCTGACTGTTCGCGGAAAGCTCAAGCTCGATGAAGAGTTAAAGCGTTTGATTACCGTTGAACGTCCAGCCGTGATTCGCGCTATTGAAGAAGCTCGCGCGCACGGAGACATCAGCGAAAACGCTGAGTACGAAGCCGCAAAAGAACGTCAAGGAATGATCGAAGGTCGTATCCTCGAAGTTCAGGGACAGCTCGCTGGAGCACAAATCGTTGATCCCGCACAAATTAAAAGCAATCGCATTGTTTTTGGCGCGTACGTTATGCTTAAAGATACCGAAACAGAAGAAGAAGTGACTTATCAAATTGTTGGGACCGATGAGGCCGATGTGAAAAAGGGTAAGATTTCGGTCATGTCGCCACTCGCGCGTGGCCTCATCGGAAAAGTAAAGGGCGACATCGTTCAAGTTCGTAGTCCTAAGACTGAAAAAGAATTTGAAGTGGTGGGATTCGAATTCAAATAAATAGTGACACTCAAGAAGGCGTGAGGTGACATAAGGGGACTTATGAAACCTCACAAGCCAGAATCGCGACTCCGCACCTTTTTAAGTTTCTTTCTCATCTCATGTGTTTTGGGTTTAGGTGTCAGGCTCTATTTCGCTCCCGAAAGACTCACGCCTTTTCTGCAAAAAAAAATCAACGAAAGCTTTCCGCAATTTAAGATTGGCTTTAAGTCTGTTCAAATCATTTTAGCTGATGGATTGCTCCCGGCACTTTCACTTGAAATCAAAGATATCGAAATTGCAAATATGAAGTCCTGCCAGGCGATTCTTCCGCCGATCCGGATTCAAAGAGCTCTTCTACCGATCAGTTTTTTTAAGCTCCTCACCGGAAAGTTGGCTCTTTCACAAATCAGCATTCAAAAAATTGAAGTCGATATCGAACATTTTCAAAATACTTGCCCTGAGAGTTCGGGCGCATCCGTTGCCGCAGATTTAGTTTCGCCGCCGCAAACTATGGTTACGTCGCTCCCTATAAAGCATGAATCTGTATTTTGGGATGACCAAGCTCTTTCAAAAATTGACGAAATCATTTCGGGCGCTGAGTTTGATGAAATCAAATTTTACTTCGATCATCGGCAAAAGTTTTTACTCTTTAAAAATTTCAATCTCCGACAAAATAAAAAACAGGAGAGTTTAAAAACTTCTTATCGTCTCAAGTCTGAGTTTGTTCTTCCTCCAGAATATTCTCAGGGTGAAGTTTTACCGACGGCTGTTATTCTGGCGGATCTTACATCCGAGAAAATTTCGGTTGATATCTCGACCCAAGTTTCAGAAGGGCATATTCAGGTGGATTCAATTATCACTCCAGATAGTCATGGGCCCCTGCTTGATCTTAATATGGAGGCGAAGCAACTACCGGTGTCGGCCCTCGCAAACTACATGGTAAAAATGGGACTCTTGCCTCCAAATACTCAGCCAAAATTTGTGTGGCTTAATTTTTCTGCGACCATCAAAGGAAAACTGGATCAGCTCAAACAGCTTCCGATTGAAATAACCGACGTGTTACTCGACGGTGAATTTGGCCAAGCGAAAATTCTACACCTTGTTCGTAACTCAGATGGTTCGTTTTCTAATTTTGCTATTGATTTACCTAAGGTGAACGTGCAAAAAGCTCTCGATCTATTTTCTGCGAAAGGACCGGATGGTATTTTTAGCCAATTCGGAGAGCTTAATGGACAATTGAATTTCAAGTCGATTAAGAACTTTGAATTTAAAGGCGAGTGGCGGGATGCGACTCTTAAGTTTTCAAGGCGTGGAAGCCGTAGTGAACAGCAGATCGAGAACGTAAAGCTTGACCTTTCATTCGCAGAAAATCGCTGGCAGGGCCGCATCTCAAATGTTGAACTTGAAAATGGAGAATTTGAAGGAGAAATCAAAATTAAATTTGACCCATCATTCGATGAAGGCGAAATCGAAATTGCAAGCGAAAATTTGGAGTTTGATCCTGCCGTTCAGAAAATCATGTTTTTAGGATCCATCTCGGGAATTAAAATTAATGGCAAAATGGCTCTCAAGAAGTTTCTCGTTCGATCATGGGATGGCGAATTGCAAATCAAATCTCTTGAGACCGATGAGCTCAGTTTCAAACGGGCGCGTCTACTCAGTCATTTTGGTGAAGATAAGCTTTCGCTCACCGCTAAACTTGCCGAAGGTGAATACAAATACACTTCAAATATTCGAAGAACCATCAAGCAATTATTTCTTGGGTTTGAGGATAAAGGCGAGAACTTGGTTTTCACAAATATGAAAGCCGATCTTTTTCAAATTGCTGGCAGTTGGTCATGGAAAGGGCTCAGGGCGAGCTTGCTAGAAGACCGAGTTCAGATTTCGAGTTCCGGAAGTGCGACTGTCGACGACATTTTGTCTGGCAACATTAATCTCGATTTTCCGAAAGTGAAAAAAATAGTCTGGAATTTCACGGGTGGCCTCGACGATTTAAAACTCGGCGCAGACTCAAATAACCTTAAGAGTCTTATGATTAAAAAGGCAGACTTCTCTGCACTTGGATTGAGCGAGAAATAATAAATGAGTTCTAAAAAATTCAAGGCACCGGTTATTACACTCATTATTCTCACCGGAATTAATTTACTGAACTACATCGACCGAAATATCTTTTCGGCTCTTTTGCCAGCGATCAAGGCGGACCTTCATTTCTCAGATACCGAGCTCGGAATTTTAGGTTCGGGTTTCATCATTGCCTATATTTTGATAGCACCGCTCTTCGGTTGGTTGGGTGATCGATTTGAGCGTACCAACATCATGTCTTCTGGAGTTGCCGTCTGGAGCATCGCGACTGCATTTTCAGGGATGACCCGAAGCTTTGTCGGCCAGTTAACGACGAGGATAGTTGTCGGGGTCGGTGAATCTTCTTACACAGTTTTGTCGCCCGGTTTTTTGTCTGATCTTTTTCCGAAAACAGCGCGCGGGAGGATTCTCGCCGTTTACTCTGGGGCCATTTCAATTGGGAGTGCCCTAGGCTTTTTGATTGGCGGAGCTCTCGAACCTCAATTTGGTTGGCAGAAAAGTTTTTTCATCGTCGGTATCCCCGGAATTATTTTTGCCTTTTTAATTTTAAATGTTCAAAACCCGGTTCGTGGAAGTCAGGATTCAGACTCCGAAATAAAAAAACCTCGCGAAGCTCATAAGAATTTTTTCGCTACGAGTAAAGAATTATTTTCGACAGGTGGATTCGTCTGCGCGGTTTTAGGTTATGCGGCCTATACTTTCGTTCTCGGTGGCCTGGCGTTTTGGATGCCAAGTTTCATCATTCGTTACTACGGCGTGAGTCTCATGAAGGCCAATTTAGTTTTTGGTAGCATTACCGTCATCGGCGGATTCTGTGGAACGCTCGCCGGTGGATTTTTATCCGATCGCTGGGAGAAAAAGGGAGGCAATGGCTACTTTAAATTGTCTGGAACGGCGATGATCGTGGCGATTCCAATTTTCTGGATGTGCATTCATGCGCAAGACTTCAATTCGTTTTGTAAGATTTTGTTTTTTCTCGAATTTGCACTCTTCATTTGTCTGAGCCCGATCGACACCGCTCTTCTTTCATATGTGAGACCCGAAATCAGGGGAATGGCCATCGCTTGGGAAGTTTTTGTGATTCACTTTTTAGGGGACGGAATTTCGAGAACACTCATGGGATCTGTTTCGGACAGCACAGGACTCATGAGTGCGATGCTGATTTGCCCTTGGGTTTTGGGTCTAGCGGTGATCATTTGGTTTTACGGAATCATTTTTTATTGGCATCCGGCGCTGTGGAGGCCAAATCAATTTCGCTTGCCGCTCTTGCAGTCTCACCGCGGATTTACCGAAAGTGGTAAGTTTAAAGAAAATACGATGGCCGCATTCGAAAATTCACGTAAAGAAAATTTTAAGATGACCGAACTCGATGTCAGACTTTCAGAAGACGGCGAAGTCGTCGTGATTCATGACAAAAATTTAAAGCGATTGATTCAGGTGCACCGAAAAGTCTTGAAGACATCAGCAGCTGAACTGAAAGCCCTCGTAGGGGCTCCAAGTCTTAAAGAAGTTTTAGTTTCGGATGCGGTAACAAACTTCATCAATATCGAAGTGAAAGCTTACGATTTCAAATATCACAAACTAGTACGTGAAGTATTGAGAATCGTCGACGAACTAAAGTGCGAAGATCGGGTTATGATTTCGAGTTTTAATCCCTTTGTCATGCGCATGGTGAAGCGATTGAACCCAGGTGTTTTACGAGGCTATCTTGTCATGCACATGGGCTGGAAGTTCTTTTTACCGGGACATATTTTTTACAGTTGGCTCGCGAACCCGCATACTCTCAACATTGAGCAGGCGCATCTCAATAGGCGGAGATGTACTCACTTTAATAAGCGAGGTATCCCGGTCGTTGCGTGGACGGTGAACGATCCCATAAGAGCAAAGCAGCTCTTAGACTACGGGGTCATTTCAATAATTTCAGATAAGCTTAGTCCAGAAAATTTTCAGTTGAGTTGATTCATTCTGTAAAATATTTTTTCGAAACAAAGACTCACAACCATCGAAATTCCTGAGCTGAGGCGTTCGCTTAGATTTTTTTTATGATTAAATTTCACTTTTAGAATTTGCGAATCTTTTGCATTCGTCATGAGATAATCATCACTCGTTTGAATGCGGTCGAGGAGACCGAGTTCGAGTGCCTGAGTTCCGTACCAGTGTTCGCCCGTTGCGACTTTCCCGATATCCAGGGAAGGACGGTTTTGCGCGACAAAATTTTTAAAAAGAATGTGGGTCTCTTCAAGTTGTTCTTTGAATTTCTCCATTCCTTTGGTGGTTATTTCTCCTAAGACGCTGACGGTTCGTTTGTATTCTCCAGCAGTCACTTCTTCATAACGAATGTCATTTTTTTGCAGAAGCTTGTAAAAATTTGGAAGGCTCGCGACGACGCCGATCGATCCAAAAATTGCAAAAGGCGCCCCTAGAATCTGGTTGCCCACGCAAGCCATCATGTAGCCGCCGCTCGCTGCCACTTTGTCGACAGAAATGACGAGCTTCACTGATTTTTCTTTGAGCCGCATCAGCTGCGATGCTGCCAAACCATAACCTGGGACCATTCCGCCGGGACTTTCAAGTCTCAAAAGAACTTCGTCTTTCTGGTCAGCAACTTGAAGGACTGCAGAGATTTCGTGTCTGAGAGACTCGACCGCAGAAGCTCTGATGTCTCCGTCAAAGTCGAGAACAAAAATACGACGTTTTAGCTCGTCTACTTTTTTATTCTGCTTTTCTTGTTTCTTTTGGTCTTTTTGCTTTTGCTTAAATTTCTTTTTATCGAGGAGCTCAAATTCGAGAATTTCTTTATAGCGTTCGAAGTGAGATCCGATGTCTTGAATCTCGAGTTCTGGTTTGAATCTTCCGCGGGCGATGAGAATGGCGATCACAAAAACGACGACGAGAATGGCGATGACGATGAACGAAGTTTGTGCCGCGAATAAGATGAGTGCGTTTAAAAGTTGCATGCGTGAAGTTCACTTTCTGAAAATTAATAATCTTGCGCCCGAGCTTAGCTTATCTAGAGGCTTGGATCCAGACGAATGTCTCAGCTTTTCCTTTCGCGTTACATAAGATTTGTTCGGTCAGCACGTCTTAAGACGAATCGGGTGCGAATGCTTGAAAAATAGCAAAGGGATTCCGATAGAGATTTTGAGGACTTCAATTATGTTTCGCACTTTAGGCCCAAAACTTCTCATCTTTCTTTTAGTCTTAAGTTTTTCGGGCGTGCGCCTCAAGGCTGATGGCCTACGAGAAGAGCTTGCGAACTTGCGACAGCGAAAAATCGACTTTAAAAAAGATCGCGTTTATCTTTCAGAAGACGAGCCTCTTAATCGTGATGAAAAAGTAGACTTGAAAAAGATTTTGAAGAAGCGCGAACGGGATCAAGTATTTAAAGATAAAGTTCGAGCCCAATACGTTCGAACCAGCACCAAAGAAGATGGCCTAGACGCCATTCAACGTGAAGCGATCGAGCAGAAAATGCAAGATCGTGCCGAAGAAAAACAAGACGAACGAGAAAGAAAATTTGCACGAATTGAGAACAGAAGAGAGCAGATCGTCGAACAGGCTCACCTTGAGATCAACGGTAGCGAAGAATATGATATTCATATTCCGAAGAAAGAGAATCACGCAAAAGCCCGCACGCCAAAAGCGAAAAAGTAATAGGGGTGTGGTTTGAGTCGAGAGAAGCAAAGTCGAAAGTCTAGACTTCTGAAATTTGCATCTTTTGATTAAAACTTCTTTAAACAATGAAATAGACTGATTTTGTACGTAACGACTTAGGAAGCAACTCTGATGGTTCCGACACCTGAGAACATATTCACTTTACTGATCGTTTATCAGTTTAAGCATTTTTTAGCCGATTTTCCGCTGCAACGTGAATATATGTTAAAGAAATTCAGCCCCAATTGGGATTTCTTTTTGCCGTTGTGCTTGCACTCCGGAGTTCACGCAGCTCTTACAATCTGCATCGTGTTTGCATTTGGAGTCGGCCAATTGTGGTGGCTCGCACTTGTCGACTTTGGAATTCATTTCGTTATGGACCGAATTAAATCTGGCCCCCGTTATCTAGGTCGCTTCGACGACCAGAGCAAAGCCGGCTATTGGAATGCCCTCGGATTTGACCAAATGGTTCATCACCTGACTCATATGTATCTTGTATGGATTATTGTCCACACGCCGGTTGTCGCTTAAAAATTGTTAGTCAAAATTCCTGCTTTTGTGTTATTCGATGACGTCTATGGATACGATCGAAAATGTCAGCGCCGAGTTTAGCCATGATTCTTTAAGCCGAGCTCAAGCTCGCACGTGGACCGTACTCCATGAGCTATCTCAGCGTATCTCCGCGGGCATGACCGAAGCAGATGCTCATTCGGTCGCCAAAACCCTGTTCAAAGATTTCGAGGTTGAAAAAGTTTGGCATCCGTCGAAAATTCGTTTTGCCGAGAATACGCTGAAAACGTTTCGCGAGACTTCAGATCCTGACGTTAAAATCAAAGACGGAGACCCCTTCTTTTTAGATCTCGGACTTGTGTTTTATAATCATGAAGGAGATTGCGGTCAGACTTTTATTCTCGGAAAAAATGCCGAGGCCGAAAAAATAATTCAGGCGGGGAGAGACGTTTTTTCAGAAGTGAGAATGCACTGGGGACAAAAATCGATTAGCGGTTCCGCCCTTTATCAATTTGCAGGTGAGTCGGCCAAAATGCACGGCTACGAACTGAATTTACAGGGAGCGAGTGGCCATCGCATCGGAGATTTTCCGCACGCAATTCACCACAAAGGCGCTCTCAAGGCACTGGACCGAAAGCCTATCGCGGATCGTTGGATCCTCGAAATTCAACTCAAGCATCCAAGTTTACCGATGGGCGCGTTCTACGAAGATTTACTTCGATGACCGGTGAATACGCTGGATTTTTAACTGGGTCAGATTACTAGCCAATTAGTTAGTTGAAAAATCAGGGTTACTGGTCTAAAACCATGGTAACTTTACCAAGGAGTTTTTATGAAAATGCTTTTGGTTCTTACATCCGTCTTACTTTCGACCTTAAGTGTATTTGCAGATGAAGTTTCGATAGACAGTGGCCCGACTATTTTGAACGGCCACCTTGCGTCTCTCGGTCAATTACAGATGGTGCGAGTCGCTCAAAACTCAGATAGTTCGCATCCGGCGGCGCACTCTCAGTTAGTCGCGACGGTCGTTTACAGTTCGATTTGTCAGACTCCAGCTTCTTTCGTCGTGATTAAAAATGGCGACGGCGAAAATTATTCGGTGATCGAAGCCCACGCAATCCCGCAAAGAGATCGGCTCACTTGCCAGGCTCGCAATCATGTCGAGATGCAAGTGCATGTGGCTGACTTTTACGGAGAGCTTCCGAAATTGGAATTGATTCGGGTGAATGGGATTGAAGTAGGATCTAAGTAAGATCGGCAAGATCCGATTCTTGTCGGTGAGTTGACCTCCGAAAACTTTGTCAGTATGCTTGCCCTATGAAATTGACTCACGATCCGATCCGTCTTCATATCAGCCAGAAACTTCACTTGGCACTTGGCAAAGCCTATCCTCAGGCGAGTCAGGTGCCGGTAGATGATCTTTATCAATCTCTTGTTGAACCACCAAATCTTGAGATGGGCGATTTGGCCTTTGGCTGTTTTATTCTTTCTAAACTTTTAAAGACAAGTCCGGCTTTGGTTGCAAAGCAACTTCAAGAAAATTTACAAACGGATGAAGTAATCGTGCAGTCGATCGCCGCGGGTCCGTATCTCAATTTGAAAATTCAAATTGCGGCTCTCGGAGACTCGGTTTTAACTCCCATTTTAAATTCGAAATATTTTCAGCGAACTTTGACCGAAAAAAATCCACGAACGATGATCGAGTATTCTCAGCCGAACACCCATAAAGAACTTCATGTCGGTCACATGAGAAATTTATGTTTGGGCGATGCACTTGTCAGAATGCTCAAATATTCGGGACATGAAATATTAACGGCGACCTTTCCCGGAGATATGGGAACTCACGTCGCTAAGTGTTTGTGGTACTTGAAGCTTCATAATCAGGAGTCGGTTCCGAAGACGAATCGCGGAGAGTGGTTAGGGCGTATGTATTCGAAAGCGCACATCAAGCTTGAAGATGAAGAGACGACTCCGCAAGGACCGAAAAATAAAGCCGAGCTCACTTCGATTATCAAAGATCTCGAAGAAGGACACGGCGATTATTTTGATCTCTGGAAAGAAACCCGTGAATGGTCGATTGATTTGATGAAACAAGTCTACCGATGGGCCGACGTCGATTTCGATTACTGGTACTGGGAGTCGGAAGTCGATGCCGATAGCGTTAAGTTTGCCAAGAAATGTTTCGCCGAAGGAAAACTCGTCGAGAGCCAAGGCGCTATCGGGATAGATCTCGAGAACGAAAATCTCGGGTTTTGTTTGTTGTTGAAAACAGACGGTACGGGACTCTACGCGACGAAAGATTTAGAGCTCGCTCGTCGAAAATTTGAAGATGTTCATATTGAAAAAAGCATTTACGTTGTCGATACGAGACAATCGCATCATTTCAAACAAGTCTTTCGTGTTCTAGAGATTCTTGGCTTTAAACAGGCGAAAGCTTGTTTTCATCTCCAATACAATTTTGTCGAGCTTCCAGATGGAGCCATGAGCTCCCGTAAAGGCAATATCGTTCCGCTTTTAAGTCTCATTCAGCAAATGGAGCGAATGGTAAAAGAGAAATATCTCTCTCGGTACAAAGACGAATGGACGCAAACAGAGGTCGATCAAACCGCAGCGATGATTGCGAAGGGTGCCATTCGGTACGGCATGCTCAGAATCGACACAAATAAATCGATCGTTTTCGACATGGACGAATGGTTGAAAATTGACGGTGAGTCGGGGCCATTCATTCAGTATTCTTACGCCCGTATTGCCTCTCTGGGTAGAAAATTAGAATTCGATCCAAAGAAAAAAACAAACTTTTCTTTGCTCACACATGTCTCAGAGAAAAACTTATCCCTTCAGCTCATGAATTTTAATTCGGTCGTAATGATCGCGAGTGAGTCTTACAAGCCCAATTCACTTTGCAATTATCTTTATGACCTCGCAAAAAAGTTTAATGTATTTTATCATGAATGTCCGATTGCAACGGCAGGGAATGATGATCTAAAATCAGCACGTCTCGCGCTCGCGATGTCGACCGGACTCATGATCAAGCATGGTCTAGCTTTACTCGGAATACCTGTTCCTGAACGTATGTGAAATTCTGCCTTTTAAATTCAGGCAAATTGTCTTTCTATTTTTGTGAGTCTTTATTGTGGTGCTCTACTTGGTGGCAAGGCTTTTGCTACGTAAGAAAGTAACTAGGGAGGGTTTATGAACATCGTCATGTACTTCATTGTTGGATTGATCGCGGGTTGGGTGACAACCGAAATTTCTCCACCGTCACTTCACCATAATTTTTTATCGAACACCGTCATCGGAATGATCGGTTCGTTCCTGGGTGGGTTTTCATTTGAAATTCTTGGATTCACAACTTTTAGTTTCTGGGAAGCGATAGGCTCAGCCATTGTGGGCGCGACTTTCTTCTTGGCGATCGTTAAATTTCTTTCACGCCCTCAAAACAAGTCGTCGATTCGTCATTTTCCTTAGTCGACGCAGCCTATGCTTTGCATGATGCACGTCAAAGCGTAGGAAGTAACAAATTTTCATGGTGATCAATTGACGCTAGACCAGATTATTGAAAATTTAGAAATTTATTGTGTTTAAAAACGAAACGGGATTAAATTTTTAAAACACTTATTTTCAAGGAGAAGCACGTGCGTAGTTTGATTATTCTTTCTCTGACTTTTTTGACGGCCTCAGCTTTCGCGGCAGGTGATGCAGGTTGTGGATTAGGAAGTCTCGTGATTCAGAAAAATACGAAATTGTCTCAATCTTTGGCCATCACCACGAACGGAACCTTTTCGAGTCAGCTTTTCGGTATTACCTCTGGCACATCGAATTGTTCAGCGAGCGGAATCGTTTACAATGAGAAAGAAGCGACAAGTTTTGCAGAAGCTAATTTGCCTAGCCTCAAAATTGAAATGGCTCGTGGGCAAGGAGAAAATTTGACTGCATTCGCGCAAACATTAGGTTGCAGTGATCCGTCGGCACTAGCAGAGATGGCAAAATCTAAATACTCAGAAATTTTTCCGACAGGTTCAACGGATGCGCACCAAATGCTTGATTCCGTTAGATCTGAAATTCTTAAAAACCCTAACCTCAAGCAAGCTTGCGTGATCGCCGGCTAAATTGTTTTTGTTCACGCGAATTTTATTTTTCAGTTTATTTTTTTTAGCCGCAGCCTCTGCGGCTGTTGCTTTTTCAGACGAACAAGCTCTAAAAATTTCACGGTCGGCTTATTGGCTAAGACTTTTGCATTACCGAGATGGGCGTAGCGAAGCGGATGGTGCCGATTTTTTTATGAGCCCAATTGGTAAAGCCGATCCAAAAGCCGAGCTTCTCGCAAATCTTGCCGCTTTCTCTGACCCTCACGCTCGTGGTGTTGGTCCGCTCAATCAGCCTCCCCAATGTGCTTTTCCGGAACGTTACCGTTTTCTAAAGTCCGAGCTCGCACTCCAAAGTGAAGATCACAGTTGCAAAGAATTTTCGGAATGGAAAACTCGTTTGCATGCACGATCTATCGTGGTCGTTTACGCTGCGGCCTATATGGGCTCGCCTGGGTCGATGTTTGGCCATACTTTTTTACGAATCGACTCTGAACCCCGTGGTCACTCGAGTCCAAAAAATGACTTACTTGATTATGCAATTAGCTTCGATGCCGTAACCGAAGCTGATCCTGGGCCTGAATATATATTCAAAGGTTTATTCGGACTTTATCCGGGGTATTTTAATATCAATCCGTACTATTTAAAAACCAACAACTATACCGACATCGATAGTCGAGACCTTTGGGAATATCAGTTGAACCTGACTCCGGATCAAATTGATCACTTGCTCAATCACATTTGGGAAATGGGCACGACTTATTTCAAATATTATTTCTTTATTCGTAATTGTTCCTATCATCTTTTGTCTCTACTTGAAGTTGCGAATCCTATATGGGAATTAAGAAGCCAGTTTCATGCGTCTGCCATTCCGATTGATACCGTGAAAGCCTTAACGAGTCTGCCCGATGCGGTCAGATCCGTTCAAGTGCGACCGTCTCTCCTGCGAGTCATCAGTACGCGAATCTCCCAGATGAGCTCCGAAGAACGGGCACGTTTTTATACTTTGAGAGACGATATTTCGCAAGCGAGCAGTCACGACTCGAGCAAAACTTTAGATGCACTAATGGACTGGCAAAAATTTAAAGCTCTCGCCCAAACTAAAAGTGCAGACGAAGCACAGTCGCAAATGGATCGAAAACTACTTCTGCTCAGAGCGCAAAATTTAACTTCAGACTCGATCATTATTGAAAAAATGGTTTCTCCGGATCATGGTCACGGAAGCGCAAAGCTCGCTCTTTTAGCCGGCGCCGAAGGGGCAGACAACTTCGTCGGAATCGAAGCGAGACCAGCTTTTCAGGATTTGCTCGGGCCCGACTTAGGATATCTTCCGCAGTCCGAGCTTGTGCTGGCAAGACTCCGCGCCAGCACTGTTGTTTCAAATCGAAGTATCAGCCGGATTGATGAATTTACTTTTGCCGAAGTTGCTAACTTAGAAGCTTTCTCAGGATTGCAAAAAAAACTATCTTGGTGGGTCGCTTCCGGATTGCAAAGACCCATCGACCTTAAGTGTGTGGGCTGCCTCGACGCCTACCTGCAGGGTGGCGTAGGAGTAACTTTTTTAATTCAGAAAATGAACTGGTCATTCTTGGCGACGGGTCATGCCGAATATTCATCTGCATTTGAAGGAACGATGGATCGATTCTATCGAATGGGCCCCGGCTTTCAGGCTTCTTTACTGTGGCCGCTCAGCAACAATTGGAAAGTAAGAACACGCGGAGAAGTCATTCAATATCTCGCGGGAACCAAAAGCTTGAGTCTTATCAAGTCAGAACTGAGCGTGAGCCATTTTGTCGGCCCATACGATATCAGAGGCGAGTGGAGCTCGTACCAGACAATACTCACTCAGGTGCAGATCGTTGACATCAATCTTGGTTGGTATTTTTAAAAGCGGAGTAGTGGCTATTGAACTAGTACTCTGACAGGAAAGTTTCTAGCTGTTTTTTAACTGCTGAAAATCTCGATTGTCGAATATTTTGACGAACTGCCAAGGCTAAACTGCCATTTTAAATATGTGCCATGGAACCTATCAATTCGTTGATTAGATCAGTTTCAAAGCTGAAATTTTGGTCTAAAATGCTAAGGCAACTTAAAGATAAAGATCAATCTTCCATGAGGGAGCGTTGGTATTTATTGTTCGCCTATTTACAGTCGTTAAGCTGAGCAATTGGCATGAAGCCAGCAACACCACCATGATAAACAGTAGCCTCGGTCAATCCAGCTAGGCCACCAGTCGTGATTTCAAGAGAATACCCATTAACGACATTTTGGCTATATCGGAAAGCCGACTTTAGATCTCCACCTGGTGATATTTTTGAATCAACCAACACGAGGTCAGCAACTTTTTGCCCTTTGATTAAAATTATAGCATTTTTTCCAGAGGCTTTAATTTCGTAGCCTTGTGCTATAGATTCGGTTATTTTTTTACAAGAGATTGTTCCTTTGGCAAAAACTGTCGTTCCAGTTAAAGTCAAAACCGCAATAGTTAAAATCGTTTTCATAAACATCCTCTTTAGATAGTGTTTCAAAGCCTTCGGAATCCACGATCGTGTTATTGTTAAGTGAAATAATTTATACCAGAATTTTTCGCAATGTGTTGTAGAACAAATTGTTTTGAATTTATTTCACATATGCCGCTTAACACTAAGCTGGGCTATCAAGGCCACTAGATAGGAGGCAAATGTCAGAACTACCAAAGATTAACGGAACGAAATAAAATAACTAAAGTGATTTCAAGCGGATGCTGAAATTCGTAAGTTTTTTTTGCGCTTTTACCTTTTCATTTGGCTTCATTTTATTAATGTAAGGCGATTTTTATTCTTTTTCATCACTTTTCACGTTTTCGGCTTACCTGGCTTACCTGGCTTACCTCGGATTTTTGGTTTCTTACTCGAGATCTGTTTGGCCATTTTATCGAAGTCACTGACTGGATTTTTGGATTCAATTTGTTGGCGATTCACCTCAAATTTTTCAAATTCTTTTTCAGCGTGCTCAAGAGCCATTTGATGCGAGATTTTTCCGGCATGGGTTAAAATGTTCTTTTCGTTGAACTGTAAAAAGCCATCAAGCTTTTTCACCCAGTCAGCCATGTGCATTGGTTTTCGACTCACAGCCTGATCCTCGGCATAATCTAGGTACATGGTCACGGTGCGATTCAGCGCCTCGAGTATAAGTAGCGTAAATGGAAGGTCAACAAACCAATGTCCTTGGGGCCTACTACGATATAGTTGAGTTGGCATTTTGGAGACCCCAGATTGGGGTTTTACTGGGGAGCTGCCCGCCTGTCAATTGCAGTCCCGAGCGGTGGGATTTGGTGAAAATCGCGGGATCTTAGTGTCGACCAGCATCCCTCGCTTACCTGACCGACCGCTATTTTGGCTTTTGCAATTCAGAGCTCGCTTACAATGCCGAGCCAGAACTGAAGGAGGCCAATTGAAATCTAGCCAGGGACAAGAGGTCAGTTTTCACGGTTTGATTTATGAAGTTGAAACAAATTCCCTTGGGGCTCGGCCTTCGTTCGTTGAGCGATCTTCAATAGTAAAGAAGGTGCCACACGCCAAGACTGTCCTTGATCGGTGACGATGGATGCGGTTTTGTGA
>JAYTQQ010000080.1:0-17253 GCA_043746635.1 Bdellovibrionales bacterium | reverse complement strand
TCAGCCATTTGCTCCGTCGTCGGAAAAGCCGAAGCAATTGTTGACACAAATACGCCCGCAGAAAGAACTAAGACCAAATTTTTCATAAAGACTCCTTGGGATATGGCTTAGATCAAAACTCACTCAAGTTAAAGCTTCAACTCTCGTGCGTTAGAAATGAAATGGCGGCTTGATTCGTGTGAATTTTGGAGATGGAATGCTTACCAAACGGAGGTTACCCCCATGAAATTTCACATTCTTTCAATTTTTTCTGTTCTATTCTCGCTTTCGTCACACGCTCTTGCTGAAAGTTTTCAGTGCGAAGTAAAGATGAATACAAAATCAGTTCTCATCACAAAAGTTGCGAGTGTACCGGGCCAAAAAATCTTGATCGGAACGACTCAAGAAGTTCGAGCGTTCATCACCGAGAATCCTAATCACCTTTTCACGCTCGAGGTTTTCTTGCCGTCGATTGAAGCGCGTGCCTACAGCCAGGCGACGATGCGTATGGTGAGCGATATTATTAATTTGAGCTACTGGGACCGAGAAATGTTGTACGAGCTTCAGTGCACAGCTATTTAAATTCAGTACGAACCGCGGTACCCACTCTACAGTGACGGAGCATCGAAACGCCGCTGGTTCATCCGATCACTCCGGATGCTCAAGGCATCGCGGATATGCGCTCTTGGATTCAGGCACTCCGATAAATGAAATGGTCATACGCGTCTTTGAAAGGACCCATAAATATTACAAGTCGACTATGAAATTTTCGGGAAATGATCCTCTCGTCTTGCTTTTATGGCCCCAAGAGTACAGGTTCGTCTTACCAATGTCTTGGCCAATACATTGGCCAAGACATTATATTCATACCTAAGGACATTTATGAGTTCGTTTAAAGATTTTGAAATTCTTTCTTCCTTGACTGCCACTCTCGAAGAAAAAGGCTTTCTCACTCCGACAGAAATTCAGGCCCGAGCAATTCCGCAGTTAAAGAATGGAGAATCCGTCATCGGATTTTCTGAAACCGGAAGCGGCAAAACTCTCGCGTACGCACTTCCAATCATGCATTTATTAAAGAGCCTCGAAATCAGCGGCGATGCCGTCACCGAAAAAGCACGCCCTCGCGCTGCCGTGATTGTACCGACACGTGAACTCGGAGAACAAGTATCGAAAGTTTTTAAACCCTTCACTCATACAACGAGGCTTCGGGTGCGAAGCGTTTTAGGTGGAACGGCATTTGAAGTCGCTCGCAAAAATGTGAATGGACCTTTCGAAATCTTGGTTGCAACCCCTGGAAGACTCGTTCAATTATTAGATCGCAAACTCATAAGCCTCGAAGATGTCAGACTTTTGGTATTCGATGAAGCCGACCAAATGCTCGACGAAGGATTCCTCGAACATGCTTCTCACATCGTAGGGGCTTGTCAAGAAAAGCGCCAGCTCGCACTTTTTTCGGCGACACTTGCGCCCGAAGTCCAAAAGCTCATCGATAAACTTTTTAAAGGCGCAAAACTTATAAAGAGTGCCGGTAGTCACCAAGTGGTTCCGACTCTTAAAACGATCAATCGCACTGTCGAAGATGGTAAGCGCCTTCCGCTTCTTGAAACTTTACTCACCAAAGATTTCGAAGGTGGCACTCTCATATTTACGAATACCCGCGATCAGTGCGATAAATTAGCTCACGGACTTAAGAAGCTCGGGCAAGAATGTCTCATTTACCGTGGAGAGATGGATAAAATCGAACGCCGAAAAAATCTCAAAGCCTTTCGCGATGGAAAAGTGCGTCTTCTGATCTCGACTGATCTCGCGTCACGCGGTCTCGACGTTGATCACGTCGGTCGCGTGATCAACTACCATATGCCGCAACAGCTCGACAACTATCTCCACCGCGTGGGCCGTACCGCTCGTGCAGGTCGCGATGGTCTCGTGATTAATTTTATTACCGAAAGAGACAAGTCTTTACTAGAAGGTATTAAAAAATTTCAACCTGCCGCCGCCTTAAAAGCTTTGGACCGACCTACCTGAATCAGTGAATCGCAAACATCGCGATTACCGCTAGGCTCATAAAGAAAACAGCAAGCCAACCGAGCACTTGCAGTTTTTTTCGGATCACGAGTGTTCCCATGATTTCGGGCTTTACCGCCATGAGCATCATGAGAGCCATGATTGGTACCGAAATGACTCCGTTCACGACAGCACTTAAATAAAGTGCCTTGATCGGATCAATCTTTGAAAAGCCTAAGGCCAATCCGCACATCGTCGAAATTACGATGATGCTATAAAACCGCTTTGCCATCTGGGGACTCAGCTCCAGACTTCGGCTTTTCCAGTCGAATACTTCGGCGATTGCGTAAGCAGACGAGCCTGCCAGGACCGGAATTGCAAGAAATCCCGTCCCGATGATGCCGGCGCTAAAAAGAAAAAATGCAAACTCGCCCGCGAGTGGCCGCAATGCTTTTGCCGCATCTGCCGACGTTTGAATGTCGGTGATGCCATGAGTGTGTAGTGTCACGGCAGCGGTCAAAATAATAAAGAATGCAACAAGATTTGAAAACCCCATTCCGATATAAGTATCTAAGTTGATGCGGCGAAAATTAGACTTTACCTGTCCAGGAGCGTTGATGAGTGCTTTCGATTCTGGATTTAAATTTTGCTCTTCAACTTCTTGTGAGGCCTGCCAGAAGAAAAGATAAGGACTAATCGTTGTTCCGAACACGGCAACTAGAGTCATGATGTATTCGGGCTTGAAAGAAATATGCGGAATAAAAGTTCTGAGTAAAACTTCACTCCACGGAATTTCGACGACGAACAGGCTCGCAACGTATGCTAAAAGCGAAAGAGTGAGCCATTTCAAAATACGGACGTATTTTCGGTAAGGAATAAAGAGTTGGAGTGCAAGAGAAATTGCGCCAAATCCGGCAGCGTAATAGTGCACCGACCCAGGCCAGAGAAGATTAAGCGCTCCGCCCATTGCCGAAATATCAGCAGCGATATTAATCGTATTTGCAAGGAGCAAAAGAGAGACGGTCACGTACATGATCCACTTTGGATAATGATCTTTGATATTCGATCCGAGGCCTTTTCCGGTAACGCGACCAATGCGGGCGCTGATAATTTGGATGCCGACCATCAGCGGATACGTTAAAAACATCGTCCACAACATATTGAGACCAAATTGAGCACCCGCCTGTGAATAAGCGGCAATCCCACTCGGATCATCATCGGCTGCGCCCGTAATGAGTCCGGGCCCCAATTTTTTCACAATTCCATCAACATGTTTCGAATTCATAACGACACACTATCTAACTTTCTGGTATACAACAACCCAATGCCTACTCATCATCGCGCTTCACTCGTATTCATTCCTCGGGGCAAAGTGGGTTGCAATGAGGAATATTGTAACATGTGGAGAGCTTAGGTAGTGGTGAAAAATTCGATCGAGCTGTTATCAGAAAAAATTTTATTCAAGACGCCGAAGTCTACTATTTTCGGATCTTTTGAAGAAGTAATTCGAGCCGAAATATTTTCAGCCCATCGGCTTGAAATCCATGCCCAATCTTTAGCCAAAGCCCAAGAAGTCACCGACAATCCTCGTGCCGGTTTAAAACTGACGCCCAGACTTTCAGATAATCGGAAAGCGCTTGAAGAATCTTACCTTCTGATTTTAAGAGCCGTAAGCGAACAGCGTGCGATTACTCCCGCTGCAGAATGGCTCATCGACAATTTTCATATTATTCGCGCCCAGCTCCTCGACATTCATCAAAATCTTCCACCAAAATATTATCGCGAGCTTCCTAAACTAAAAGATCAACCCTTCGCAGGACTCCCTCGCATTTACGGAATAGCTTGGGCCTTTGTCGCCCATAACGATAGTTTGTTTGAACCCGAACTCCTCGCTAGGTTCGTTCGGGCCTACCAAAAGGTTCAGCCTTTAACAATCGGTGAACTCTGGGCTATTTCAATTACCATCCAAATCGTGCTCATAGAAAATTTAAGACGCCTCAGTGACCGTATCGTTAAATCTCAAGAAGGACGAAAAGAAGCCGATGAGATCGCAAATGAAGTTTTAGGGCTCGGCGAAAAAACCCCTCGTTCGATTTCGCAAATTTTAGATTCGATTCGGAATCGAAATTTTGGAATCGCCTTTTACGTTCAACTTTTGCAGAGACTTCATTTTCAGGATTCGAAAGTGAACCCGATCTTAGAGTGGATCGATCAGAGGCTCACCCAAGAGAACCTACATGCCGACAACGTGGTCAGCATCGAACATCATAGCCAGACGGCCGCCAACGCGACGGTTCGTAATATCATCACAAGTTTTCGGCTGATGTCTGCTTATGACTGGCAGAAATTTTTCGAAGACGTGAGTCTCGTTGATGAAACCCTTCGAAAAGGCTCGATGTATTCTAAGATGGATTTTGCAACAAGAGATCGGTACCGACATGCCCTCGAGCAAATCTCTCGGGCATCGCCGCTTTCCCAACTTGAAATCGCGCAGAAACTCATTGAGGCCTCTCAGGCCACTGGCGTTGACCCAGGTTTTTTATTAATCGACGGGGGCCGTGAGGAATTCGAAAAAATGGTGAGGGCTCCGAGAAGCCTCGGGCAAAATTTGAGACAACAGTACCTCACCCACGGAAGTGATTTATTTCTGGGCGGCATTCTCGCCGCGACGATTTTAACGTACGGCTTATTAAATCTCGCACTCAAAGAATTTCACCCGAGGTGGTGGCTATACCTGATAGCGCTTATTCCCGCGATTGAAATCGCCGTCGGAATTGTGAATCGTATGACGGTTGCGTTACTCGGGCCTCAACATTTACCACGTCTCAATCTCGAGACTGGAATTCCGGAAGAATACAAAACCTTTGTTGTCATTCCTACGTTGATCAGTAAAAAGTCAGATATTGATTTGCATCTCGAGCAACTCGAAATTCATTATCTTTCAAATCCAGGCGGATTCGTTCACTTTGCGCTTCTGACCGATTTTAAAGATTCCAGCGTCGAGACCCAAGCCGAAGATGAAAAGCTTATACGGACAATGCAAAAACGCATCGATACGCTCAATCAAAAATATGCAGAAGTTTCACTTGGAGATTTTCGATTCTTTATTTTTCACCGACGTCGTATCTTCAATTCTTCAGAACAAAAGTGGATGGGGTGGGAACGTAAGCGCGGCAAACTCACCGAGTTCAATCGTCTTTTGCTTGGTCACAACCAAACCAGCCATTTGAGTTTGGATGGAAAGAACGTTTCTGCGCCATCAAAAGTGAAGTATGTTATCACGCTTGACTCTGATACGAAGCTCCCGAAAGGAGCCGTCGCAAATCTTGTTGGCACGCTCGCGCATCCGCTCAATCATCCAGAATTTAAAAACGGCAAAGTCGTTAACGGATACGGAATTCTGCAACCTAGAATCACGACGCTCTTGCCAGCTGCCCACGAAGTAACTCTCTTTCAACGACTCACGTCAGGTCCTTGGGGAGTCGATCCTTACGCGGTAAAAGTTTCTGATGTCTATCAAGATTTATTCGGAGAGAGTTCCTATCTCGGAAAGGGCATTTACGACGTCGAAGTTTACGAAAAATCTCTCGAAGGGCGTATCCCTGAAAATACTTTGTTGAGCCATGATTTATTTGAAAGTCAGTTTGCGAGGTGCGGTTATCTAAGCGACATCGAGTTTTTTGAAGAAGCGGTTTCGCATGTTGGCGTTGCCGCCGCACGTAATCACCGCTGGACACGCGGCGACTGGCAACTTCTTCCTTGGATTTTTGGCAGAGCGGGAAATCTTATATCGGCGGTCGGCCGCTGGAAGATGCTCGATAATTTAAGACGATCTCTTTTTTCGACGAGTTTACTTTTTCTCATTACTGCGGCATTCATTTCAAAAAGTCCGATCGTCTGGCTCACCTTCGCATTTATATCTCTGGCAACTCCCGCCGCTTTGTCTGCAGTGATTGATATCTTCAAGCCTTGCGGAAACCAAACTTACTTACAGAAGTTCAATCAAATCTCTGAAGATCTTTGGACGAACCTTCAACGTATTTTTATGATCTTCATGTTCATTCCGTATGATGCTTCGATGGCCCTCGACGCGATCATTCGCTCACTTTACCGTCAGTTCTTAAGTCATCGGCATCTCCTCGAATGGACGACGGCTGCCCAAATTAAAGAATCATCAAGCCTGCGGCTCAGTGCATTCTTTAAGCCCCATCTTGTCGCGCAACTCATGAATCTCGCTTTTTTTATTACGGTCATTCTCTCTCGGCCTTCTTCGCTTTTAGGCGCCGCCGGCTTTTTTATCATTTGGCTGAGTTCTCCTCTCTTTGCTTTTTACGCAAGTCATCCGCGGACGCAAGCCGTTGAAACCCCTCTCTCTGAGGAGGATTCAGCACTGCTAGAGCTGACCGCAAGGCGCATCTGGCATTTCTTCACGCGCTTTGTGACGAAAGAAGATCACTTTTTACCTCCCGACAATTTTCAAGAGATTCCTGAACCCGTCGTGGCCCACAGAAGTTCTCCAACAAATTTTGGTCTGTATCTTCTATCTGTTTTATCGGCACACGACTTCGGCTGGGCGACCCTTGAGAATGCGGTCGACCGAATTTCTGAAACGCTCCTTACTCTTAAAGCACTCGAAAAACACTGCGGTCACTTTTTAAATTGGTACGATACGACAGATTTGAGACCGCTCGAGCCTCGTTATATTTCAGCGGTCGACAACGGAAATTTCGCCGGACACCTTCTCGCGGTCGCCCAAGGCCTCAGTGAAATGCTTCGTTTCCCGCTTTCTTTTGCCCCAACGCAAGATGGCCTCAGATCAAGTTTTCAAATTTTTGAATTTGAACTGCCCGTCGATAAATCAGTAAGTTTTGGAAAGCTCAAAGCTTTGCTTTTGCAATCGAAGCCCGAACTTTTTTACCAAAAATCATTTTGGAACGACGTACGGTCTCAACTCGCCATCTTAGACGACGAGCTACTTTCAGGCATCAATACTGGGGAACTTCAAAAAAATTACCAGTTATTTGTGAACGAAATTAATCAGTGGATATACCAGTTCGAAAAATTATTTTCGAACTCTCGTTTTCCTGAGAGCATATCTCTCGAAGAGTTTGCCAAAACTGAAGGTCTCGACCAATCGGATGCTTTTGAACATGCCAAAAATTTGATTCAAAAAATCAAGAACGCTCGCGAACTCTGTTACGCACTTTTTAATGAAATGGATTTTGAACATCTTTACGACCCCGTTCGTAAGTTATTCGCGATCGGGATGCGGGTTGGTGACGAAACTCTCGATGCGAGTTATTACGATTTACTCGCCTCAGAAGCTCGCCTCTTAAGTTTCATCGCGATCGCTAAAGGTGACGTTCCGGTTAACCATTGGTTTCGTCTTGGACGCGCCCTCGTTCCGGTTGAAGACAGCACGGCTCTCGTATCTTGGTCGGGCTCGATGTTTGAGTACCTCATGCCTTCGCTCGTTATGCTTCAACCCAAAGGTGGATTGCTCGAGCAAACCTGCCAGCTGATTGTTGAAAAACAAATTGATTATGGTGAGGAGCGAGCGATTCCGTGGGGAATATCAGAATCAGCTTATAACCAAAGAGATTTGCATTTCACTTACCAGTATTCAAATTTTGGAGTTCCAGACTTGGCACTTAAACGCGGCCTCGGTGCTGACAGAGTCGTAGCACCTTACGCAACTCTTTTGGCTGCGATGTACAAGCCTACCGAAGCTTGTGAAAACTTGAGAAGACTCGAGGCTTTGGGTGCTCGCGGACGTTTTGGTTTTTACGAGGCCGTTGACTTTACTCCGAGTCGACTACCAGACGGAAATGAAAAATCTATCGTTCAAGCTTACATGGCCCATCATCAAGGCATGGGACTTGTCGCAATCAACAATATTTTAAAGACCTCCGTCGTGGCGAGAAGATTTCACCGAGAGCCTATGGTGCAGGCCACTGAACTCTTGCTTCAAGAACGTATCCCAAAAAATGTGGGCTCAATTGAAATGCCATCCGCCGCCCATGCAGGGGCGATCAGAGATTCGATCATTCACGTCTCGAGACAATACCATTCCGTGCAAAGACTTGTTCCGACCACGCAGTTATTATCAAACGGAAACTACACCGTTATGTTGACCTCTGCGGGATCTGGTTTCAGCCGCGCTGGTCAAGTCGCCGTCACGCGGTGGAGAGAAGACGTCACTAAAGATAATTGGGGTACGTATTTTTTCTTAAAAGACTGTGACGATCAGAAGGTTTGGTCAGCCGCCTATCAGCCGACCTGCGTAGAGGGAGAACACTACGAAGTCTCTTTTGCTGAAGATCGCGCGAAATTCACCCAAGACTACCGTCACATTTCAAGTGAACTAGAAATTTTTGTGTCTCCAGAGAGTCAGGCCGAAGTGAGGCGACTCACCTTAACCAACAGAGGTTTTGGAGTGAGAGAAATTGAGGTCACTTCTTATTGCGAAGTCGTTCTCAATACGCAATCCGCCGATCAAGCGCACCCGGCATTTTCTAATCTTTTTGTGCAGACCGAATATCTAAAAGATATTTCGGCCATCATCGCAACAAGGAGAAAGCGGTCACAGACCGACCGAAATGTTTGGGCCGCCCACGTCGTCGCAACTGATAACCACGCAATCGGAGATGTTCAGTACGAAACGAGCCGACTCAACTTCTTAGGCCGTAATCGCGAAATTCGGGATGCAAAGGCAATCTATTCAAATGGCCCACTGACAAATACCGTCGGCTCTGTTTTAGATCCCATATTTAGTTTACGCACGCGGATACGGCTTCAACCTGGAGTTTCTTCGCACATCACGTTCTCGACCATCGTAGGAGAAAGCCGTGAAGAAGTGCTGATTCAGGCTGAAAATTTTCACGATTTTCAAGCCGACGAACGTGCAAGCCACCTCGCTTGGACGCAAGCTCAAGTCAAACTTCATTACCTCAATATTGAAGCAGATGAAGCCCACCTCTTTCAACGCTTGGCGACCAGACTCCTCTACCTTGATTCGTCGCTAAGACCCTCTTCTGAATTACTCAAGCGTAACCATAAAGATGTGACGGCACTTTGGGCTCACGGTATTTCGGGAGACTTTCCGATCATTGTGGTTCGCATCGATGACATCGATGGCAGACACATGATTCGAAAACTCCTCAAGTGCCAAGAGTATCTCGCAAGCAAAGCCTTTACGGCTGATCTTGTCATCCTCAATGACAAGAGCAATTCGTACATTCAAGAACTTCAAAATACTTTACTCGAAATGGCTCCGAGTGTGCCTCCGGCGCCGGGCTCCGCTCGCGGAAAAGTATTTATTTTAAGATCAGATCTCTTGTCGGTTGAGGATCGACTTCTCATCCTGGCTGAGGCAAGAGTTTTACTTTCGGCAAGAGTGGGTAGCCTCGCGGATCAAGTAAAACGAGAGCTTCACCGCGTTTCTACCGTTCCTATTCGAGAGCTCAGCCAGCTTCCAGAATCTTCACTGATACCAATGCCCGATCTTGATTTTTTCAACGGCATTGGTGGCTTCTCGAAAGACGGCAAAGAATATGTCACCGTCGTGAATAAGCTCAGCGATGAAACTCCGGCGCCGTGGATTAACGTCATCGCGAATCCAAATTTTGGATTTCAAGTGTCGACAACGGGCGCTGGCTATACTTGGGCCGATAACAGTCGCGAAAACCAATTGACCCCGTGGTCGAACGATCCAGTTGTTGATCCAGTCGGTGAAGCTTTTTACATTTACGATGTCGATTCCGAATGTTTGTGGTCTCCAACCTCTCGACCGATTCAAGTTCCGAAATCTTCGTATATTTCAAGACACGGCCAAGGCTACAGTCGCTTCGAACATCTTTCTCATTCGATTCGCAGTGACCTGACGCAATTTGTTCTTAAAGACCGTCCAATTAAGGTTTCTCATTTGAAACTTAGAAACAGATCCTTGCGTGTTAGAAAATTAGCGCTTTATTCCTACGTTGAGCTCAATCTCGGATTTTCTCGTTCGACCGTCGCCCCCTTTACGACTACCGAGATCGATGAAATGACCGGAGCTCTTTTCGCAAATAATCCCCGCACGAGCGAGAGCTCCCGCAAAATCACGTTCGCCACCTTTGTCGGCGGGCAAGATTCTTTGACCGGTGATCGAAGTGAATTTATCGGCCGCAACGGAACCTTAGACGCCCCCGCAGGAATTTCTCGTTCCGATAAACTTTCAGGTCGCGTCGGTGCCGGCATTGACCCGTGCGGAGCCTTTCTTAAAGAAATAGAAATTGATCCTGAGTCAGAAATCGAAATTGTTTTCATTCTTGGTCAGGCCGACAGCCGAGAACACGCAAAGCAGCTCATCAACGATTTCAAACAAAGTGAAGTCGCAAGCTATCTTCAAATAGTGATCGACGAGTGGGAAGATATTCTCACCCGCGTTCAGGTTGAGACACCGCAAAAAAGTTTCGATCTTATGGTGAATCGTTGGCTCCTTTACCAAACTCTTGCATGCAGATTTTATGCAAGATCTGCGTTCTACCAGGCCGGCGGCGCTTACGGATTTCGTGACCAACTGCAAGATATGATGGCGATGACTTTATCTCGACCAAAACTTGCTCGAGATCAAATCTTGCGGGCGGCCTCGAGGCAATTCGTCGAGGGGGACGTTCAGCACTGGTGGCATCCGTCGGGGAAAGGCGTGCGTACGCAGTTCTCAGATGATTTGTTGTGGCTTCCGTTCGTGGTTGCACACTATATAAAAACCACGAAGGATGTCGGCATTTTAGAAGAGCAAGTTCTTTTTCTAGAAGCTCCACTCTTGCGTGAAGATCAAGAAGACGCCTACATGATCCCGATGATTTCATCCAACTCGGCGAGTATCTACGAACACTGCGCGCGAACTCTAGATCGAAGTCTCAAAACTGGAGTTCACGGGCTTCCGCTGATGGGTGCCGGGGATTGGAATGACGGGATGAACCGCGTTGGCCAACACGGCAAAGGCGAAAGCGTTTGGATGGCGTGGTTTCTGTCTGTCAATTTGCGGGATAGTCTTGACTGGGCAAAAGTTCGCGGAGATACCGAGCGCCATCAAAAATGGTCAGCACATCTGCTCGTCTTAAAGGACGCGATCGAAAAAGAAGCCTGGGATGGTGATTGGTACCGGCGTGCGTTTTACGACGACGGCACTCCACTCGGGTCTTCAAACAACGTAGAATGCCAAATTGATTCGCTCGCGCAAACCTGGGCGATTATTTCACAAGTGGCCGATCCGACAAGGGCTGCGCACGCGATGGAGGCTCTCAATAGATTTCTCGTCAAACCAAAAGATGGCATAATCTTGCTCTTTACACCTCCGTTTGATCAAACGCCGAAAGATCCTGGATACATAAAAGGTTATTTACCAGGCGTAAGAGAAAATGGCGGACAGTATACCCACGCCGCCGCTTGGTGCATAATCGCCTACGCGATGATGAACGATGGTGAGCAAGCCTTGAGACTTTTCGATATGCTCAACCCGATTCACCACGCTCTTGATCAAGAGGCTGCCCAAAAATACAAGATCGAGCCCTACGTCATGGCGGCAGATGTGTATTCTCAAAAGCCCCATATCGGTCGTGGCGGATGGAGCTGGTATACCGGTTCGTCGAGTTGGATGTATCGATCAGCAGTCGAATACATCTTGGGACTTAGGGTCAGCGGTGATGAACTGAGCCTGATTCCGAGCGTTTCTCCCCAATGGAAAAACTACAAGATCAAATATCGCTTCAAGAGTACGCTCTACGAAATATCGGTCAATCAACAACATCGTCATTCTTCGGTGAGCCTCGATGGTTCGCCTTGTTTGTTTCCGGTTTTGCTGATTGATGACGGGCAAACTCACCAGATCAAAGTCACCATTTAATCAGAATCTTGAAGAATTATGACTCAAGAATTCTCTAGGCCTAGCATTTGCTCTCTAAAGCTGCTCGGAGGCTCTATGTTTCGCACAATCGCCCTGACCTTTGTTTTACTCGCTACTTCAACTAGTTACGCCGATCTTACCTGCCAAAAATTGTTCGATGGCAAAGAAGTTCGACGGGACACCGAAGTGTGGCTCGAGAAAGATAATTCTGCACGCAAGGATTGGGTTCGCTCTGAAAACCACATGGTTTTTGAAGACCTTCACAAACTGATATATAAAAAAGTTCAAACACTTTTCAAAAAAATTATGGATGTGCCAAAGGTGCTCATAGCACTCCCGACGCTCAAAAATAAAAGCGAAATCACTCTTCAAGATCAAGGTTTGTCGAAGCCAAAAGAAGTCGTTCTCACGCGCAAAGATCTTTCTCGTGAAGTTCTCATAAGTACTTTTCAGTGGAGTCGCAAAGGTACTTTTAATTTCGTAAGCATGACGATCTCTCCAGGCGAACGCTTTCTCACAGTAACGGCTGCCGAGAACGGAACGATCGATGATTTTAGAGTGATCGTTTACGATCTCTACAATCGCAAAATTTTGACAGATAATCTCAGCGCAACGCATGAACACATGATTGAAGTTGCTGCCGTTCACGACACAACAATCGTTTGGCTCTCAGAAATACAGTTTGCGGTAAGTTCCGAAAGCGGAACGATCACTTACGACATTAAAGATATCAAAGGCGAAGCGCAAGTCATCGAGACTGAAAAAAATGACGGTAATATCATCGGCTCAAAAGGCGGCGTCACGCTCATGAATGTGAATGGTAAAGACCTCTACTATCAAATCGGAAAACCACCGATGTCGACCGACCAAATGGCCATTAGCTCAATCATCGGAACCTTCGGCGAAGATATCTACTTACTCAATCGCGGCGCAGGACTTTGGGGCGAGGTGATCAAAGCCACACGCCGAACTGACGATCCAGCGACTGCAGATCTGAGCGTCGTTCTCCCCGAAAGCAATTACGTCACCGACAAAGCTTATAAGCTCGATGAGACTCACATCGCACTCGCACGCTATCTAGGTGCCGATCGTCGCATTGATATTTTAGATTTAACGACCAACTTGATATCTCATAGTTTCTCGGCTCCGCCGAGCTCAGCCATCACCGACATCAAATTGAAAAACCTGGGTTCACAACTTGAACTCACTCTCTCGAGTCCGGTCATAGAGAAGAAAACCTTTACCTACGATCTTGATCACAACGAATATATCAAAGCTGATCCCGAAATTGAAATGATGACCTTAAACGGCATCAGATACGTCAGTGAGTACTTATCGATTGCGAGCAAGGATGGAACCCTTGTGCCGACAAGAATCGTGCACAAAAAAGATTTCGCTCAAGATGGGAGTGCGAGCGGCCTCTCGTGGACTTATGGCGGATTCGGCGCGAACGGCTACCTCTACCCTTCGTTTAATAATATTAATTTAGAATACTTGAAAAATGGCGGAGTGATCATCGCACCTGGGGTTCGTGGAGGATCCGAGTTTGGCGAACCTTGGCACGTGGCCGGCAAGCTCGATCATAAACAAAATGTAATTGATGATTTAAATTCAGTAATCGAACACTTACAGAGAGAAAAATACATCGATCGAAAAAAGACTATTTCAACTGGATGGTCGAACGGCGGAATGGTCGTTGCGGCAGCCGCAATGCAAAGACCTGACCTCTACGCACTTGTTGTCCCGGGAGCGGGAGTGCAGGATTATCTCGACACTATTAAAACAGATAAACGTTACCAAGGATGGAAATTCGAATACGGCGACCCTTATGGTCCTGATCGACTTTTCATGAAGCGCGTAGGTCCTGTGAGTTTAGCTCAGCAAGGTAAAGGACAAGGTCCTATCTGGTTTTACGTCGGAGGAACAAATGATAGCCGGGTAAATCCATCGAACAGTCATAAGGCTGCGTTTGCTGCGCAAAAATCTTACGCTAATCCGAGCCGTGTACGACGTCTCACGATGAAAAATTCTGGGCACTGGATGACCTCTCAACTCTACCAAGACGTGATCGCTTGGGGAAGCCAGTCGATCATTTGGTCTTATATTTTCACAACCGCAGGCATGAACTCAATTCTTTAAGTAAAAGCTCAGATAATCCGGATGTGCAGTATTTTAAAGAACGGCTTCAGCACTACGTAAACGTCGCCAATTGACAATATCGCATCCAAAAAAGGATACCAGTTACCTAAGCTACGAATTCTTCATCATGCGGGCCGCCTCTTCTTCATCGATCAGGACAAAACGCTTGAATTCTTCTTCGTAGGCGTACACATCGGCACTTGCGATATCGAACCACCAGCCGTGAATCCCGAGACGACCCTCGTTGAATCCTTTGGCGACGGAAGGGTATGATTTCACGTTCTCCATTTGGAGTAAGACATTGAGCTGTGAGATTTGATTTGCTGGGCTTAAGCTGGGATTAAGGCTGAGTCCATTTTTGAATTGTTCAACGGCCGCATCGCCGTGCCTGAGCCAACTTTTTAAATTCGGCAACTTCACTTTTTTACGATTATCAAAGAGCGCTCGCATGGCTCCGCACTCAGAATGGCCACAGACAATGATATCTTTCACTCCCAGAGTTTGGATTGAATATTCAATCGCCGCGGGCTCTGCTTCGTCGCCCGTTGAATGGCCATCGTGACCACAAGGCGGAATGAGGTTGCCGGCATTTCTGATAACAAATAAATCGCCCGGATTTGTCGACGCGAATGTATTGGGAACTACCCTTGAATCGGAACACGCGATGAAGAGAGTGTCGGGAGTTTGCCCGACCGCGAGCTTTCCGAAATGTTCGCGATATTCTTTCTGAACATTTCTTCTAAATTCGACTATGCCTTCAATCAATTTTCTCACGCTTAAAGATCTAACCTATTTTTCGGGCACAGTCTAGGCTCATAAATGCGCCGCTCGCGAAAGAAATTTTGTCATCTTTCGTTCCGATTTGCATCGAGAGGCCGGCGGGCACCCGTGAGCGCAACTCCATCCACAAAAATTCTCTGGGCCCAAGGCTTCGATTCGATCGTGTTTTTATATTTTCGAGAAAAGCTGTATCTCTGAGCCAAGGCTCGCTTTTCACTTCGTTCATAATGTGGATCAATAGTTCGAGACCACCGGACCAACGATTTCAGAGGTTACGCAAGCGGATAACAAAAAACACAACGATATTATTTTTTCATTATTTTGCAGCCCACCAAATGCGAATGGCCATAGCAAATAAATAAATTGAAAACATTTTCGCTAGATTTTCACTCGTGATATGCACGGCCATTTTTGCTCCAAAAAAAGTACCTACTAATATTCCGCATGCGATGAGGCCGCCGTACTTAAAGTTTTCGGACGTAATATAACCCAACTGATAATATTGCCAAACCCCGAGCGCGCCGACTGGCAGTAATAGCGCGATGAGAGACGTCGCACTTCCAGATTGTTGGGATAAACCATAGATGCCGACCACAAGCGGAACGATGATCACTCCGCCGCCGACTCCGAAAAGTCCGGAGCTAATTCCTGCGAGGAGACCAATCGCGATGGCAAAGATGTAGTTGATCATAATCTCCCTTTACGAACAGTTTGGACACTTACCCGTGAACTCAAGCCTGTGTGTTAGACCCGTATAGCCCATTTTTTTTAGAATTTGTTCTTGGCCTTCGACGATACAGAAATCAAGCGACTCTACTTTTTTGCAAACACCGCAAACAATGTGATGGTGGTGATGCCCTTGCGATTGACCGAGCGAAACTTCGTATTGCGCCATTTCTTCTGAGAAATCGCACTTTTCAATAATGCCGAGTTCTTCAAACACCGGCAAGGTGCGATAAATAGTCACTGGATCACACGCATCTTTACGCGATAAAACTTTTACGAGCTTGGGTGCCGAAAATGGCCCCTTCTGTTCAAGAATGAGAGCAAGTAAGGCCTTTCGCGATTTTGTCATGCGGTGCTTCGATGACTCGAGAATCTCGAGAGCCTCCGACATAAGATCTTTTAATTCTTTTTGAGTTCGTGCTTTCATTTATGCTTCAGACCATAGCATGTGTATGAGGGCTTTCGCAAAGTTTTCGAAGTAACTGCTTATTAATAGGGCGATCAAAATCTATTTTATTGCAAGTGACTTGCATAAATACTTGCCATTCAAAATGAAAGCTTTCATAAATGAATCTTGACTCAAAAACGGGAGATTTTTCGTGAAATTACTTCTTATCGCTCTTTTCTCAATCGGCCTCCAGGCGACGGCGCAAACTTCAAGTTCAATTTCGGGTTCGGTCGTCGACTCAGACCAAATTGCTTTACCGAATGTGTTGATCCAGGTCATTGACACCTCTTCCGGAAAAGTTGTTCAGACAATAAAGTCAGGTACCAGCGGCGAATTTAATTTCGCCTCTTTGCCAATTGGCAATTATAAAATTCTCGTTTCAGAAAAAGGATTCGATGCCTTTGAATCTCAGGCCGCAACCGGATCAAATATCGAAGTTAAGCTCACGAAAGCTCCTTTACTTGAGAATGCTTCGGGCAAAGAAATGGTCATGAACGTAAAGGCCAAAAAGAAACTCGTTCAAAAAGGAAATAGCAGTAGCAAACGAGACCTCTCGCAAGATGACATCAAGACTTTACCTCAAGGAAATGATATTAGCCTTCCGAAACTTTTGGCGAGCACTACCCCAGGCATCGTGCAGGGGACCTTCGGTCAAATTTATATCAGAGGTAATCACGGTAATATCCAATACCAAATTGATGGAGTCCAACTCCCCGATTCAAGTTCGGGAACATTCGGCGAAGCTTTTAGCCCGCGCAATATCGAACACATGGAAATCATCACCGGCGGGGTCTCCGCCGAATACGGCGAGCGTTTATCTGCCGTCATGAACATCGTCACAAAAACAGGTCCCGAAAAACCAGGTGGCGAAGCCGAAGTCAGCTACGGTTCTTACAATACGCTCAGTCCTCAACTTACTTTCGGAGGCTCTGATGAGACCGGTAAATTTCATTACTACACTTCGATCAATTATCGTCAGACCAATCGTGGGCTCGACACTCCAGAACCAGACGGTAACGATCAAAGCAAAGGTGGCAACGAAGCCGTGCACGATAAATCACAAACTTCTGAAGAGTTCGTGAGACTTGATGACCTCTACGACAACGAAAATAAATTGACGATCACGGCTTTTAACTCGAGCCGTTTTTACCAAATTCCAATCTACCCTGCGACTTTTCATTCGAGCGACGCTCTCTTCCAAGCGGGACACACGGATCAGTTCGGCAACCAAGCCGACCAAACGAATGGGCCGGCTTCGACTTATACCTATACCCCTGGTGGCACCGAC
>JAYTQQ010000079.1:0-7422 GCA_043746635.1 Bdellovibrionales bacterium | reverse complement strand
CGGCCTTTCGGGGTTCGGATAGAGATCTGTCGTTATGGCAATGAAAGCAATCTGGCGTCATGCCAGATAGGAGATAGCAAGCGCAACGCCATCAACAGGCTCGGGGGCCAGTTAACGCGATCTTCATCCAGTTTTGAGCTTATTTCGTGCGTAAATGCTCGGCCTTTTTGAGAAAATTTCATTTTGATCCGATCAGTAGCTCATGGCAGCAGACGAAAATGAAGCCTCTCTCCTCGAAATCTTAAGAGCAACACATCTCTTTCAGGGTGCCGACGAAGAAGCTTTAAAAATAATTTCTTCGCAAATGAAATCAGTCACCTATAAAAAAGGTGACCCGATCATTTTAGAAAATGAAGTCAGCGACCAAGTTTACTTTATCAAATCTGGCGCCATTGAAATTACGAAATACCGGCCCGAACTGCAGCAGGTTGTTCGGGTCGCAATGTTAAAATCTGGCGCACACTTTTCAGAATTTTCAGTTTTAAATAAAAGCAATAAATCAGCATCCGCGTTTGCGTTTGAAGACTCCGAAATTTACGAAATGCAGGGTGATATTTTTTTAAAGATTCTTACTAAGTTTCCAGCTTTGGCCCAGAATTTATCTCTGACCCTCGCTGAGCTCAATTCAAATTTTTCACATAAACACAGCTATATTGAATATTTTGATTCATCATCGATCGTGGTCAACTCTGAGATTCCTAATTTGTTTCCGCAAAATTTGTGGAAAAAGCTGGGGGTATTACCTCTCCGGTACTATGCAAATAGTATCTTATTCGCAGTAAAAGACCCTAAGCAGACTGAATTCTCTGAATATTGCCGTAAGCAACTTTCAAAAGTTCAAATCAACGTCGTGCTTATTGGAGATCAAGACTTCGAGCAAGCATATAAAAAATTGAAAGCCCTTTACGCATCGGGATCTGTTTCAAAAGGTGAGAAGATCTCGGAGACAGCCGTCAACGAAGACCTTGGAACCGCACTAAGGAAGTCGCGTTATTTTCAGTTTCTGCAGCCTCAGGCCATCGAACAGCTAATGAATGTTGCCGAGACTGTCACCTACCAGATCGGAGAAATTATTTATTCTCCGGGCGAGGAAAGCGAAACCTTTTACTTGATCCAATCTGGCGTGGTCGAGCTTTCGATGCCGATTCAATTGGGTCCTCGTTCGAATTATAGCCAAATCATCAGCGTTGGTGAAAAAGAAAGTCTTGCCGAAGTTTCACTTCTCTTGGGGCAAAAACATGCGCACATGGCCAGGGCCTCACGACCATCAACGCTTATTAAATTTAATAAGAATGTGTTTTTGCAACTTCTCAAATCTGGCGCCTTTTGTTTGAATCTTTCGAAACTACTAGCGAGAAGACTCGAGTTCGTAACTAATCACAGCGGACTCAAATTCAATGACGGGCAAGAGCCGCCAAAAATGCAAGAAGCTCTTAGGCTTCTATCTAAAGACATTATGTTGCAGCACCAGTTACTTCCTCTCAAAATTACCGAAAACGAAATAACTTTGGGAGTTGTGAACCCCAATAGTGAGCAGATCAGTTCGGTTGTCGCACGTTACTTAAGGGGCTGCCGCATAAATCTTGAAGTCATCACTCTCGAGAATTTTAAAAAATGGACACTACAAGCTGAGCCAACGGTCGCTTCAAACGGGAGCGGGTCGCCGTCGCTTTCGAAAGAAGAGCGGTCAAATGTTTTTGATCTCACTCGTGTTCTGACTGAGGGCTACAACTCGAGGGCGAGTGACGTGCATTTTGAACCTTCGTTTGATGGGTATTGCATTCGCTACCGCATCGACGGCGTCATGATGGAAATCGCAAATAAAATCCCAAAAGATGTCGGCAACGAACTCGTTTCGCGAGTCAAAGTTCTCAGCCAAATGGATATCGCAAACCATCTCATCCCGCAAGATGGCCAGCTGAAGCTTGCCTCTGGCGATATTCAAATCACGGCGAGAGTGTCGACGGTCCCGACTAAGCACGGAGAGAATGCAGTGTTGAGACTCATTCGTGATCGTAATTCGACACAACCGCTCAGCGCTTTAGTCCCGGATGTTTATTCAATTAAAATTTTAAAATCGATCGTTCACGCGAAACAGGGTCTATTCTTAATTACTGGACCAACCGGATCAGGAAAAACAACAACACTTTACTCTTTGATTTCAGAACTCAACCACGTTGACGTAAAAATTATTTCGATTGAAGATCCGGTCGAGCTCGAAATTCCGGGAACGACCCAAATCGAAATTAATGAAAAGTCTGGAATGAGTTTTGCGAAAGCTTTGAAGAGCACCCTTCGGCAAGATCCTGATGTCGTGATGGTGGGTGAAATCCGTGACGAAGAGTCTGCGAAAATTGTCTTCGACGCCGCCATGAGCGGGCATTTGGTGATCTCTACGCTTCACACCAACAGTTCTTTTGGAGTTAGAAATCGCCTGCACGAGCTCGGCATTCCGAGCGAGATTTTAGCGACGGGTCTTCTTGGCGCAATGGCGCAAAGGTTAGTTCGAGCACTTTGCAAAAAATGTAGTCGCCTCAGACCCACCACTCAACTAGAGAAAGAATTCCTAACGAAGCGCATGTCTCAAATGCACATTCCGAATGAACTTCGAGAACCAGTTGGCTGTTCGGCTTGCAACGAGACTGGCTTTCACGGACGTATTCCTATTATCGAAATCTGGAAAAAGACTCAGACTCTAGAAGAAATTATTGCGACCAACGGCAAGACCGAAGATCTTATTGCCGCAGCAAAAATCGTTGGCTTCATGAATATCGAAGATTTCGGTTTGAAGATGGCTCTCTGCGGCCTCACCACCATCGACGAAGCTCAACGCGTAACTGCCGGTTATACGTAAGCCATCCTCCGATAAATATAGCTCGAAAACTTTTCTGTATCAAAGAGTAAAAGATATTTATATTTTTCCAAGAGATAATGCAGTCAAACCGACCAAGCAAATTGTCCAGATAATGGTTCTGGCTAGTTGGTTAGAACAAGGCGTTGAATTGTCGGCACGTGACCCACCTTGGATAAACGATTGTGAAGCGACACACTTAAGAAAAATGTACAGATGCAAAGGAGAAGAATTCCGATAAAATTTGCGACGAATAAGTTGTGATTCGAAATATTAAAGAGCAACAACACACCAGATAAAAGTTCGGCGAGCATAACGGGCTGTAGCGTAAAAATAGCGGGATTCTCGACTATTGCCATATCTCGTCCGATTCCCGACTAAGACTAAAGGACTAAAGTGAGCGATCTGTATAAGCGAGCCAAGCTTATCGATTCGCGAAGTATCAAGACCCGATGAATCTTCGCTAACGTCTCTAAAGCGAGCTGAAAATTTTTTAACAATCGGCACATCTGGAACAATCAAGGATCGTTTGCTGATTATGATCTCCTTCTAGCAGAAAATTTTGCGAGAGTTCTGAAGGCAACAGGCCTTACTCAATTAATGAGGGCGTTAGTTATCCGACTGGAAATGTCGATCTCTCGATTTTATTTGAAAGTAAAAGCCGAAGCATGACTTCGGCTTTTTTTTAAAAAACTACATCAATTCAAATCGATCGAGCATCATGACTTTGGTCCACGCATCTACGAAGTCGTGAATAAATTTCGCCTTACCGTCTTCAGCCGCGTAGACTTCAGCTACGGCCCGAAGTTCTGATGCGGATCCGAAAATAAGATCAACTGAACTTGCGGTCCATTTCACTTCTCCAGATTTGCGATCAAGGCCTTCGTAAACACCTTTTGTTTTTTCAGACTTTTGCCATTTGGTCGACATGTCGAGCAGATTTACGAAGAAATCATTGCTGAGAGAACCAGATTTCGCGGTGAGAACACCCAACTTCGAGTCTGCTGAGTTTGCTCCGAGAACCCTCAATCCACCAACGAGAGCCGCCATTTCAGGAACCGTGAGCGATAACATCGCTGCGCGCTCGACTAGCATTTCAGTCGGAGACAAATAATTTCCTTCGCTGTAAAAATTTCGGAAGCCATCAGCTTTCGGCTCCATCGCAGAAAAAGACATAACGTCGGTTTGATCTTGCGAAGCATCCATACGCCCTGGAGTAAAAGGAACCTTTACTTTTTCTCCGGCAGCTTTTGCGGCCTGTTCAATCGCGACAGTTCCGCCGAGGACGATCAGATCAGCAATCGAGACCGTATTTTTATTTTTACTAAATCCCTTTTGAATCTCTTCTAATTTACCAATCACTTTTGTAATTTCGTCTGGATTATTCACGGCCCAATCTTTTTGGGGAGCCAGTCGGATGCGGGCACCATTGGCTCCGCCGCGCATATCTGTTCCGCGAAAGGTAGATGCCGATGCCCAAGCCGTGCGGATCAACTCTTGCGAAGTGAGCCCGGAACTTAGAATTTTTTTCTTAAGCGTCTCGACATCGCTCGCGGTGATTTTGTTTTTATGAGCCGCCGGAATCGGATCTTGCCAAATTAATACTTCTTTCGGCACTTCGCTTCCGAGGTAGCGAACACGAGGGCCCATATCTCGGTGAGTGAGTTTGAACCAAGCTTTCGAAAAAGCGAGTTCAAAAGCCTTCGGATCTTCATTAAATTTCTTCGCGATGACCGAATAGGCTGGATCGAATTTCAAAGCCAAATCAGTCGTAAACATGATCGGCGGATGTCTCAAGTTTTTGTCGTGAGCATCGGGCACCATCGTAGCGCCTTGACCATCCTTCGGAATCCACTGAATCGCACCCGCGGGGCTTTTGGTTTTGACCCAATCAAAGGCGAAGAGGTTATTTAAGTACTGCGAACTAAACATTGTTGGAGTTGCAGACCACGCACCTTCAAGCCCGCTCGTGATGGTGTCTTTACCGTTTCCTTTTCCGCATTTATTTTCCCAACCGAAGCCTTGCTTTTCGATACCCGCATTTGCCGGAGCAGGATTCAAACATTTCGCCGCATCAGCGGCTCCGTGTGCTTTTCCAAAGGTGTGTCCGCCGGCGATCAGGGCAACCGTCTCTTCATCGTTCATTGCCATACGACCGAAAGTATCACGGATATCTTTTGCAGAAAGTAATGGATCAGGGTTTCCGTTGGGGCCTTCTGGGTTGACATAAATAAGACCCATCTGAACCGCCGCGAGTGGCTTGAGTAAATTTCTGCCGCCGCCTCTGTATCGTTCGTCTGCGAGAAATTTCTTTTCGGGGCCCCAATCAGTTTGATCAGCTTCCCATTCGTCGACGCGACCTCCGCCAAAACCAAAAGTTTTAAATCCCATCGATTCAAGAGCGACGTTTCCGGTGAGGACCATGAGATCGCCCCATGAAAGTTTCACCCCGTATTTTTTCTTGATTGGCCACAAAAGTCTACGGGCCTTGTCGAGGTTCGCATTGTCGGGCCAACTGTTGAGTGGCTCAAATCTTTGCTGTGCTCCGCCGGCGCCGCCGCGCCCATCAGCGATACGATAAGTACCGGCTCCGTGCCACGCCATACGAATAAAAAATGGAGCGTAAGTTCCGTAATCAGGCGGCCACCAATCCTGGGGAGTCGTCATCACTTTTTTGATATCGGCTTTCACCGCATTCAGATCTAACTTCTTAAATTCTTCAGCATATTTAAATTTTTGGCCCAATGGATTTGATTCGGCTGCATTCATACGAAGCGGCCCTAGATTCAATCGCTCCGGAAACCAGAATTGATTGGTTACGCTTTTATCTACAAAATCTTTGATCGGCGCGGCTTCTTTCGCGATCCCTGTCTGTGTCAGTACTAAGCCTACCAGCACGATGAGTGCTTTCTTTATTCTCAACATAGTGTCTCCTTAATTATGAATTTCTTCTGGGTATGATCTCAATTCATACGCCGCCCATAATCAAGAGAATCTCAAGAAAGTTTTTGCTCTGTCAGGCTGCTCCGAAAATCCGCCTTGAATTTGAGAAATCATTCGACATACTTTGCTAAAATAAGACACATCTCGTTCGCAGTGGGTCTTCATCAAGGGAACTATGGCTAACCTCTCCTCGACATTCATTTCATCTTTTGCTCAACTCGGTGTGGTTCTTTTGTTGTGCTACGTATTTTTTAGGCTTAAGGTTGCCAACGGCCCAAATCGATCGATCTTTTTTCATCTACCTTGGAAGTGTGAATCTCAAAGGTTAGTTTGATACTGAGATCTGGGCACTCGCGCCGAGATCTCGTTTTCTTATTTTAAGACTTTCGCGAAAAAACGAAAATGACCTTCGCCCTCATCTTAAAAATACCGATTCTCATCGACACCTGCAAATCCTCTTCTGTCTATGGATGTAGCCGGAACCGGCGAAAGAATTCTCTCCGATACAAAAATCGAATTCTCTAGCCGAATGAAAATCGGGAGGCTGGACTAAAATCATGAGGCGGGTTGAGAAATCCCCGACTTCCCTCGCAAACGAGCATGTCCACTCGCTTAATTCTAGCTTCAACCGCTCGCTAGCGATACCCTGAGAGCAGAACATCATATAGGAATTGACATGAAATGGCTCGTGCATAAATTTGGCGGAACACGCGTTGCTGATGCCGCAAAATATAAAAATCTGGCAAAATTAGTCGCGCATGAGAAAAACTTCAAAACCGCGATCGTCGTTTCGGCAATGTCAAAAGTAACTGATGCTCTGATTGAACTCGGAGAGCTGGCAAAGGTTCAAAATCCAAAATATCTTGAAAAGATCGATGCACTCAAGCAGAGACATCTGCAAACAGTAGCAGAACTCTTGCCCGTAGATCAACAATCACCTCTTAAAAAAGTTTTCGACGAAGACTTTGAAGTTCTCAAACAAGTTTTAAACGGCGTCTGGCATTTGAAAAGCATCAATGACCGTACCACCGAACTCATTTCGGGCCACGGCGAGCTCTGGTCTGCTCAGATGCTCAATGCTTATTTAAAATCTCTGAACCTCAAATCTCAGTGGCTCGATGCTCGTAAAGTTTTGATCGTAGAACCCGGTGAAACTGCGGTCAATGTTTTGTGGCCCGAAACTCAAGAACGAATAGATCGTTGGCTCAAAGAAACTCCAACAGAACTTTTAGTTATCACAGGATTTGTCGCGTCTACTCCTGACGAAATTTCAACCACGCTTCGACGCAATGGCAGTGACTATTCTGCATCTATTTTTGGGTCACTTCTAAACGCCGAATCGATTAACATCTGGACAGACGTTGACGGAGTCCTGAGTGCTGATCCCCGTCTAGTACCGAAGCTGTCGTATTAGAAAATATGTCTTACAAGGAAGCGACCGAGCTTGCTTATTTTGGCGCTAAGGTTGTTCATCCCAGCACGATGGCACCGGCAATTAAAAAACAAATCCCAATTTGGATTAAGAATAGTTGTAACTGGCCAGCCCACACATTATTTATTTTCGCGATGAATAAAATAAAAATAATTTAAAAATACAGTTGACATAAGTTTTTACAAGAATTGGTTGT
>JAYTQQ010000078.1:0-30496 GCA_043746635.1 Bdellovibrionales bacterium | reverse complement strand
CAATGAGCAATTGCTTAATCTAGAGGGCGAAAAAACAAAGTTAAATCGGCGACTCGATTTTTTACTAGAAGGGTCTTCGGATCAAGAGCTTCAAAAATTCAAAGATGAGTACAAGGCCTCTAGCCAGAAGCTTGATCTAGAAATTCTGGAGAAGAAACAACAGATTGCTGGAGTGGTTAAAAGTGCTGAGGCTTTGAAGCAGGACGAATTTAATTGGAGAGAAGTTGGAAAAAAATGTGAGGTGATTCTTGGGGCGATCAAAGAGAAAGATCCGGTCGCACTCAAAAATGCGTACCGACAACTCTTCGAGGCAATTGTGGTTGGAGATATTGGGGCAGATGGAAAAACAGAATTAAAATTTATCCTAAAAGGACAAAATCCGGGTCATTTTTTAGGCCCTGTTAATGGGCGGAAACAAATCAGTAATGGAACAGAAATGGCTCAGGTGGACGGACTCGAACCGCCGACCAAGCGGTTAACAGCCGCTTGCTCTACCAACTGAGCTACACCTGAACAGTTGAAGTCTCAAAGTATTGAAAAGAGCATTTTTTGTCAAGATATCAAGAGCATCCAGGCCCAGCAAAATTCTGCCGGTTTCATAAGCATCAATTACTGAGGTTCTGCGAGGTCGATTCCGCCGAGTTTATAGAGTTCGCTCAGAGAGCTCGCCAGTTCGGGGCTCTGAAAATACTCATTCCCAATCGCAAAATTTGAAGCGCCGGCTTTTTTTAAGTGGGCGCCAGTTCCGTCAACGAATTGAACGATTAAAAAATCAGGACCCAAATCAAACGCCGGAATCTTAAAAACTTTGACGATGCAGTTAATGCCAAACCATTTTTCGACTTCGAGTGAATCAAGCTCGCGAGGTGCTGATCCGGGCACTTGCGAGAGCCAGCGGGCCTTTGCTTGCGACGTATCTTCAAAGATGTGGGCATGATTCGACCACTCCAAAGACTGAACGCGTGTACGGCACAGCCTGAGTGGCTGGCCTTTACCTATAGAAGAAGTGGGGGGAGCTACCGAAAGCCCCCAGTCTTGCGACTTCGAATCGACGTAGTGGTGAAAGGTCGGACTTTGGAGATAACCAATCACGGTGAGTACGAGCAGCAGGCTCATGACCAGAGAAAGTGCTCGGAGATAGACTTTAAGGGCACTGAAATTCTTCATCCTCTCTTTATAGACATGACTCTTTGCTCCGTCATCCGAAAAATCGAGACTCCTTTCGAGCCGATTGTCGAAATGTTATTCAGGGTTTTTTCGCTCAAAAACAATGAGGGGAGGGCAAGCTTCACGAATTTACGAAGGAATGAACGTCGACTCAAAAGAAGCACCCCGAAATGCTGAGCAATCATTTTCACTTACAAGGCTGGTGTCACAAAGTCTCCGAAAATTCGCGTCAAACTCATATACGAAGCGAACAATTTAGGTTTCGTGAACGCTTTGGTACGCTTGCTGCTATGAAGAGAGCAACTGAAACAAATTGAACGTCAGGGCTCATCAGTTGCCCCGCTTTAAGGATAAGTTATGCGAACCAAAGAGCAGATCGAAAATAAATTGAACGAGATGATTGAGCACATGAATAAAAGCGCTCGACTTTCGACGAGTGAGAAGTCACTCACGTCGACTCTCATGAATGAACTCAAAGAAGAGATTCAATTTCAAAGAGATCTTGCTCTGAATGACCTCGAGGTTTTGAAGACCACCGAACTCTATTCTCAAATCGATATCCAGAGTGGAACAATCATTCGCTTCAGGCCTAGAAATTCTCTCCCAAAATAAAGTCAATTGGACTTTAGAGTCTGTGTCTGTAAACTATTGAGATGCAGACAACAGATGCGAATCCCTTTCAAAAATATTTAGCTTTCGCCAACAAAGCGATGGGTTCAAAAGATTACAAAATTTTTGCCCTCGCCGGAGATGCGTCATCACGTCGTTATTTTCGCGTCGTTTCTGAAAATGATTCTTGGGTCTTGATGGATTGGGATCCATTTGTGGATGACGGCAAATATCCTTTTCTCAATGTGCTCGATCATTTTGCCAAACATAAAGTCCATGTGCCGACAGTCATCGCGAAGGCTCCCAAAGAGGGTCTCGTCTTACTTGAAGATCTCGGTGACCTCACCCTCGAACGCAAATTCTGGGAAAATCAAAATCAAGAACACGTTTTACCTCACTACAAACTCGCGATTGATGAACTGATTAAGATTCATTACCCCGCAAGCGCAGATCATTCGAACTGCGTTGCATTTGGAGTCGCGTTTGATACCGACAAACTCTTGTGGGAGATGAATTACGGCAAAGAGCATTTGCTATTGAAGCTTTGCGATCTCAAGATGTCGTCGGCAACTTTAGCGGGCATCGATAAATTGTTTTTGCAAATCTGCGAGACCCTTCACGCAGAGCCAAAATTTATCGCGCATCGTGATTACCACTCTCGTAACGTCATGATCAAACTCGGCAAGATGAGAGTCATTGATTTTCAAGATGCACGCATGGGCGCCATTCAATATGATCTCGTGAGTCTGCTGCGTGATTCTTACGTCGACATAGATGCCGCCACCGAAAACGAACTCATCAATTATTATTTGAGTGAGCGCGCACAGTATTCTCGCAAAAATAAATTGCCCGATATTTCTCGCGATCAGTTTGATCATGTCTACGAAATTCAGACGATTCAGAGATGTTTCAAAGCCTGCGGAAGTTTCTCAAGCTTTTACAATATGAGGCAAGATACGCGTTACCTAAAATATATCCACAATACTTTATTAAGGGTCGCTGGTAGTCTCGAGAAATTTTCGGAGTATAAATTGTTTTTTGATGTCTTAAATGACAACGGACTCTTTGAGCATAAGTTCGTATGAAAGCAATGATCCTGGCTGCGGGCCTCGGAACTCGCCTCGCACCTTACACTGACATTTTGGCAAAGCCTGCAATTCCATTTTTGAATATTCCGTTGTTTTATTATTCGATCGCGCTTTTGCGAGCGGGCGGATTGACTCTTGATGAATGCATCATCAATTCTCACCATAAGGCCGAACAGATTCGTATTTTGGCTGACGCCGTGAAGCCATCTCATGTCACATTCGAAAAAGAAAAACCTCTCGGAAGCGGCGGCGGAGTCTGGTTCGCGCGCGAATATTTTAAGAACGAAAAAGATTTTATCGTTACTAACGGTGACGAAGTGATTTTACCAACTCACGTTGATCTCATGAGCCAGATGCTCAAGCAACATCAAGACTCGGGCGCTCTCGTGACCTTACTCGTGAAACGTGATCCTCGTGTGGGGACTCAATTCGGCGGCGTTTGGACGTCGGGTGACCGCGAAGTCTTCGGCTTCGGCAAACAAAGTCCCCAAGCTGGTCTCGAAGGTCTACACTATGTGGGCGTCATGCTGATGAGTAGCCGTGCGCTCAAATATTTTCCTGAAGGTGAAAGCAATATTCTTTACGATGCCGTCATGAGCGCTCGTTCGGCCGGCGAAAAAATCGAAGTCTTTATCGATGATTGCAGATGGTACGAGACCGGCAACATTAAAGATTATTTGATCGCGACCGACGAAGTTCTTGGCGAGCTTAAAAAAAATCCGCAAGATCCTTTCTTGAATCATCTCCTTCGAGAATTTGCTCCTCAGTGTTCTTTTATTTCGGAGATGGTCTTTGCGGATCGATCAGCAAAAATTGATGCAGCAGCCTTGTTGAGCGGCTTCGTCGTTCTCGGCCGTAACGTCAAGGTTCCGGCGGGTTGCATGCTTCATAACGTAGTTGTGCGAGAAAATGTTGAGCTCGAAGCCCGTTCTTACCGCGATGATTTGATTCTGTAAATTACCAACCGTTCGGCAGCGGATTTAAAATTTTTCCGACGATGCCTGGTCCACCAAGTTCAAGGGGCGGGCTCGTTTTCTGCAAATATTTTCTTGCCATGATCCGTACCGAATATCCCGTACGACCACCCACCACGCAAAATCCCGGAGTCGGCGGCCAACCCTGACCGTACTGAGGATGGACGCTGCAACTTGCAAACTGCGCAGGATACGGACCGTAGTCTCCGACACGACCTTGGATCCATCCGGTGAGGAGATAATCGAGATTTGGCGTGAGCCAATTGACTACGGGAACGGATGATGGAATCAAACTGTTGTTTGCGGTTTTCATTTGATCATGAATATTGAAGCCTTGAGAAATTGGACCCGACCCAACATCACTTTCTTTATCGACTTTTGGGTCAAAATACATTCCGTAAAAATCAGCATCGATAGAGTAATAAGTAAGATCAAATAAATCAGGAGCAACGGCCGAAATTTCTGCAGCTCTTAAGCGAACGGCATTCGCAGGGCTCGGGGGTGCTGTCACAAAACTTTGAGCTAGGGAGTCTGTGTTAGTTTCGAGCATGAAGTGACTGTAGCTCGCGAGCGGGTATGTTCCGCTGATCTGCATTCCCTGGACTGGCAAATTGCTGAAGAGCATCTGCCTTCCGTAAAAAGCTTTTACGAGCATGGACGCTAGCCCCAATTGATCGCCAGGATAGCGCGAGTAGTTCGGGATCGGCGTTTGGATAAGATCTGACGGTTGCATCGGAGGATTCACATTTGGGATCGCCGGGCGTTCTTCAGTCCGAGCCACGGCGAGAGGATCGATGAGCTGCCCCTCAGATTCTAGATTACCAGAGGGCCAAGTCGATTTGTTCCAAGGACCTATCCTACCTCCAAACGGAGACGCGAACGCACGGGCGACAAGTGTCACTGGTTTTCCGAAAGGAGCAAAAGGCTTTCGAGGTCGGGTCATAGCTTTCACCCCAACGTATGCCATGCACCAAGGATTCTTTTCAAAACCTAGGGAGGAGTAAGGCATATTGTGAATTCCGACCCCAGGTTCGCCAGCAACGATTTTTAAAAGTAAACCTTCGGCGGGCCCGTTCGACAGAAATAGCGGCGATGCCGCTATATTTGCAGGGGGTGACGCAACAAATTTTACAACTGTTTGACAGCCTGAGGGGGGTATCACGACCCCATCGAGGTATAAGAGTTGCGGACTAATTTGATTTTCGTGAAGCCAACGTGGATTGTCGTTCACTTCCGTCTCGCATTCTCCAATGCTGAGACCGTTGATAAACGTAAAGTCAGAAGCTTTATTTACGGCGTCGGCCGATTTGGATGCAACCGATACCAGATTTGCTTCGGTTAGATTTTTTAAGTAGGTTTTTTGAACGCCAACACTTATTGGTAAGTTATGAATATCGAGAAAGCGATTGGCGGGCAGCGAAAGATTCCTGGCGATTGCGCGAATCATATCCGCTCTCATTTGTACCGATTGTTTGTACTCAAGAAACCAAAGACTTGCCGTTTGCCAGTTCAGCGGCCCCATTCCATTACATTCACTAATGGCCGTTTGGGCTACTGTCTCGTAGTAATTGACAAGTGCTGCGTGAATGCCGAGCCACGTCGTGATAACGTCATACTGCGGCACCGATGGCTTGAATTGATCTACCTTCTTGCAGTTGTCTGTTGCTGCCGTAGGGTCTTTCTGTAAAACTTCAGTCCACCCAGCATGGTCAACACATATTGCTGGACTGGTCGTATCCAAGATGTCGGGTGGCCATGGATTCGGAAAGTTGTATGTTAAAGCGTTGTATGCATATGTTCCCAAAATTCTCTGGCGCCAAGCGAGCAATTTATATTCTTGGCGAATCTGATAATTGATATGCGCAATTTTATTTAGAAGCTCGGCCTGTCTTTCAGCGCCGTAGTAGGCCGCGAGATCAACAGAATTTTGCAGATTGATTTTGTCGTGAACGATGAGGCCGACGTTGATGAGCATCGCGAAAAAAATAAACATGATTTGAAAAATGAGCGCGATGAAAATCGCGATCTGTCCGTCTTGATTATCAAGACCGCGCAGAGTTAATTTTTTCTTACGAGTCGATATAAATAATTTTTGCCACATATGAAAATCAGGTTATCACAAAGTTTGCAGAAAGGTCATCGCCCTGTTAGGCTTTTAGTAGAAATTTAAATGCCCACCGTGAAAGGACACAGACCATGGTCCAACTCAAAATCCAAAATACTTTTCTAGCGTTGCTTTTCGGAGCGATGAGTTTTTCATCAGCCGCAAAAGCCGACATTATTTTTGAAGCCTACTACAAAATTTTCTTGGCTGATATGCCGGTAGGATACTCGGTTGAACGTTACGAGTTTGATAAGAAGAAATCTGAATTTGTCGCGACGACTTATACTAAAATTAAAACCCCAGACAAAGATACGAGCGAGAGCGTGAAGGCGCGGGCAAACGCGAAATTAACCCCCCTGGGATATGAGTACACCTATGCATCTGTTGATCCTAAGACGCAAGAAAAAGGCTATAAAAACATTAAAGCGACGATCGTGAAAGATGTTTTGAAGGCAAAAGTTCTGGATGGCAAAAAAGAGTATGACGTCACCAAAAGCTTAGCGAAGGGCACCTATCTCAGCGTCTTTTTGCCGTTTGCGATTTTGAATTCAAAAGACGGAATTAAAGTCGATAAACATTACTCTTACAAAGCGATTAGTGAAGAGACGGCTGAAGTTCATCCGGGTGAAGCTTTTATTAAATCTAAAGAGGATTACGATTCAATTCCGGCGTTTAAAATTTTGAATCGTTACGACAGTGATCAGTTCATCAGCATCATGACTTCAAGCGGAGACTTGCTCGAAGTCCGCATGCCAACTTCGCAACTCAAACTCAAAATGGTTGCGACCCAAGCCGAAGCCGTTGATCAATTTCAATTTAGCTCGTCGAATATGGCGCTTCTTTTTGGGAGTGTCCCGGCAGGTAAAGACAACGCCCTTCATAAAAAGCAGGTGGCCCCCGGATCGAAAACTCTCGAAGAAGTTTTAGGAAGTGATTCAGACGAAACAAATACTCCGCCAAATGCGCAAAAGAAAAAAACGCAGGCTGAGAAAAAACCTGTGGCACCCGTCCCTGGCGAGACTTTAAAACAAAGTGGCGTCAGCGGTGGTAGAGGTATCATGGTGAAATCAAAACTTCCGCCGCCGGCACCAGCAGCTCCAGCGACGGCTCCGACCCAAACGAGCGACGAAGAGAAAAATCAATAAGCATGACATTCGCATACGGCGTCCGAAGGCTTTTGCTTTCAGTCATCATGGTGTGGACCGTAGCGACGCTGAGCTTTTTATTACTGCACGCTCTTCCGGGCGATCCGATCGACATGATCTTAGGCGATCAGGCTTCAAATATTGACAAGGCTGCCCTAAGGCTGAGCCTTGGTCTCGATAAAGCCATCATTCTGCAGTACGCCGATTTTCTCAAAGGGCTCGTGACACTCAACTGGGGCCAATCTATTTTCAGTCACCGAAGCATCTACAAAGAAATTTCAGAACATGTGCCCAATACTTTTTTGCTGGCTCTGACTTCTTTGAGCTTTGCAATCTTGGTATCAATTCCGCTCGGGGCTTTAGCCGCCATTTACCGAAGACGCCTTTGGAGCAAGGCCTTATCAATCATCTGTGTCTTTATGATTTCGCTTCCTAGTTTTTTTCTGGCACCTCTCATGATTTTGTTTTTCTGCGTGCGCAATCAATGGCTACCCATAGGCGGAAACGAATCGGCGGCCTCGGTGATACTGCCTGCCGCGACACTCTCGATTGGCCTTTGCTCGGTGCTGATCCAATTTACGAAAACAAGCTTCACCGAATTTATGAACCAAAGTTTCGTACAAGTATTAAGGGCGAAGGGTGCGCATCCGGCTAAAATTTATTTTGTGCACGTGATGAAAAATGCGCTCACTCCCATTGCAAGTGTCGTGGGACTTCAACTCGGGGCGCTCTTAAGTGGTGCCCTCATCGTTGAAAGTATCTTTGACTGGCCCGGGCTCGGCACCCTCATTTACCAAGCCGTGCAGGGAAGAGACTATCCTCTCGTGCAGTACTGCGTTTTGGTAACGGCCATCATCTACGCGCTCATTCACCTTTTGCTTGATATGATTTATCCTGTTCTGCAACCGAGGCTTCGCACGTGAAACACATTTCGCGTTTGTCTGGCTTAATCTTGCTTTCACTTCTTGGAGTTCTCGCAATCTGGGGAAGCTTTCAAACGACCGAGATGAATTTGCCCATGCGGCTTCAACCGCCCAGTCGTGAACATTTCTTTGGGCTTGATCAAAATGGCACCGACATTTTTATACTCATCGCGAAAGGTGCTGCGACGAGTATTCAAATCTCATTTATCGTTGTTTTAATTTCTTTTGTTCTTGGAGTATTCATCGGAATGCTCAGCGGTTGGCGAGGCGGAGCTTTTGATCTCATCGTGATGCGAATCACAGAAGTGTTCATGGCTTTTCCGGGATTTTTACTCAATTTATTTCTCGTGAGTGTGATGGGGCCATCTATTCCGCACCTTATTTTTGCACTTTGCCTGACCAGCTGGACCTCTTTTGCAAGGCTCGTTCGGTCTGAGGTCCTGCATCTCAGAACTCAAGATTCGGTCGTGGCATCTGTTGCGATCGGAGCGAGCACTTCACGTATTTTTATTTATCATCTCTTGCCAAATATGATGGGCCTGCTCTTGGTGCAAACGTGTCTCGCATTTTCGAGCGTCGTGCTCTCTGAATCAGCACTGAGTTACCTTGGTCTTGGTGCACCAATCGAAACGCCTTCGTGGGGGAGCTTACTCAATGCGGGCCGAAAGATGATTGATCTTGCTCCACACATTAGTCTTTTTCCGGCGTTGGCTATTTTCGCTCTGGTGCTCTCTCTCAATTTAGTCGGCCGCGACCTAGCCGATCTTGATTTCTAAAATCAGGCATGATGAGATAAATGAATCATATGAAAAATTTAATTGGCCAGCATTTCATCATCGGTCTCGAAGGCACCTCTCTTAAAAAAGAAGAGGCTGATTTTATCGTTAAAAATAATATCGGCGGAGTGGTTCTCTTTAAAAGAAATATCGAGTCACCTAAGCAATTGCATGCTTTGACGACCGAACTCAATGCGCTGAGAGCGAAGACTCCTGATAAAGCACCGCTCTTTATTTCTATTGATATGGAAGGGGGGCGAGTGCATCGGCTTCCGCCCCCGTTTACGCAGTGGCCGCCACTCGCGCAACTCGGCAAAATTGATTCGACGTCGGTTGCATTTAAATTTGCATCGGCAATGGGCGCGGAATTGAAATCGGTGGGCATCAATTTGAACTTTGCTCCGTCGGTCGATGTTTTGACGAATCCTAAAAACGTCGTGATCGGTGATCGCTCAATTTCGAGCAATCCTGAAGAGGTTGCAAAAATAGCTTCGGCCGTTGTGAGGGGCTACATCAAAGCAGAAATCATTCCGGTCGCGAAACACTTTCCCGGTCATGGAAATACCTTGCTTGATAGCCACGAAGAGTTACCGGTTGAAGAAAAAACACTGGACGAACTTGAAGCTTGCGAGTTGATTCCATTTAAAAAAGTCATTCGTGCTCGACTTGATATGGTGATGACTTCGCATATTAAATTTTCGAAGATTGATCCCGACTGGCCAGTGACCCTTTCAAGAAAGTTTGTAACAGAAATTTTAAAACAAAATTTGCGATATCGAAATCTCGTCGTCACCGACGATCTCGGAATGAAAGCGCTCACAAAGGATTACGATTTAAAAACGATCGTTTTGGGCGCACTCAACGCCGGCTGCCACATTTTACTTTTTTGCAATGAATTTGATTCTCCGCACGCGGCTTTTGAGATTTTAGAAAAAGCCGCATCCGATAAAACCCTGTCTCAAGACTTGCTGAGAGAAAATCACAAGAAGATCATGGATATCAAGAAAGCTTCGCTCGATCCGCATATGGTCGATGCCGAAAGCATGAGTCGCACCGTTGGGCATCCGGATCATATTAAACTCGCTAAGGCGATCCACGACGGTTCTGTTCCCGAGGAATTACTGACTTGAGTCAGTTTCAGCTGCTCAAAAAGAAAAAATTTTATCCCATTTTTTGGACTATGTTCTCTGGCGCTTTCAACGATAATTTTTTCAAGAACGCGCTGATCATTCTTATCAACTATAAAGCCCAGCAGGTAATGGGGATCGCGCCGGCTCAAATGGTTGCACTCGCCGGTGGGATATTCATCCTTCCGTTCTTTCTATTTTCGGCGACATCTGGGCAGATTGCCGACAAGTTTGAAAAGACAAAAATTATTTCTGTCATTAAGTTCGTAGAAATTTTAATTATGTGTCTCGCATTTGCAGGATTTTTCTACGAGCAATTTGTATTTCTTCTCGCGGTTCTCTTTTTGATGGGAACTCACTCGGCTTTTTTTGGCCCGGTCAAGTATAGCATCTTACCGCAGCACCTAAAAGACGATGAGATGATGGCCGGCAACGCCCTCGTCGAAGCGGGAACTTTTCTTGCTATCCTTCTTGGTACCATTTGTGGCGGCATCTTGATTAATCTCGAATCCAACGCAAGCCTCTATGTGAGCATCGGGCTCTTGCTCGTAGCCCTTTTGGGTTTTTGGATGAGCCGAAAAATTTCGACGACGCCTGCCGTTGATTCGACGATCAAAATCGAATGGAACCCGGTGACGCCAACTTATAAAGTTTACCAACTCGCAAAAAAAAATACGTCGGTGTTTTTTTCGATCTACGCGATTTCTTGGTTTTGGTTTTTTGGCGCCGTGATCTTGTCGCTTTTTCCGATTTATTGTAAGGATATTTTGAACGCTGGACCGCCGATCGTCACTTTTTTTCTGGCCCTCTTCTCGGTCGGGATTGGGGTAGGTTCGCTTTTGTGTGAAAGAATCGCCGGAAAGAAAGTAGATTTGAGTCTTGTGGTACTCGGCACTTTAGGTATGAGCTTTTTTACCGCTGAACTTTATTTCACCGGTGTCCCGCATCAGGTTTCAACGGCCGTCGGAACATTCTTAGGATTCGAAGCTTTTTTTCTGCAAGAGAGTTCTTATCGCATAAGCTTTGACCTTTTTATGATGTCGGTATTTTCAGGATTCTTCATTGTTCCTCTGTATACGCTGATGCAGGTGCGAACAAACCCGGCGATTCGGTCGCGAATCATTGCCGCGAATAATGTTCTGAATGCGCTGTTCATGGTCGTGGCTGCCGTTGGTTTAATGCAGCTTCTCAAGCATCAACTGAATGTCCCGCAAATATTTCTGACGATTTCTATTCTCAACATCATTTTTATGGCTTTTATATTCGCTAAAGAGCCTGAGTTTCTAATGAGCGGTCGTGCCCGACTAAAGGCTTTGTTTCTGAGGGCCTAAATGAACTCTACCTGATCGCTGATGGCCAAGTTCCGAAAATAAAAAAGGCGCTCCAAAAAATTGGACGCCTCCCAAAGCCTGCTCGCAATCGCAAGAAAGCCGCTTAATTATTTCTGCAAAACCGCGGCGTCACTAAAGGTCTTCACGTAATTCAAATATCCAAAGCGATAATCTTCAACCGTGTGCGAGTATGCAATATCTGGAGTGACACCAGAGTTCTCAATAAAGTCAGAGTCAATCGGTGCGCGCGTCGGATTGTACGGGTAGAACATTCCGCGTGTGAGACTGATATGAATGCGTGAGTTATTGAGAACTCCGACTTCTTCAACGTTTCCGCCGAGGCCCATCGTGCGTTGACCAAAAATCTGCGCGCGCTTGTTCGCCTTCACAATCATCGGAAACATGTCGCCGCAACTTCCCGCAAGTTCATCAACCAAAAGAAGCATCGGCTTTGTCCAGCGGTAAGGTGGCTTTTGCGTGTAGAAACTTCCGGTAAAAAGCGGAATGGGCTCAGACAAGCTTTGGCCAGCATCATAAGCCTTTTCAACTTTGAGTCCCCAAGAAGCGAGGGTGGCCGCATCCCAAACGGGTGGTTTTGGAGTCGCGTTGACGAAACTCACTTCTAATTCATTGATCCATTTACGATCTGCACGTAATAACTCGGACGACTGAACATCTTGGTCTCGTGCAAACAGATTATAAAAATCTGCGCAATAACTTCCGCCGGGATTGTGGGTTTGATCGAGCACTAAAACATCCGCAAGACTTTCATACTGACTTAAGAGAGCCATGTAGCCCTTCAGATAGACCTCAGACGAAAAATCAGTGGGTTCGTAACTTGGTTGTCTGGCGAGTAAAATCGTTTTGCCCTGGTACTTATAAAGTGCGGCATAAATATTGGGAGTTTCTTTTTCGGCCATTCCAAATTTTTTGCGGGCATCATCACTCGCGGTCACTTTCACGAAGTTAAAAATCGTTTGTACATTTGGGGTGATAAAAAATGGCGTCACGCTTCCCATTTGTTTGATGTTCGAGTTGATGAAATTTAAATCATCCGCAAAAGGAACACTCATGTTGAGTGGTCCTTTGTTGGGAAACAATCCATCTAGGTCTTTGTTATATTTTGTTTGCTGCCAAGGAATGTCGGCTATCGAAATAGATCCGTCAGCTTTTCGAATTTTGATTCGAACCGTATTCGAAGTCGGAATGAGTTCGGTCATATAAGAAGGTCTGATTAAAGCGTAAACGATGTAATGCTGCTCGCTCTCGGGTCTCGCGAGTGCGCGATATTTCAGAGCAATGGGGAGATAATAAGTAAAAGGATCTTTGCCGTCGATTTCTAAAACTTGATCACCGTTATTGATCTGAAAAGCCTTTGTTATATCGTCGGTGACATCACCAACAATGGCTTTGCCTTCAATCGGCGTGATGATGATCGGCACCGAATAGCGAGATACTCCAGAAGAAGTATTCTCAATCGCCACTTGCACGTGACCATCTTTGAGGGCGGCCGCAAACTGCATGACGTAACCGGCGTACTCTTCATCGGACTTTGCGGTCAGCGCCTTTGCTTTGAGGCCCGCAGCGAGATCATCAATCTTAATCGCAAGGGTTCGCTCTTTAAAACTGTAAGGTCCGTAGTAGTCTTTGAATAATGCAAGCATCTGATCAAAATCAGCCGAGCGCTCGTCAGTGCTGAGAGGTCGCAGGGCGCCGGCAAAGCCAGCTTCAGAATTATTGGCACTCGTTTGTATCGAGCAGCTTGAAAGAAGTGCAGTCGCAATCAACGATAAAAATACTTTCTCCATAAAAATCCCCACTCTTAAGATTCAAAATCAAAATCCCCTGGTATGGCAGGTAACACTCCTGATTTTGACTAGCAAGGTGAATGCGAGAAAGATCGTTTTTTTGCCCTCTGTGGAGGTTAAACAAGCTTCTCGATTTATGGAAGCATAAGGAAAAAGCTTAGTAAAGCCCGAAGGCTTTTACAGACAAAAAATAGAGCCCAGGATTTAGCTTTTGAAAAACTCATTAACGAGTTGAACGAAAAGCTTCGGATTTTCTAAATTTAAAGAATGGCCATGCCCTTTCGCCTCGAAAAATCGCGCGTTCGGGAGAGTCTTGGCGAGTTCACGAGACGCCTCGATCGGCAAAACAGGATCACTTTCGCCGTGTACGATCAAAACGGGCTGAGTGACTTTTTTCATCTCCGCCGTTACATCTAAATTTTGCAGAGCGTGCGGGACCCCATGCCAGATCTGGGGAGCGCAGTGAAAAGTATCATCGACGATTTTTTGAAAGATCGAGCTAGAGGTGTCGACCCCCTGAATGGTGCCTGCCATGACAAGTTCACAGAAAGCACGATCTTTACTCATAGCGGTGAAGGCTTCGAGATGGGCTTCCGAAAACTTTACGCCGGTAGGTCCTACGGGATCGAGTAAAAACGATTTGACGAAAAGTTCAGGACGCATCGACATCGCGAGCAAAGAAATGATCCCGCCGGTGGAGTGTGAAACCATATTGGCTTTTTTGATTTCGAGCTGTGAGCATAAATCGATATAATCTTGAGCGAGGACTCTAGGATTGAGTTCAGCTTCAGAAGCCGGGGCTGAGCTTTTTCCGCATCCGCGCCACTCTGCCATGATCATGCGTCCTTTTTTGTGGCCCTCAGACTTAAAAAGTTCGGCTGCTGGATAAAACCAAGTATTCGAGGCGACATTACCGTGAATGAAGAGCGTGTCGAGATCCATCGCGTTTTCAACGATCTCGTAATGCATTTCGAAATTGGACTGAAGCTTTGCTTTTGGCATTTTAAACCTTTCGGTAAGAGCTACTCAGTTCTTAGCAGAGCTAGACCTTTGAAAGCAAACTCTGACTTAAGTTGTGTAAAAGCTCAGTCGAAACTGAGGCCTCGCTTCGAGGTACCGCCCCGTTTAAAAAACGAGAGAGGTGATTTCGAAAAAAACTGAAGAAGCTTAAATATTTAGCAATGCGATAAATATGAGATTTTCTTGATTTAATTACTCCAAAATGAGATTTATTGGATGAATAAAATTTTTTTATTTTGCGCGAGCTGTTGATGAGCCGCAGGAGAGAGTAATGGCATCTCAAGATCCAAATGATTCGAATGGTCCAAATGACTACGGACAGAATGACTTCGATAAGGCAGGCATGCGTGTTTTTATCTTCACGATGGTTGTCACAATCGGTTTTTTTATCGCTCTCGTTTTTATGTCAAAAGGAATTGATTTAAAAGAGATCAACGAATCGGCACAAGCAACTCCTGGTGCCGCGGTCCCGGTGCAAAAAGTTGCCGAGCTTGATATGTCGACGATTAAAGAACCGTGGGTATCGACTCCGGCGATCGTTGAACATGGTAAACAAATTTTTGCTCAGAACTGCGCCATGTGCCACGGTACTGAAGGTAAAGGAGACGGCGCGGCGGGTGCGAGTCTCAATCCAAAACCGAGAAACTTGATAGAAGGTAAATGGAAAAAGGGCGGAACTTCGCTCGGCATTTACGACGTGATAGCTAATGGTTTGACGGGTGGTTCAATGGCCGCGTGGAAATCAACGATCAAAAAAGGTGACCGCTGGGCGCTCGTGGCCTTCGTTCGTTCGATCACTCAAAATAAAGTCTCTGATGACGAAGCGAAATTGCAAAAAGTAGCTCCCACTTTGGAATAGAAAATATGAAGTATTCGGCTTTTAAAAATCTTCTTTTTTCATTGCTTCTCGTAGCGGCGGCGCCGTCATTTGCGCATGAAGAGAAGATGCAGCCGGGGCCCGAGAATATCACTCCAAAAGAATTGGGTGATGTCGGCATTATCGAACACCTTGGTGACAAAGTTGATCTCAATCTCAAATTCACAGACGAAAACGGAAAACAAGTTGCGCTCGGTGATTTTTTTCACACGGGCAAGCCCGTAGTTTTAGATCTCGCTTATTACGCTTGCCCGGGGCTTTGCAATTATCACCTCAATGGTTTTAGTGAGGGTCTTAAGAGCTCAACCCTGATTCCTGGCCGAGACTATGAATGGGTTGTGGTGAGCTTTGATTCGAAAGAAAAGCCAGAGCTCGCTAAAGAGAAAAAGAAAAATATGATCGCGGCTTTTGGCCGGGTTGAGGCCGACAGCGGCTGGCATTTTTTGACGGGCGATCCTGCGAATATCGATGCTCTCGCTAAACAAGTTGGTTTTTCTTACCGCTGGGTTCCTGAAGATAAACAATTCGCGCACGCATCAGCGGCTTATATCGTGACTCCCGACGCAAAAATTTCTCGTTATTTAAAAGGTGTTCAGTTTGATCCGCAAACGATCAAACTTTCTTTGCTAGAAGCAAAGGGTGGAGGAGTGAGCAATGTCGTCGACACACTCATCCTCTATTGTTTTCATTACGATGCAAAGGCTGCCAAATATAGTCTGCAAATTATGGGCATCGCCCGCATTGCCGGTGCATTAATGGTGTTGTTATTGATTGCGGTGATTGGTCCAAATCTTTGGAAGAACCGAAAAAGCGAAAAGTGAGTGAAGGAGTGGATGTGAAGGCTATGATATCTTTTTTGTTCGGTAGTTTATTGAGTAGTTTGTTAGGTGCTTCGGCCTTTGCGGCCGGCGACGTCTTCATGCCTCCTCAAGCAACTGAAATTGCAGCTCAGGTCGATGACATCTACAGCTTTTTGCTTTGGGCAAGTTTAATTTCATTCATCATCGTCGTCGGTGGAATGATGTACTTCGTTTATAAGTACAAACGCATGAACCCGAACCAAAAATCAGCCTACATCACTCATAATCACACTCTTGAATTTTTGTGGAGCTTCATTCCATTTTTGATTTTCATGTTTGTATTCGCTTGGGGTTGGTACGTTTATGATCAAATGAGAACCTTTCCGTCGGATTCTTTAGAGGTAAACGTCTACGCTAAAAAATGGGATTGGAAATTCGTTTACAAAAACGGCAAAGAATCTGTCACCACGGTGGACGCGAACAACAATAAAATACCCGCGACTCTTGTCGTTCCGATGGGTAAAAACGTAAAACTTATTATGTCTTCGACTAAAATTAATCTTGATTCAACAGATCCTGGTGATCGTGCGGTTATCCATAGCTTTTTCGTTCCAGCTTTTCGCATTAAGCAAGACGTGGTGCCGGGCCGTTACTCTGCGATTTCTTTTAAGGCTGATAAGCTGGGCGCCTTCTACGTATTTTGCGCTGAATACTGCGGTGGTGGTCACTCGACGATGCGTGCGATCGTAAAAGTTGTTTCTCCAGAAGATTTCGAAAAGTGGTTGTCGTCTGAAGGCAGCGGCACCGTTTCGCTCGCCGATAAAGGGCGCCAACTTTACGCCGCAAAAGCTTGTGTCGGTTGTCATAGTTTAGATGGATCACGCGTCGTGGGTCCGACATTTAAAGGTGTTTGGGGTCGTACCGAAGCTTTGGCGGATGGTTCAAAAGTCGTCGTGAATGAAGATTACGTTCGTGAATCGATCTTAGAACCGAATGCGAAAATCGTTGCGGGCTTTCCGTCTGGGGTGATGCCGGTATTCAAAGGTCAAGTGACCGATGAAGACATCACCGCGATTATTGAATTTTTGAAAACTGTGAAATAAAGGGGATGTAAAATGGCTGAAGCCACTCACTCTGAAGTTGATAATTACCTCACGCATGGCAAAGGTTTATGGTCGTGGCTCACGACTCTCGATCATAAACGCATCGGAATTCTTTATTTCATCACGGTGATGATATTTTTTCTAGTCGGCGGAATTTTCGCGTTGCTGATTCGCACGCAACTTCTGCAAGGCACGATGTGGCTTTTTCCGGCAGAGACTTACAATCGCATCATGACCTATCACGGAGCCATCATGGTCTTCATGGTGATCATTCCGGGAATTCCGGCTTTCTTAGGTAACTTCATTTTGCCTCTGCACATCGGAGCAAAAGACGTTGCGTTTCCGAGGCTGAATTTGATGAGTTGGTATTGTCTGCTCATTGGAGCCGGTATCGCGCTCTCATCTTTATTAGTCGGCGGAGCAGACACCGGTTGGACTTTCTACACGCCTTATTCGATTCAGACGAAACCGGCAGTGATGCTCATGGGCTTTGGCGTTTTCGTTGCGGGATTCTCGTCAATTTTGACGGGTTTGAATTTTATCGTCACGGTTCATAAACTACGCGCTCCCGGCATGACGATGAATCGTATCCCTCTTTTTGTATGGGCGCTTTATTCGACAGCGATTATTCAAGTGCTCGCAACTCCGATCTTAGCGATTACAGTTTTGTTACTCGCGATGGAAAATATTTTCGGAATCGGTTTCTTCGACCCCACTTTGGGTGGTGATCCGGTCTTGTACCAACATTTTTTCTGGTTCTATTCGCATCCTGCTGTTTACATCATGATTTTGCCGGCCTTCGGTATTATCAGCGAACTCATCACAGCATTTTCGCGCAAAACAATTTTTGGTTACACTGCGATTGCTTATTCGAGTCTTGCAATTGCGGCGGTGAGCTTCTTCGTTTGGGGACATCACTTGTTCGTGAGCGGTCAGTCTGAAGTGGCGGCGGTCATCTTCTCATTTCTCACGATGCTCGTAGGTGTTCCGACTGCGATTAAGTTATTCAATTGGGTCGCGACGATGCACAAAGGTAATATCAACTTGGCATCGCCAATGCTTTTCGCAATTGGGTTTATGTTCTTGTTTACCATTGGTGGCGTCACCGGCATTTTCTTAGCGACGATCGCACTCGATGTGCATTTAACAGATACTTATTTCGTGGTCGCGCATTTTCACTACGTGATGGTCGGCGGAACTCTCATGGCGATCATGGGCGGAATATACTACTGGTTTCCGAAAATGTTCGGTCGCATGTGCAATGAAACGGGCGCGAAGCTTTCGTTCATCTTTATCTTCATCGGCTTCAACGTTACTTTCTTTCCGCAGTTTATTTTGGGGGCGAAAGGGATGCCGCGGAGATATGCGAGCTACCATGTGGCATTCACCACCTTTAACCAAATCTCTTCGGTCGGTGCTTACATGATCGGAATCGGATTTTTGGTGGCTCTCGTCACGATCATCCACGCGTTCCGTCGCGGTAAAATTGCTTCGGCAAATCCATGGGGAGCGAAAACTCTCGAATGGACGACCTCTTCTCCTCCTCCGCATGAAAATTTTTTAAAAACCCCAGTCGTAACGGCAGGTCCATATGAATACAGATAAAGTACCCGCGGCTTCTCACGAACATCACTACGCTCATCATTTTGATAATGCCGAGCACGAATACGAAAGTAGCAAGCAGGGGATCTGGGCGTTTCTGTGTACCGAAGTTATCATGTTCGGTGGACTCTTCGTCGCTTATGCCTACTACCATTCAAGATATCCGGAGCTTTTCGCGGCAGGATCGAAATACCTCGATTGGAGGTTGGGCGCGATTAATACGGTAGTGCTCATCACAAGTTCTCTCACGATGGCTCTCGGCATTTACTACGTTCAAAAACGGAATAAGGCGAAGGCTGTTTTGATGTTGAGTCTCACGATCTTGTTCGGATTTGTGTTCTTGGGCATCAAGTACATGGAATACTCACATAAGATTCACGAAGGTCTTTTGCCAGGTTCGTGGTTTCACGGTGAACTCGGAGGCGTGAAAAACTTGCCTCTTTACTTTTCTTTCTACTTCATGATGACCGGCCTTCACGGAATACACGTTGTCGCCGGAATGTGCTTGATTGGTTGGGTGTTGAAGCGAACTTTGAATGATGAGTTTGGCCCTGAATACTATACTCCCGTTGAAGGAGTTGGTTTGTTCTGGCATCTGGTCGATTTGGTTTGGATTTATTTATTTCCGTTACTCTACTTGGTATCGTAAGGAGCAATCATGGCAACACAAAATCCATCTCACGTTGATCCGCACGCGGATGCTCACCACATGATTGAGTTTTCGACTTACATTAAAGTATTCGTGACTCTCTTAATTCTAACGGTGATCACGGTAGCAGCGTCACGATTTGACTTCGGCGAATGGAATACAGTCATCGCTTTTGCCATCGCAACCGTGAAGGCTTTTTTGGTGCTTGCTTACTTCATGCATTTAAAATACGACAACAAGCTCAATCGTGCAGCAATTCTCTGCGCTTTGTTCTTCTTGATCGTACTTTTCTTCTTTGTTCGCATGGATGATTTGACGAGAGTGATTCAGCACAGCGCTTTATAATTTTTTTGGGATCTATAAGACAACATGAAAAATTTTTTGGTACTCACTAAAAATGAAATTGTTGTCTTCGTTCTCATCAGCGGTGTTCTCGGTTACGCTCTGGGTTTTGAGGGCGGCCCCATTTTGCTCGCGCCTATCTTAGCTTGCCTCGCCACCCTTTATTTCATGTCCGCCGGAAGCTTCGCCATCAATCAAGCACAAGAGTCTGCCATCGATGTGTTGATGCCTCGAACAAAAAATCGTCCGATTCCGATGGGTCAAATTTCTCGTCGTTCGGCTTACACCATCGGATTTTCGTTTCTCATCCTCGGGACTTTGTGTTCGCTCTTTTTAAATCTGCGCGTGACCACTGTCAGTTGGCTCACGGTTTTTTTATACAACGGCGTTTATACCATGTACTTGAAGAAACGCCTGAGTTTCGGTGCAGTCCCCGGCGCATTACCAGGTGCGCTCCCAGTGGTGATCGGGTACGCCGCAAGTAGTGGCGTTGTATTTACATCCGAATGTCTTTACGCTTTTTTGATTATGTTTTTGTGGCAGATGCCGCACTTCTGGTCGCTTGCGATTAAGTACAAAGATGACTACCAAAAAGGTGGAATTCCGGTTTTGCCCTTAAGCATCGGCACGCACGCGACTTTATTTCACATCGGCCTTTACGTATTTGCTTACTTGGGTTTAGCGCTGGCCTCACCATGGCTCACGTCGACCCATTACGCTTATCTGTATTTGGTGTTGCCGTTCGTGCTCATGGTTTCAATCGGTTTTGTAAAGTATTACCGTTCTCAAGCGCAGCGTGGCTGGCTATCGTTTTTTCTATGGACGAATTTTAGTATGCTCGCCTTTTTAATCGCACCCGTAATTGATAAATGGCAGCAGATTTTTTGAAAGCTTTCGCTTCAAGTCTTCTGTAATCTCCCGCTGCGCGACGGAAAAATCTCATGATCTTCAGAACTCCTTCCGAAATTCCACAAAAGCTCATCACCGCGATGAAAGTTCTCGTTGTATCGATTATCGTCCTCATGGCTTTCGGCGCTTTCGTCCGAACAATGAACGCGGGCCTCACTTGTCCGGACTGGCCACTCTGTTTCGGTAAGGTGATTCCTGAATATCATTTCGGCGTATATCTCGAATTCATTCACCGCGCGTACGCTGGGCTCGAAACGATTCTTTTTCTAGTTTGTCTCGCAGCTATTCTCCGAAATCCATTCGTTTCAAAAACCACCAAACGCATGAGCCAGGTTGCGCTCGCGTTTTTGCTGTGCCAAATAGTGATGGGTGGCCTCACGGTTTTGCTGCTCCTCAAATCGGTCATCGTGACCTCGCATCTCGCACTCGCTGCACTTTTCATGGCAAGCATTTGGTGGACGACTCTGAGACTTCAGAAAGAGCGCGACAAATCGAGGTTCACTTCGACCATCACAAAAAAAACCGCCAATATTATCTCGGTACTTCCATTCATGATTTTTATTCAACTTCTCTTGGGTGGCCTGGTCGCGAGTACCTATTCGGGTCTTGTCTGTCTTGATTTTCCGAAGTGTAATGGTATGTGGATTCCGAGGCTGACCGGCACGCTCGGACTTCAAGTGATTCATCGATTCTGGGCGTACTTGCTCGCAATTAGTATTTTTGCGATTCGAGTTTGGGCAGCACGTGATGAAAGAACGAAGCGGCTTAATCCAAAAATATTTTTCTCGGCGAAAATATTATTTATGTTTGTGGTCTTGCAAATTTTTTGGGGAGTTCTCAACCTGAAATATTATCTGCCGGCATGGGGTGCGGTTCTGCATCACTTGACCGGCGTCGTACTTTTCGCGCTTTCGATCCGATTTGTTTTTATCGTAAGAGAAATTACGCCGGAGAAGGAAAGTCAGGCTGCGCGTTTGGATGGGCCAGTTGAAAAGGCTCTAGATCCAAGCATGATTTAGAGATCCGCATGCAGTTCGGAAATTTCGATTCATCAATGTGGTAGCGTTGTACATTATAAAAACTCGGGATCATGAAACAATCGACAGCACTCGCTTGCGAACCAAAACAAAACTCTTTCGCATGAGCAGAAATAAATTTTTCAAAAGTTCGCATGCCGTTCGTGAGCCAATGAATGGTCCAGACGTCTTTGCGGGCTTGGTCGAACCCGGCTTGATTTCCGAGTTCGGTCAAGACGGCTAAATTGTGAAGAGGCTGAATGCCGCTGTTGATAATTTCACAGGCCTGAATTTGTAGTGCGCGTTGGTAAGGATCTTTTGAGAAAAGCCTTGGCTCTGGAACGATTAAATCGAGATAATCAAGAATCGCCATCGACTGGCCTAAAATTTTTTCGCCGTGGAGAAGAGTCGGAACTTGCGCGCTTGGGTTGAGTTTACGGTATTCATCGGTCTTTTGTTGTCCGCCGTCTTTGATGAGATTGACCGGATGAAGATCGTAGGCAATTTTCTTGAGATTGAGAGCAATGCGCACTCGAAAAGAGGCCGAACTTCTATAGTAACAATAAAGTTCAAATTTCTCCATTTTTTCCTCCCACTCTGATAGTGTCTTTATAGACTTTATGTTAAGAATTCGTTACAAGCAACGTATCTACTCTCTAATTTTTGGATTAAAGGAGCTTTCCTTAAATGCGACTTGGAACACTGAAAAGTAAAATCAGCCGAGACGGAGATTTAGTTGTCGTGAGCCGCGATGGACGTCGGGGCATTTTGGCAACTCACATTGCTAGTAGCCTTCGCGAAGCAGTTGAAAGCTGGCGAGACAGCAGCGGTAAACTCCAAAAGCTTTATGACGCTCTCAATACTGGTGAAGTCTCGGGAGCTTTTGCCGTGGATGAAAATCATTTTCATTCGCCGATGCCACGCAGTTTTCAATGGGCAGATGGTTCCGCTTTTATTCATCATATAAAACTCGTTCGCTTGGCTCGAAAGGCTCCACTTCCAGAAACTTTGACGACTGTACCTTTAATGTATCAAGGTGGGAGTGATGATTTTCTCGCTCCGCGTGCTCCCATTCCGCAAGTGGATTTCGCACACGGCACCGACTTCGAGGGAGAAGTTGCGGTGATTACGGGTGACGTTCCGCTCGGAGTTTCTCCCGAACAAGCGCTCGAACATATTTTACTATTTGTGATCGTCAACGACATTTCGCTTCGAGGACTTATTCCTGAAGAGCTCGCCGCAGGCTTCGGATTTTTTCAAAGTAAACCTTCATCCGCGTTTGCACCTTTTGCGGTGACCGCCGATGAGTTGGGTGAAGCTTACCGTGATGGTCGAGTGAATTTACCTTTGCTCGTGAAATACAACGGCGAATCTTTCGGCACCGCAAACGCAGGCGCCATGCATTTTCACTTTGGACAATTGATCGCGCATGCGGCCCGCACTCGCAATCTGCAGGCAGGCACCATCATCGGTAGCGGTACCGTTTCGAATGAAGATCCCGCACGCGGTAGCTCCTGCCTTGCCGAAAAGCGCATGATTGAACAAATCAAAGATGGAGTCATCACGACTCCATTCATGAAAGTCGGCGATCGCATTCGTATCGAAATGAAAGATTTAAGCGGCAGAGATTTATTCGGTGCGATCGACCAAGTCGTCGTTCCTTCTAAATAGGTCTAACTAGGGAGTTTTAGAAATGAAATTATTTTTTTTAGTTTTGTTCGCGGCGCAGTTTGTTTTTGCGGCTGATCCTTCAAAAGAAATCTCTGGAACCGTCACGATATCAAAAGACGCCGAGTCTGCGCTGACCGCAACGGGAGCTTTATTTATAATCGCGCGCCCTGCAGGAGTCGCAAAGCCCGGTACTCCACCAGTGGGCGCATTGAGAATTCCGCAGCCGAAATTTCCTTTGAAGTTTTCGATTGGACCTGAAAATTCAATGATGGGCGGAAAATTCGACGGAGACATCACGATCACTGCGCGATACAGCGCCACTGGTGACGCCCTTGATAAGAGCGGTCCCGAAGGCACCGATCCAAAAAATCTCAAAGCAAAACTCGGAAAGTTGGGCCTCAAGATCGAACTTAAGCCTAAAAAGTAAATCAAAATTTTTTTTAAAAATTCGAAAATTGCGAACCGTATTGTCCTTCGTTTAGATGCGAAGCTCATGCTCCAAAAATTGAGAGTGATCTCAAATTGAGATTCTACGGCTTTCGCTTAAGTTGCAGGTCTCGATGCCGATAACGAAATATGAGAGCAAAGCTTATCTTAGTCGGATTTTTTCTAGCATTATCTTCTTCACTTCTCCTTTTTCAAAACTGCTCACACTAAGGGCCCGTCTAAAAATAACTGCTCATTCTTCGCTTGGTCTTTTACGTCAGTTTTTTGTTGCTCGTCCTTGCGCTTGCGCCTCTGGCAAGCACTTCGTCCTCTCGCCTCAAACTGAGGTAAAATCCACTACGCGAAAGAGCGAGCATTTATTTTTAAACAGATCCGAGCGGAACACGGGTTCTTCTGACCTGCGAAATTGCCGGCCAAACTGGTATTTGCGATCTCGATACCGGATCTTCGTTCGCCCTCGTTTCTGGTCCGACCGGCTATTTCAACTCGCAAAAAGTGTTACGAAAAGATAGCATCACCGGATGCTTACGGAGACGAATCGACCTGCAAAAATACTGATTACATCAATTCTTTGTTCTCACCAGCGAATTCAGAAGCATCAACTTCGTTCACTTTCGCTTTAGCCAACAAAAACTCGACGACTTTGTCTTCGGTGAGTTTGTACGCAATTTGTCTACGCATATTGCCTTCGGCTTCAGGCTCCATCTTCTTGCCTTGCATTTGGCCTTGGTTGGCGTGCATCGCTTGATCGAGCTCTTCTTTCGTGACGAAAAGGTTTTGCTGTTTTGCAATTTCATCAATCAAGAAGCTCGACTGAATCATGAAGCTCGCGGTGTTTGAGAAATCTTGATCCCATTTTTCTTTGTAGGTTTCGTATTCTTGGCCAGACATTCCTTGTTGGGCGAGACGTTTTTCAAAGTTTTTGATCAACATATTTTTTTGCTCAGTTAAAAGAGACTTCGGCACAGTCACCGGGTTCTTTTCGGCCAAAATGCGAAGCAATCGACTCTTCAAATCTTCTTTAATGCGATATTCTTCGCGCTTTCCGAAATCTTCAGCGATCCGGGTGCGAAGATCTGCAAGTGTTTGACCTTGGCCCATTTTTTTCGCGAACTCATCATCAAGCGCCGGCAAATCTTTTTTCTTAAGCCCTTTCAGAATAATTTTAAAAATTTTATCTTTACCTTGGAGTTCTGGAACTTGGTAGGCTTCCGGAAATTTTGCAGTGACGTCACGTGAGTCGCCGATTTTCATTCCTTCGACGCCTTCTTCAAACCCCGGAATCATCTGACCCGAACCAAGTTCGAGTTCGTGATCAAGAATCTGTTTTTCACCGTTACCGGTGAGTTCGAAGTCAGAAGAAAAATCAATCGTAACGATGTCACCTTTTCTTGCCGGTCGATTTTCTAAGACCGGTACGGTTTGGGCGAACATATTTCTCCAAGATTCGAGTGTGTCATCAACCATTTTGTTAGTAGGCCCGAGTTTTTCTTTTTTAACTTCGAGTCCTTCAAACTGAGCGACCTTCACTTCAGGACGCACTTCGAACTCTGCCGTAAATTTAAAATCTTTATTGTCATCAAATTCGTCGAACTCGATCGCCGGGTAACCGATTGGGTTTAGAGAATGCTCATCGACCGCTTTTGGATAGTGCTTTTGAATGATGTCTTGGATGACGTCTTGTTTAATTTTTCCGCCGTAGATAGATTTGATAGTTCTGAGGGGCGCTTTGCCTTTGCGAAAGCCTTTAATGTTTGCTTGTTTTTGAACTTGCTTAAAAGCATTCTCAAAAGCTGCTTGTACTTCTGAAACAGGAACTTCAATATTGAGTTTACGCTCTAAAGTCGAAATTTTTTCGAGGCTGGTTTTCATGACATCTCCGTGTTAATTCTAGGCTCATTTCAGGGTAATTTCGGGGCATAATAAGAGACGGGGAAAACAAAGGCAAGAGGCATTCGGACCAATTCGGGCCGATAGGGACATTCGATGGCGGCAGGACATAAAATTAATTTCGTAACGGGCAAAGGTGGAGTCGGTAAATCTGTGTTCGCAGCGGCTCTTGCGTTGGCTAAGGCTCAGCTCGGCGAGAAGGTTCTCCTCGTAGAAATTGGCGAATCAAGCTACTACCAAGATTTTTTTGGCCTCTCTCACGTAGGGCACGCGCCTTCTGCTAGCGGCATAGGCTTCGATGTCGCGCTTTGGAGCGGCGAAACCTCCCTCCGTGAATATATTTTATATTATTTGAAGCTCGAGAAGATTTTGAGCCTCTTTTTCGAAAATAATGTGATGAGGTCGCTCATAAATGTAGCGCCCGGGCTGAACGAAATTGCCATTCTCGGTAAAATCACTAGCGGAATCAGAAAAGTGGGTCCCCCTCTCGAATACGACCGAATCGTCGTTGATTGCTACGCTACAGGGCATGCGATGGCTCTCTTTAAAGCTCCTAGAGGCATGATGGAGGCCATTCCTTTCGGCCCCATGGGCAGGCACTCAACCGAGATGTACAACACCATCAAGAATCCTGAGATTTGTTCGTACCATATCGTCACTTTGCTTGAAGAAATGCCGGTCGTTGAATCTCTCGAACTTGGCGCGGCGATCTTCAGTGAACTGGCGGTACAGCCGCAAATATTAAGTAATAAGACTTTGCACCCACCAGTTGGAGCAGAGTCTTTGAATAAGCTCATACAAGACCCAAAATTTTCAGACGTCGATGAGTTTGCAAAATATCTAAAAGCGAGTCTTGAACGCCAAGATAAATATCTTTTAGAAATTTTGGCGGCGACCGGGCAAAGTTCGATCGCGGATCTTCCGTTAATTTTTTCGAGCGACGCTCGTGAAATTGTTGGGCGTTGTGCAGATAGGGAGTTCGTACGAACCCTCTAGATCAATCCCTCAAAGAAAGTCGCATCTTGATATGTACAGGATCGGGTGGAGTCGGTAAAACGACCATATCTGCAGGGCTCGCGATTCGTGCCGCCGAACTGGGCCTCAAGGTTTTAGTTTTGACTGTCGATCCAGCTCAGAGATTGATGACGAGCCTCGGGCTGAAGCCCGGCAGTGACGAAATTTCTCAAGTGGTGGCCCCTCAACTCACGGGCCAAGTTTTTGCCGGTATCGTTCAGTCGAAAAAAATCTTTGATGATTTTATTCTGACACATTCTGGTAACGACGAAATCGTTAAACGAATTTTTAATAATCGTCTCTATCAGCAACTCTCGACAACACTCAGCGGTTCGCAAGAGTTCACGGCGCTCGAAAAATTACTTCAAGAATACGAATCAGAAAAATACGACCTCATTATTTTGGATACTCCTCCGACGAAACATGCGCTTGATTTTTTCATGGCTCCAAGAAGGATCATGAATCTTTTTCAAGATTCGATCACGAAGTGGTTCGCGTTTCCGGATATGGCTCCGAAAGGTTTTATTTCTGGCCTTGTCTATAGGGGCACCCGTACGGTTTTTAAATCTCTCGAGACATTGACGGGAGCACAATTTATCGAAGAGCTCATCGATTTTTTTGGAGCAATTAAGTCAATTCAAAAAGTTCTGAGGGATCGCAGTGAACTCGTCGAAAAATTATTGAGAGATCCCAAAACTCACTTTATTTTGATTACGAGCTTTGATGCCGCCAAGCTTGAAGAAGCTAAGAATATGCAAAAGCAATTCGCGAAATTGAGCTACCGGCTCGATGCGGTCATCATTAATCGGGCGTTTCCGTTGTGGATGCCTCCGGTCCAGACTGCTTCGTTGGTTCACGAACAGAACGATTACGCGCAAGTTTTGAAATTCTATGCGGAGTTTCGAAATTACTATTCTGAACGCTATCAACTCTACGAGAAGTTTGCGGCCGAAATTGAGTCGAAGGTTCAGATTTTTAGAATTCCTGATTATGGGCAAGACGTCTGCGGACTCGATGATCTTTTAAGTTTAAGTGAACGCCTAGCATCGGCTCAAAGCGAAAGGGCCCATTGAAATACCTTATTTTGATTCTATTGTTTGCCGGATGCGCTTCGATCCACAAGTCGATTGAGCTTCTACAAGATCCAAGCTCGAGAGTGGTGGTCCCGCAAACTCCACCACTTTACATACGGGCGACGACGAATCTCGAACACGAAAAATTCAACGAAGCCAAAGCCGAATACGAACAATTTCTGATTGAGCAGCCGACAACTCCCTACACGCAAGTGGCGAATTTTAATTTAGGCCGCGCACTTTTGGGTCTCGATTTGATTTCTGAAGCGACCGAAAAATTTCGATTTGTGGCGGCCCAAACGACCGGGCATGCCCCGCAATTACAAGCGCAGGCTTTATACGAACTTTCTTTTTGTTATGAAGCTTCGGGAGATAAAGTCAACGCCCTCGCGAGCCTGCTCGATAGTCTTCAGCGCAAGCAATACTTTTCGAAAGAGATGGCTGAGGCTGAGATTCCGGCGCGTTTAGCGGGTGCCTACGCCATCACCGGAAATTTTGAGACCGCCCAAATCTACTACTCGCAGGCTGAGAATGGCATTCGCCAACTCAAGCGCGAAAATCAGAATCGAAATGTGCCCGATTGGTTACCACGAACGCTTTATTACATGGGAGATGTCTCTTTAAGAAAGATTTCTTTCGGCGACGTCGCAAACATTCTAAAACCTTTGAGTAAGGCGCAGCTTTATTTGCTTGAAGCGGCCGAGCTCGGAAAATCAAGCTGGTCTCAGAAAGCTTCGAGCGAACTCACGAAAACTTACGCTTCAACTTTCGAGGTGATCGCCAAGCCCCGTGAATCATCAGACCTAGCGGTTGCAAGAGAATCCCAAGAAAAGCAGTGGTCTCTTGCCCAAGAATTTTTTAAAGTTCTCGACGAAATGAAAACCTACGAACGTCCCGATGTCGAAAGTCAGAATACGCTTACGAAAGATATTTTTAAAAGCGTGAATGATACAAAATCTAAATTGAATAATCTTTTGAACGAGCCGCGAATTGGTCAGGATATCACCGATGACTCGAGAACTCGCCAGATCATGCGAAAGCATACGAAGGTAGCCCCACCAAAGACCGCGAAACCAGCGCCTTCGGCTGAGGATCCCAACCTCTAGGAGTCGTGTATGGTAAATGATTTTGTGTCGGGATTTCTCGCGGTGCCCCGGGGCATGGCGATTGTCTTTAAATCAAAAAAATTAATATCGATTGCTGCGGCTCCAGTCCTCATCGGAATTTTTGCACTTTTGGGGTTTGCCGGATACGTCATTCCTCATTACATGGTCATTCATCATTATTTTGAGGATTTTCTAATTCAATTTTTCGCAATTGGAACTCAAAATATTTTGATGCAGACTGGTCTGCATAGCATCGTTTTCTTGTTGGTGGTGAGCTTGGCGCTGACCAGCGTCTATATTTTATTTTTGCTCACCAAAATTTTGGCAGCTCCTTTTTACGCGGTTTTATCGAGCGAAGTTTTGAAAATGAGGGGAGTGACAAAGCCTTCTTCTCTTAGCTTCGCGCGCTGGATGCTCTTAAGTTTTCGGACAACTGCGGTCAGCCTGATTGAAGTTTTTATGTTTACGATCATCGGTGCTGTTTTGTTTGTTTTTTCTTTTATTCCGGTCGTGAATGTTTTAGCAGCGTTTGGATTTTTCTTAATTATGGCCTATGACTCGACAGATTATTCGCTCGACGTTCTCAATTTAGGACTCCCAGCACGCATTCGTTATTTTTTTTCGCACTTCGCACAGTTTTGTGGTTTTGCTTTAGCGATTAGCTTGGTAATGCTAGTACCAGTGCTCAATTTGGTTTTGTTATCTGTTAGCGTTGCGGGTGGTGCGGATCTCGTCAGTCGAAATTTAAAAGTTAGGAATTCAAAATGAAAGATAAAATTCACGGTAAGATCGTCAATAACCTCAAAAAGGTTGAAGGTTGGTTTCAATCGAAAAGCGATAGCTACCAAATTCCTATTTATTCAAGTTATGACATTCGTGACTCTGGATTTAAAGTGACGAACGTCGACGCGAATATTTATCCTGCAGGATTTAATAATATTTGTCCGACCGATCAAGATCACGCTCCTGAACTGATGCAGTCTTATATCGAAAGACATTACGGCACCTCTGTAAAGAAAATTTTGCTCCTCACTGAAGAGCACACGAATAATCCGTACTATTGGTCGAATATTTCTTCTCTCAAAAAAATCATGACCGAAGCGGGACTCGAGGTTCAAATTTCAATTCCGAGAGCTAAAGGCAGTGGTAAAATCGAAATGCAAACTTCAACGGGCGAAACTCTAAGCGTTTGCCCTGCATACTTTGAAAATCAGCGAATTACGGCCTGCGATTTCTCGAGCGATCTCATCGTGAGTAATAACGATTTTTCTGAATTTTATGCCGAATGGGGACCAGAAATTTTGAACCCGATGAATCCTCCTCGTGAGCTCGGTTGGTATCAAAGAAAGAAAAGTAATTATTTTAAATTTTACAATGAGGTGGCCACTGAGTTTGCTGAGTTGATTGATTTAGATCCGTGGGCTCTTACTGTCGAGACCGAGCTTTTTACGCAATTTGATTTGGGTGACGATCAAGGAAAAGAGCAGCTCGCCGAAAGAGTGGGGCAGATGCTTGAACGCACTAAAAAAAAGTACACCGAGCACAAAATTGATGACGAACCTTTCGCTTTTATCAAAAATAATTCTGGAACTTATGGTTTAGGAGTCGTGAAAGTCGTATCGGCCGACGAAGTTCGTAATCTCAATTACAAATCTCGTAAAAAAATGAAGGCCGCAAAGGGTGGTCGGGACGTAGAAGAAGTGATTGTCCAAGAAGGAGTTCCTTCTATTACTCGCGCCGAAGGGGTCACCGCCGAACCAGCGATCTACCTCATCGGCTGTAAACTCGCCGGCGGCTTCTTACGAACTCATGCCGATAAAGATGCAACCGAGAGTCTCAATAGTCCGGGCGCGATCTACAAGCGCCTTTGCGTTTCGGATCTCGACATTAGTGTGGCCGATCATCCTCTCGAAAATGTTTACGGA
>JAYTQQ010000077.1:0-3471 GCA_043746635.1 Bdellovibrionales bacterium | reverse complement strand
GAGCAGATGAAGTTGAATCCGTCGTCGTAAATCATTTGAGAGAAATGCTATCTCGTGCCGGGGCATTCGATGAGATCGAAGAGAACCTAAATAAAATTGGCGCACAGAAAACAAACGACGTTAAGACGGAGATTCATTCGGTTGAAAAGGAAATTCAAACAATTGACGTGGACATTGAGGCCACTTTTCAAATTCTTTCAAGGATGTCTGACTCGGGCGGAGCCGTTAATTTAGCGGGTAAGAGATTGGAGAATTTGAATACAGAACGTGAAAAGAAAATGAATCGGAAACGTGATCTTGAGGATGGTTTACCTGAATCGGTAGATCCCAGCTTGACTCGTGAATTCATTCAGAGTCGTTGGGAAGAGTTTAAGAGGGGTTGGGATAAAGGCACTGCGGCCCAAAAAAAGAGACTATTGAGACGGCTTATTCACAAATTAGTGCCTTCTGATGGTGGGTTTAAGGTTTTTTATGTCACTGGTGTCCAAGAATTAATCCAAGGAACTTCGGATCACTCCATGGAGCCTAACTTTTCAGTAGTCAGTGAATTGCAGTCGCCTAGCCAATTACTTTCGAAGGGCATGAAAAGGAATTCCGCCTATGCGAAGGATTCCGGTTTAGTTATTGTTACGAATGGAGCGGGAGACGGGTCTCGAACCCGCAACCCTCAGCTTGGAAGGCTGATACTCTAGCCAATTGAGCTACTCCCGCTCTAGGAGATAAAAGGTCTTTTGCGACCCTATCAAAGACGAACCTCATTGGTCAAGCTTAGCCGCCGACAAGCGAGTTCTTCGACGAAAATGCTCAGCATATTAGCAGTTTGTCCAGTCTTACTTCTATCTTCACCCATGCATCGATAGCCCCCCCCGAATTTACTCTGTCAGACGAATTTCAATGAGACCGTCACTGCCAGATTTGCGGCTATACACAGTCATCACGACGCGACGATTTTTAGCGTGCCCCGTATAATTTGAATTGTCGGCGACAGGCTGGGTGGCTCCGAATCCGTTGCCTTCAACTCTTTCTGATGCGAGTGGAACTTGCGCAGAGATCAAATTCTGAATTGCTTTCGCATGTCTTTCACTGAGTTTTAAATTGTACTCGGCTTTTCCGAGAGAATCGGTGTGGCCTTCGACCAAAACGCGCTTAACATTTTCGGTCGTTCGAATAATTTGGATGACCTGCTCAATTTCTTTAAGAGAGCTGTTTTCGAGTTCGTCCGGATCAAATTTGAAACGAAGATTCGTTAAAATAAATCTTTGAGTCGATGGCTTTGGAGTCGTGGGAAGTTGTTTTTTTTATTTCTTCGACAACTGATTTTCTTCACAATGGTCCGATTGTCCAATTGAGACTCGCATAGACTCTCCCGCCAGGAATTCCGAAACCTTGCATTATCTGCGTGTCTGTACCCACGTGAAGGGCGATATTTTCGTTGTAGCTGTATTTCACTCCAGTAAGTGCTTCAAGATTTGACTGTTGACGATTTGAGAGATTCACATCGTTCGTTTTTTTTGCGACGGAGAACTTCCAAATAACTCAATGATCACTTTCGTATCCGAAGAATCGAGGAGGCGCCTCCAAGCTGCAGAATACGTAAACATATCCGGCAACGGAGCCACTCCAAAAATATTTTGCAAACTTGCGTCGTCGTGTCGCCAGCGAAGTCCAAAGTTGAGTCTCCACCAAGAGCCGCCCGCCTTCCAGCTGGTGGCGTACTCGAGTCCCTAAGTCAGGCCCGGGTCTTGTCCCGTATAAGGATTATTATCGATGTTGTTACGATTTGCCGTGAGCACGAGCGCTTTTGCCCAGTCTCCCACTTCATAAAATTTGTATTTTGCGTTGATTCTTTGCTCGGTATTTCCAGTTCCGGAAAAGTAAGCAACATTATTATTATTGTTGATATCTTGTCTGAGCAAAAATGGCAGAGTGAGACCGATGTCTAAATATTTAGTAAGACCAAGACCGAAGCTCACATCGGAAGATAAAAGTTTGTCGTTGAAGTTCACGTGATTCTGAATCGCGGCCGGATCCGCCTGACTTAAGAACGCGAGTGAATTGACGGCGTAATTGAGAAAAAATCCAAAATTAAAATTCTGGGCATCTGTTCCGACGACGTTGGCTCGAGTAGACAAGCTTACTAAAAAAATGAGGATAAACATTTTCACTGAAAAGCTCCTTGCTGGGGAATGCCTTTGCTCCATGCTAGATAGGGGCTGTCTCTAGAGAGTCAAAGGTACCAAGCATATTGACGGATGCCGCGCATCTGCAGAAAGCGGTCTCAACGAGAACCTCTATTCACCTTTTACCGAATTGAGTGTTATAGTATACTTCTATGCAAGAAGTTCTTCGCTTTCCGCACACTGATATTTCGCTTAAAATCTTATTAGCTCTTGGAGTCGGCCTTCTCATTGGACTCGAAAGAGAATTTGCCTCGAAGGATGTCGGGCTTCGAACCTTTTCTTTCGTCGCTCTCTTTGGCTTGCTTTGCCAAGTGATCAGCACAACTTTTTGCGCCGCCGGTCTCATTGCGGTTTTATGCGTAACCGTTTATATGAATGTACGGACGCTCCTGTTGAATCGCTCGCTTGAAATCACGACGTCAGTTGCACTGCTCGTCACTTTTTGTTTAGGGATTCTCACCGGAATGGGCCACGTTTTCACTCCGGTCGCTGTTTCAATTTTAGTGACCCTTCTTCTCGCTTGGAAGACCGAACTTTCAGCTTTTGCTCATGGATTAAAGCTCATCGAGATTCGTAGCGCCGTCATGCTGGGCCTTCTCACTTTTGTGATTTATCCGCTTTTGCCTGATCACTACGTTGATCCTTGGCACTTGTTCAACCCAAAAGAGGCTTGGATCACGGTCATCGTCCTCGCAGGAATCAGCTTCATCAATTATATCTTACTTAAAATTTATAGTACAAAAGGTCTCTACTACAGTGCGCTCTTAGGCGGAGCCGTCAACAGCTCGGCGGCCGTCACTGAGATTTCTGACGCCGTGAAATTCTCCGACGGAACGGTTTTGCCACACGCTCTCCCTATCCTTTTGATGACGACGATTTCGATGTTTGTTCGCAATCTCGTCTTACTCGGAATTTTTGAACCCGACGCTATTTCGATGGCGCTCGCTCCCCTTTTAGGAATGGCCGCAACTGCCATTTTCTTCGTTTGGAAAGCAAGACGCAAACATGAAGATGGAGTCTCTCCGGTGGCACCGCTCAACGTTTCGTCACCCGTTTCACTAAAGAGAGTACTGAAATTTGGAGTCATGTTCGTGGTTCTACAGGCTGGAGGCTCGCTTAGCCAAAGGTACTTAGGCTCTGCCGGCGTTCTCTCGGTGAGCTTTCTCGGAGGTCTCATGAGCAGCGCGAGTTCGACGGCTGCGGCGGCGAAACTTGCCTCACACGGTATGATCTCCGCATCGCTCGCAGGAATCGTCTTCCGATATCAACCCCGAGCTCGAGCGCATTGGTG
>JAYTQQ010000076.1:0-4796 GCA_043746635.1 Bdellovibrionales bacterium | reverse complement strand
GCTCATGCCTACGAAGGCATTTTCAGACATAATCGACAAGATCGGATTGATCTTTGTAAGCAGCGCACCGGCGCGAATATCAAGTTCCTTGATGGGCTTAAAATTAACGGCTGCTTCATCGAGGATAACGATGTTAGTGCCTTTGCCTTCGTCGGTATATAAATTTTTAGTATTACCAGCAACGAAAATTCCGCTGAGTTCGAGATCGAAACTCATCCATGAAGTGTAGATCGCATCGAAGTGCGGAGTGACGACCGTGAGGCTTCCTGCAGACTGCATATATTTATCATCATACTCGCGACCGATTTCGAGCACGTCGAGATTTCCTTTGAACTTTACCGGCGGAGTCGTGAGGTCTAGCCCCGGGAGAGGAGCCGAAACACTCGAGACAGTTCCTGCGGTGAGTTCAGGAGTGGGTGCCAGTGGATTGTCTGAAGAAGCCGATGTCGGCGTTGACATAGCGTTCGTTTCTGGTGCTGCCGTCTCGATGGTGCTTGGCGCGACGGCGCCCGAGGTCGGTACGGAAGTTGCTGAATCTTGCGCGAAGACTCTCGTCGATGCCAAAACTTGTACCGCAAAAATGATGACTAAACTGATTCGACTGAACATGAATTCTCCCAATAGGAATGGGCATTATTACCTAAGGCCAGTCGAATGTTCCATACTAATTGTGCATTTTAAAATCTTTACTAAAATAGACAATTTACGTGGCGGTTTTTGGTTATGGATGAATTGCAAAACTTCTTGGTTAGAAGGTCTGTAATTTGCAAAATGGGTCATGAAAGTTCGACTTCTGCGCTGAGGTGCCCCATAATATTTATATGGTTCCTACTTCTGCTCGACATTTATTGAAGTGCCTTATTTTGTCATCTGTTCTTTTGGGTTTGCCCGGAGTCGGGAGTACTGCGCCCGTGTCGAATCGAAAATTGGTCAGATCACCTTGGGATAAAATCAGCGGGCCAGGTTCAGACGATCAATGTTCGGGAGCTTGTTCAAGCGGTGCGATGGTGCAAACGGTTCAGTGCGGAAGTACGAGACGCGGACTCATGACTTTAGCCGACGCCAATTCGATGTTTTGCTCGAATCGTGCGATCGATAAAAGCGATGAAGACGTCGTTAAATACAACGCAGATCAACTCGAAACCTGTTTCAAATCTCAACCGAACACGAGACAAAATAGGGATCAGTATCAAGTATTTGTTCACGAAATGCTTTGCAACTGGAAGTCGTGCCGAAAAAATCCTCCGCGAAATCTTTCGGTCATGACGAAGTCTGGAGTATGGACTGAGTATGCAGACGGCAGAGTGCAGATGATTCTCTGTAAACCAAATGTAAGTAATTGTTCTGAGGCTAAAATATTTCCGGACTCAACGCTTGAGTTCGGTGAGCTTTTGCTTAGCCGCAATGTCAATCTCTGCGACCTAGGAATGGATCAGGCGAGCGTTCGGTCGGGGATTGTAGCTCCACAACCTAATTTAACGGCGCCCGTCGTTGATTCGGGTCAGACTTCACCCCGCATGCCAAAAAAGGCCCGCGGGATTTCTCGCTAAAAAAACTAAGCTCGTGGAGCGCGCTTCATCCAAGGCAAATTATCTGCCGAGCGTGGCTTTTTAAATGGAGGAGCAAAACCTTCGCCACCACCAGCGCCGCGTGATTCATCAGTAGCTCCTGCTTGAGGACCTCTCGATGAAAAGCGGTTCGGTCTTTGCTCACGGCCTTCCGTTCTACGTGGTTCGAAGTCACCGCCTGCGCGACGTTCTGTTCTTTGGCCACCGGCGAAGCGACCTGGAGGGCGGCTCGGACGGTTACTCGAAGAATCTGGATCCATCTGGCGAGGCGCACGTTCTCGGCTAAAGCGAGGGCGTTCGGCACGATCAGATCGTGGCGGACGTTCCGCTCTTTGCTCCGGACGGCTATCTTTAAATTCAGGCGCCGTATTCTTCTGATCATTAAAAATGTCAGAAAACATCATCGTCATGAATCGGCCCGCAACTTCTTCAGCGGTCATGCCTGCAATTTTAGTTTTCCAAGCTTCGTCGAGGATTTCAACCGCACGGGCATGAAATTCTTGAGCTTCAAAGGCAGGAAAAATCTTAGAAAGTTTTTTCGCGGCGATTTCTCTGCGAGAAGGCAAGCGGCCTTCCTTCATTTTGCTCTTAGTGAGTTGTTCAATGCGTGGAATGAGTCCGCGGTGACTTGCGGTCACGAGACTAATCGCAACGCCTGATTTACCACTACGAGCGGTACGACCAATGCGGTGAACGTAACTGTCAAGCTCACGAGGAATTGAATAATTAATAACGTGGGTAATGTCTTTTACATCGAGACCACGAGAAGCAACGTCGGTACAAACGAGCATCGTCACTTTTTTATCACGAAACGCCTGCATCGTGCGTTCACGAGCATTTTGATCTTTGTCGCCGTGAAGACAGTCGACTTTGTAGCCTTTGTTCACGAGATACTGAGTCACGTCGATGACGAGCGCTTTTGTTTGGCAAAAGATAATTCCGTAGAATTCGTCTGCCGCTTCAATGAGTTTGCAAAGAATTTCGGGCTTATCAGATTCACGAGTCGGGTAGTAAACTTGCTCAACTGTTGTTGATAGCATCTCGATACGATTTACTTGAACTTGTTTAGGCGTCTTCAAGTAAGTATCCGCAACTTTGCGAACTTCGCGGCTCATCGTAGCTGAGAACAACCAAATCTTGCTCTTTTCGCGGTCTGTTTGGTTGAGAACTTTTTCGAGATCTTCTTTAAAGCCCATCGAAATCATTTCGTCTGCTTCATCCAAGATGACGGTTGAGAGATTTTGTAATTTAAGAGTGCCGCGTTCGATATGATCAACGACTCGGCCCGGAGTACCGACAACGACGTTGGCTCCTGAGCGAAGACCGTGAATTTGATCGGCGTAGCTTGAGCCACCGTAAACAGGCAAGGCTTTGATGCCTTTGTATTTACCGAGGAGATTCACTTGTCCAGCGACTTGCAAAGCCAGTTCACGTGTCGGGCAAAGAATCAAAACCTGCACGTGTTTTTTCGTCGCATCGATTTGTTCGAGTAATGGGATTGAAAAGGCCGCCGTCTTTCCGGTGCCGGTTGCGGCGAGGCCGATAAAGTCAGTGGGTTCTCCTAGCAAAAGAGGCAAAGCCTGAGCCTGAATAGGGCTGGGAGTTTCGTATCCCATCTCAGTAATGGCCTTTTGGATGCTAGCTTGAAGTGTGAGTTCGCTAAAAGATTTCAAATTGTTCTCTCTTTTAATGTTTGAGTAAAATATTGGAGTGCGCTCCTCATATCACATTTCTTGAGCAATTGGTTTAAATTTGCAGAATGTTAAGTAAAGAGATGAAGAGAATATAAATTCTATGGTACATATGCAAAATATACATAAACAAAGGGCGACATGGGCAATCTGTTTCAACTCCAATCAGGAGCGAAATCTTACGGTACAAAATCACTTTTCACGGATGCAAGTTTCTCTATTAACGACTCTGAACACGTTGGAGTGATTGGCCCGAATGGAGCAGGTAAGACCACGCTCTTCAAGATCATGACAGATCAAGAAAATTTGGACGACGGAGAGATTATCCGCTCGCAAAGTCTAAGGGTGGGTTACCTTGCTCAGCATGACAATTGGCTGCCGGGTCAAACGCTTGAAGACTATTTGAGCGAAGGCTGTGTCACTCCCATTTGGGAATTGAAATCGCTCGGTCAGGGACTTGGCCTGACCCAAGAGATTTTTGCGAAGCCCGTCGCATCGTTAAGCGGTGGTTACCGGATGAGATGCAAGTTGCTCTATTTGATCGGCCAAGAGCCCAATCTTATGCTTCTCGATGAGCCGACGAATTACCTCGATCTCGAAACGACTCTCGTGCTCGAAAAATTTTTGCAAAGTTATCAAGGGGCTTTTTTACTGATCTCGCATGACCGCGAGTTTTTACTTCGAACCACCGATCACATCCTCGAAGTTGAAGAAGGGGATATCACAAAGTACAACGGTAATCTCAATGATTACTTTGAACAGAAAGCTTTGCTTAGATCGCAGCTCGAAGCTCGGGCCATGTCTCTGCAAGAGAAGAAAAATGAAGTTCTGCAGTTCGTGGCGAAGTTTGGTGCGAAGGCTTCAAAGGCTAAACAGGCGCAGTCTCGCTTGAAATCTCTCGACCGTATGGAGACCATCGAACTAAAATCGGTCCCGGTGAAAGCGCAAATCCGTATTCCTCCGCCGGCGCGCTCTCCGAAAATGATTGCGCAGCTTGAAGGCGCCGATCTCGGTTACGGTGAGCGCGTGATTTTGCGCGAAGTTGATTTTTTATTAGGTAAGGGCGACCACTTTGCGGTCGTCGGCCTTAACGGCGCGGGTAAATCAACATTGTTAAAGGTTTTGGCTGGCGCGATGGAACCACTCCGTGGACGTTTCGCCCGCGGAGAACTCGTCGAAATCGGATACTATGCCCAGCATGTCGCCGAAAATTTGGATCCTTCGTTGAGCGTAATCGATAATATGACAGCGAAAGCCCATCGTGAAGTAGGGCGGCAAGAGACTTTGAATATGGCGGGCTCTCTACTTTTTTCTGGAGATGATATTCACAAAAAAGTCGGCGTCTTATCGGGCGGAGAAAAATCACGTGTGGCTCTAGGTCAAATTCTTTTGCAGAAAGCAGCGTGCTTGATCCTCGATGAACCGACAAATCATCTCGATTTTCAAACGGTCGAAGCATTGACTCAAGCTTTGGTTTCCTATGAAGGTACGCTCGTGGTCGTGAGCCATGATCGAAGTTTTGTTCGTCGTATCGGAA
>JAYTQQ010000075.1:0-3896 GCA_043746635.1 Bdellovibrionales bacterium | reverse complement strand
ATCTTTATCTAAAAGATCCACATAATATCTTTGCAAGTTCATACCAGATGGCTTCTATGATTTCTTATAAAAGTCGATTTAGGGCACCTCTTCTCTTTAAAGGAATTGGGCTGAGTCGCGTCGATTATTTTGATTTTCAAAAAGAATCGACTCCTAACGAAAAAAAAATTAGACTCTTCTGCGAGAACGGACAACCGCTCTCAAAAGAACTCTTAGATTTAGGCTATCACGAGGTTTCTTCAAGTGGGCTCAGTGATAACTTTCGACTGGTCGAGGCCAGCAAGGAATAAAAAATGCGCCGATTTATTTTTCTGGCGACTCTATTTTTTGTTTTTTTCATTTACGGGCTTTTTCTCACGCAATATCATCCAAATGTTTTGACCGAAGAGCTTCAGCCGAAAAATGCTCCCGGAGTTTATGATTATAGAGGGCAAATCGACGTTCAAACGACGATCGGCCAAGGCACTGGCTCTCCGAGCGAAGTCATTGGGGCCGCACAAGAGGCTGGAAATGATTTTCTCATTCTCACCGACATCAACGACTTCACTCAGAATTTCTCGGCAGAAGGTTATCACCAGCAAACACTCACTCTCGTGGGCGGACAATACAACTACGTCGACTCACATTTGATTTTTTTCGACGTTCTTCACCGCATGCCGATCGATAGTTTCGGTAGGGCGCAAGTGATTTTGGCCGATCAACTTTCGCAAAAAACCTCTGAAGCGAGCAAGGCTCTTCTGATTTTAGCTCATCCGTTCAAGCAAGGCTACGCTTGGAGTGGCCCGATTCCGAGCGGGCTTGATGGTTTTGAGCTTTTAAACCTCAAAGTGATTTGGCAAAAAGCCTGGCAAAATTCGAAGATTTCTTTTTTGTGGAGTCTCGTCACGTACCCGTTCAATTCTCAACTTGCGATGCTGAGACTCTATGAAGATCCTAAAGAAGAAATTGATTTTTGGGATGCGACCCTTCGTTCGGGCCATAAGTTCACTGGCTTCGCCGGCGCGGATGCCACGGCTCGAACAGGTTCAATCGGAGATTTTTCTTTGAAGTTTCCGTCGTATCAAGTTTCGTTCGGACTACTCAGCAATCACGTTTTACTGACTTCCGAACTGACCGGCAATTTTGATGGAGACCGCAAGAAGATCATGCAGGCCCTGAAGCGTTCACAATTCTATATGAGCTTCGATATTTTGGCGAATCCGAAGGGTTTTAACTCCTATGTTGAGTCTCAAGAGCAAACTTTTGCCCTAGGTTCTGATATTCGTTTCGCACCACATCTCGTATTGCACACCCATCTTCCCCAAAAGCCTACAGTTGATTTTGAAGTCACCATTATTCGAGATGGCGTCGCGGTCAAAACCTTTAACATTCAAGATTCAAAATTTGAAATTCCAAGCAAGGGCGTATATAAAGTTGTGGTCCGCGTGATCCCGACTTTTCCGCTTCCGGACGGTAAAAAATGGCTCACGTGGATTTACACGAATCCTTTTTACGTCAATTAACTGTGGAGATCGAAAATGAAAAGTGTGTTGCTCGCGTTCGTCGTCTTATTTTTAACTTCGCCTACTTTTGCAATTCCGGCGCGTGTTTTGATCATCCGTCACGGTGAGAAACCCGCCGACAGTTCAAATAAAGATTTATCTCCAAAAGGCTTTCAGCGCGCTCGCCTTTTACCGACTCTCTTTGCGCGACAACCTGAGCTTCTCACCTTCGGAAAACCCGTCGCCCTCTTCGCATTTAGTAATTCAGATGGTCACAGCGCACGTGGAGTTGAAACGGCAACCCCACTCGCAAAAAGTTTACAACTTGCGCTCAATAGTCAGTACGCTCCAGATCAAACCGCGGCAGTATCTCAGGTCATTTTACAAGACCCCGCCTACAACGGCAAAATGGTGATGATGGTTTGGCGCCATTCCGATATTCAAAGTCTTTCAATGGCATTTGGAGTTTCAAATGCACCAGCATGGAATCCAAATGTTTTCGATCGCATCTGGCAGATCGACTTCGATCCTTCGGGTCATGTTGTAAGCTTTAAAAGCTTGCCGCAAAATCTTTTGCCGGGCGATTCGACGAATTTTGCGGAGCTGAAAGTGCAGAGTCACTAAAAAACCGATCCCTTAAAGCTAGCCTCAATGCTCCAGATTATTTCTGCTTTAAGACCTACTTCCGAGAATACGCCGCGCTAATTTGATCATAGCATTGATTTGCCAAATCATTCCGCGTCGACTCAGGCGTGGTCGTCACGACATTCAAAAACTCAAGTTCAACGACAACTTTTTTAGTCTTCAAGAGCTGCAAAAAGTGCGGAATAAAATCCATGTCGCCGTACCAACAAATTTGATCGCGATTTTCGGGTGAAAATGCCTTGCCATTAATCTCACGGTATTTGAGACACACCGGGATAATGTCTTTACCAGCAAAAACAGCTGACATGAGCAGAGACTTTTTGAATGGCAAAACTGAATCGCCGTTGCTGCTCGTACCTTCTGGATAAATCATGATGTTGAAGCCGTCTTTAAGGGTCGCGGTCATTTGTTCGAGATCTTTTTCGATCTGACTACGATTGCGACGTTCGATAAAAATACTTCCACCCAGTTCTGCGAGAGTTCCTAGAAAGCCAGATTCTTTAAGATCGTTTGACGTGACAAAAACAGAAGGTAAAACCGAAGAAACGACTAAGATATCGAGGTAAGACATATGATTGCAGACGAGCAAAAAATTCTCTCGCGACATTAACTCTTTGTCGAAGCCCTTCACTTGGACGTCAAAATTCAAACGTCCCAAGGCTTCTTTCGAACGTTTTGAAACGTTCTTGGTGAAATATTTAAGACGCTCGTTTTGGTTGCGGATCACTTTTTTTGCGATCACTCCGCGAGCGGCATACATACCAATGAGATTTGTAAGATAAGCACCATTTGCAATCTGTTCGATCATACTTTGTACTTTTTCATGAAAAGAGGGTTAAGGTCCGAAACTTTTAAAACCGTTAAAAAATCAACGCAAGAAAAATCTTCATCGCGCGCGGGCTCTCCGAGAACTTTTGCATTCATGCGCAAGTAAGATTTAAACAGCGCCGGAATTTCTTCTTCAATTTTCTTTTCTTGGTCTTCGGTCAAAACCAGGTTTCTGATCGCTTCGCTGAGCTCAGGAAAAAGAAACTTCTTCGTCGGATGAACACCTTTACTAAGATCAATATGGCCGCGCTTTTCGAGGTATTTATAAACACTTGCCGTTTCGATCAAGTCCATTGTCTTAACGCTCGCACATCCAAAGAGGATCGTACTTTCGGTGGAGATGAGATATTGAGCGATCGCTCTCCATAAAAGTGTAATGACGACTCCGTTGCGAAAATCTTTTTCGATGCAGGCGCGGCCTAGTTCAAGCTTTACGCCTTCTCCGTCAAGGAGAGTTCCAAGATTGAATTCACCAGCAGAATAATATTCGCTCGTAAATTTCGTACAGTTCAGGCGATACGTTCCGATCACTTTTGATTCAGAACGTCGATCAATAATCATCAAGTGGTCGCAAATGAAATCGAGCTTATCTATATCGATTCCATGTTCTTGTTCTACCTCCATAAATTCGCGATGAAATACTTCGAAACGTAAACGCAAACAGGCCTCAAGCTCGTCACCGTTTTGCGCAGTTTTAACGAGATAATCTCCACGCTCGAATTCAAAAGTGATATTCGGTTTGAAATCTCGAACTTTATGACGATGGAGCTGAAGTTTCGTGTCGAGCTTTTGAAAGGCCGACTTCATATTTTCGATAGTTTTACGCACGGACACCGACTTCTCTAAGAAAAAATCTCGTAGTATAAAATCGCTTGCGGCTTCAAACATGCTTAAATGCTAGCGAGAGAACGACGAAATTTTATTTGTTTTTGGTTAAGATCT
>JAYTQQ010000074.1:0-4369 GCA_043746635.1 Bdellovibrionales bacterium | reverse complement strand
TTCTCGCTGTTGATCTAGTTGAAAGAGACCGTGAATTAGCAGGCGAAAAAATGTAACCACTTGAATCTTAGAGGGAAAAATGCCGATCACCCATGAACATTTACTATTCGTTAATTGCCGGGAGTATGACAGGCTTTCCCTCATAAATAGCAAGCTCATCAGCCGTCAAAAATGATTTATGGACCATGATACCATCGACGTAGAGGTCAAACCAGTCGCCGTACATTTTGAAATTTCCGTCGAAGCCGACTTGATCGGTCCACTGATTTTCAACTTTGAAGGCAAGCGGATCCGCGTGACCTTTTGGCTGAAGAAAGCCAGTAAACTCTGTCTCGTGGTCAGCGTCGGTAATATTGAGCATTGTCATTTCGAAAGGACTCATTTTACGAGGAGCTTGTTTTCGACTCCAAGGAAACATTCCTTCGGTTGAATCAGTTCCTAATTTCATATCGCCATTTCTCACGTTCACGCCAGGGCCAAAGTTTGAATCAAAAGGAACTCGTACTCCCGCCAAAAGAGAATTTCTAATGATATGCTTCATTCTCCTTGCATCTAAATTCAAGCGACGAACAGGCACATTCATGTCTTGAAACTTTACTTGATAAACTTGGTTACGCGGCAGAGTTCTCAAATTTGAAACGTTCACCCATTCATCAGGATTAATTTTCAAATAATTGAGCGCGAACTCTCTCGGCGTAAACGTTCTCATGACCGATGCTTGCTGACCCTCTTTACTGCCCTCAATAGGCAGTTGAGTGGTAAAGGTAGTCGGGGGAGTTCCGAGTCCTTTTTCAAGGATCAGAAACGCGCCGCCTAGAATATTTCTTTTCTCAGCCAGAAGGACCTTCATTTGATCGGCAGTCATTCTCTCAAGTTCAACTTTGTCTTGGCCCGTTTTCATACGAATCTGGAGAGCTTTTGATTTTTTATCGAAAGCCTCAGCCAGATTCCAAAGTTCGTAACTCTTTTTATAGAGATATGAGTTGAGCTCGGCCAACAGAGGACCTGAATTGCGAGAGTTTGCATTTTGTGGCATCGCACTTTCGAGAACTGCTCCGTATTTCTTAAGGAAGAAAAGTACTTCATCAGAATACCCACCGTCGGTGATCGCCGGCTTTATCTTTTTTAAAATCGTTTGATTGCCGAGCTTCACAGAGTCTCTTCTCATCGCGATAATTTTATCGATGTGCTTGCCCGATTTTTCAAGGTAGGTGAAAAACAACATATACGGACGAGAAAGAGTTTGATCTCCAAACAGCATTTGCTGACTCATCGCAAACTCTTCAATGGCGTTGAACGGAGCTTCGACGTAACAATCACCGGTTTGACCTTGATCACCACGCACTGCTTTTTCAGGTAATTCAAAAGTAAAGTCATTATCATGATCAGCCACAATCCCACGAGTGGCCTCAAGCTTTTCAAAACCTTGCGAAGTCGTTAGGATCTGTAACATCTTTTCTTGCTTCGATTTATGACGTGCCTGCATCTCACGGATGAGATCGATATCCACTCCAGCAAAGGCCGTCTGAGGCTGGTCGAACATATTCACGCACTGAAGATGACTGGCTTGAGCTTGCGTCGACGCAAGCGTCACGCAAAAACAAGTCAGGATCGTGAACTTTAAAAAGAGAGAATTCTGAATTTCAAGCATGACCGCTCCGCATGTTTTAGACCCATTTTGCGCGTTTTCGTTGTCGAATTTTGTCACTTTGTACAAGATTTAAACGAATTTACACGGGTCTTTAGTTAGTAGAGGTCTCACAAAGCAAAGGCTATGCCCGCTCAAATCCATCTTCGGCGACTTGCTGAAAGTCACTCAGCGTTCGAACGAATATCATTTTGCCCTTGAGGTGATCGCGATTAAAAATTTTAATAAGTTCGGGCCTCATCTTTTTGTGAACGACGCCGATGGTTTTAAATAATTTGATGGTCTGCTGAAGGCTCGCTTCATTGCAGCCCTCGGGCAACTCTGGACGCCGAGTCCATATATTTTTAATTTGTCTTTTAAACCCCCACATATAATGACGCCATAAAGGTAGATCAATAAAGATAATATAGTCGGCGATGAGAAATCTTTCTTCGATGACGTCGAGCGGACCGTAGCCATCAATGATCCAGTCTTCTTGAGAAGCAGCATCCCGCAATCTTTTGATGGTTTCTGTGTGGGGCCGAATTTTCATTCCGGATAAAAATTGAATACTGTCGACATGTACGAGCGGCAAAGAATATTTCTGAGAGAGGAGTCGACTGAGATAAGTTTTACCACCAGCTGCATTGCCGACGACGGCAACTTTCACACGAGCCTCACCTGAAATTTTCGACCTTTGATTTTACCAGAACGCAAACGCTCAACCGCAGTTTCTGCAAGATCACTCGATACGGCAACCAGAGTATTCTTATCTTGCACATCAATCTTACCAATATTGATTGCTTCAAGCGAAGCGCCTTCGCCCGTGAGGGCCCCCAAAATATCTCCGGGACGCAGCTTATCTTTACGCCCTCCAGAGATCCATAGAGTTTTCATCGGCGCCTCTCTATAGAACGAGCTTAACCCATGCTGATTCTTAAACCCGAGAGGAAGCTTCAGTAGCTTTGTTCCGCGTGCGGCTTCAATCGCGAAAAGCTTCATATCGTCGGTTCGTTTGACGAGCGTCACAGCGACACCTTTACGACCCGCCCGGCCCGTGCGACCGATGCGGTGAATGTACACGTCAGCATCGTAAGGAAAATCGTAGTTTACGACGAGATCAAGATGATCAATATCGATTCCGCGAGCGGCGACATCGGTCGCCACTAAGATGCGGTAGCTACCATTTCGAAACATCGACATGACGAGACTCCGATCTCGTTGCTCGAGATCTCCGTGAAGGGCTGCGCAACTGACTCCTATCGAAGTAATTTTTTGGACGAGCTCATCGACGGTCAGTTTTTGGTTACAAAAAATCAAACTTGATTTTGATAGATGCTGCTGAAGAACTCTCATGAGCACTTGTGATTTATCATCTTCTTCAATCTCGTAAGCAATTTCTTCGATGAGTAGCTTGGTCTCAGTTGGATCTTCAACCGCAACTCTGAGAGGATTGGCCTGGTACCGTTGGCTTAAACTCTGAATTCCCGGCGGGAAAGTGGCTGAAAATAAAACGGTCTGACGCTTCACCGGCAGAGCCTGCATGATAGCAGAAATCTCTTCTTCGAAACCCATTTCAAGGAGTTTGTCGGCTTCGTCTAGCACGATGGTTTTCAGCTTTCGAACGTCAAGGACCCGGCGATCTAAGAGATCGAGAATGCGGCCCGAAGTACCGACGGCGATGTGAACGCCCGACTGCAATGATTCAATTTGAGGACGTGCCGGCTGCCCACCTGCGAGAAGCAAAACTTGGAGACCTTCAAACTTCCGAGCAAGTTTACGAATTTCTCCTGCGACTTGGGCGGTTAATTCTCTTGTCGGACAGATAATAAGGGCCTGAAGACTACGATCGCTCAAATCGACTTTTTGCAAAATCGGAATCGTGAATGCAGCCGTTTTGCCACTTCCTGTTTTAGATTGACCAATGACGTCTCGCCCTTCAAGCAGCGGAGAAACGCTCTTTTCTTGAATCGAAGTCATGGTTTTATAACCAAGTTCTTCGACGACTTTTATAATTTTATCTGAGAGTGGGTAAGAAGAAAATAAGTTTGAACTCAAAGGGGCCTCGGTCTTAGAAATTATAAAGGATTTGCAAACAGTTGAGATACCAATTCTGAGTCCCCAAAGGAAGCGCTAAAGCTCGTTTGGAAAAAAATATGTAAGCCAAAGACTATAATGGTCACCAAAATCTCGAGTCTGCACTTTCCGCGTGTTGCCGCTTTCCGCATCGGCGAATGCCGTGCTGATTCTGTCTCATTAAGAAACATCGTTACAATCTGAGACGTTTCAAAACGTCGAGTCTTTTTTCACTGTTTGATTTTCTAACCAAAAACACGTGTTGCCCCTCTATCTAGTTGATTTGGAGTGGAGCAGAACCTGCATATTAAATCTGTATCGATTTAAAAAGGGGTCCAATATGAAATATCCAAAGTTAAGAGGCCGAGAATTTCCGGTGATGTCACGCATGATCGTTGCCGTTGGATTAGCGCTGGGTCTACTTTCTCTTTTTCAAAACTGCTCTCAAGTGAATTTTGCTGCAGACAGCAAAATGCTCGTTCAGGGAGCCGTTACGTCAACCGTGACCACACCCGCTACGCCAACGACACCCGTCGTATCGGTAACGCCCCCTTCTAATGTCGGAATTTGCGTTTTAACTTGCGCAAACTCGTCTTCAGACGACGAACATGAGTTTTCGCAAAATGCGAGCTGCAAGGCCCCTCCGATCTGTGAACTCGAAGAAGA
>JAYTQQ010000073.1:0-7221 GCA_043746635.1 Bdellovibrionales bacterium | reverse complement strand
CGGAATTGTTCAGGTCATGGCAGCGGCTCGCGAGCCAGGCGCACGGGCAAAGATCGCGGTCTACAGCAAAGATTCATCGGTTGATCCGGTGGGAGCTTGCGTGGGCATGAAAGGTTCGCGTGTTCAGAATATTGTACAAGAACTTCGCGGTGAAAAGATCGATATCGTTCCTTGGGATGAAGATGTCACACGGTTTGCGTGTAATGCTCTCGCTCCAGCCGAAATTTCTCGCGTGTTCGTTGATGAATCAAATAAAGAGATGGAGATCGTCGTTCCGGATAATCAGTTAAGCCTAGCGATCGGTAAACGTGGACAAAACGTTCGCCTCGCTTCAAAACTCACCGGCTGGAAGCTCGACATCTTGTCAGACTCAAGTGCCGCAACGAAGACCGCTGAAGCGATTTTTAACCTCATGCTCATTCCAAATATGACAGAGACAATGGCGCAAAATATTTTTCAATCAGGATTTGGTTCATTCCAGAGTATATCAGAAGCTTCTTCTGCTGACGTAATGGCAATTCCTGGCTATGACAATCCAGAAAAAGCACAGAAATTAATTGATGATACAAAAGCACTCGTAACGAAATACCAAGCTGAAGGAATGACTGTTCCTGCGGCGCCGGTAAAGGCAGCAGAAGTGAAATCAACTGGCGATGCGAAATCGCAAGCGGATCAACGTCTGAAAGCTGAGCTCGCGGCCCTATCTTCAAGTGATAAAGCTGCAGAGACTGAAGCAACGAAGACTGCTGAAAGCCAAGGGGAGTAAATATAATTGTGAGTCAACTTAAGGTTTTTGAATTTGCAAAAGAAATTGGGATGGAGACTCTCACTTTGATGGATAAAATCCGCGAGTGGAAGTTACCAGTAAGAAGCCACATGGCCGAACTCGAGCCCGATTTACTTGCGGCGATTAAAGAAAAATTAGAAGCAGAGAGTGTTTCTAAAAAAGAGACTAAGAAAAAAGTCGTTAAAAAAGCTGCGGCTAAAGCCGGCGATGACGTCGACGAAAAGCCCGCTAAAAAAACGGCTGCAAAATCTGCGGCCGGTAAGCCTACGACAAAAGTTGCGACCAAGGCAACTCCGGCAAGGCCGAACGCTGCAAAGCCTTCGCCTGCAGCGAGCCCCGCCAATAAAATTACAATGAAAACTTCGTCAGCGACGGCATCTGCGCCAACGACAATCGCGAAACCTTCATCTGCTAAAACTGTGATTCGAAAAAAAGCGGATGAAGCAGAGCTCGCTGCCGCGGCAGCAGCTTTGAAAGTTGAAATTTCTGAAGAAGTGATTGAGCCAGCGGTTGTGGAAACTCCTGAAGTCGTCGAAACAAAAGCGGCACCTGTCGTTGCGGCGGCAAGAGCTGTTGCAGCTGAGCCAGCGCCGATTGCTCCCGTTGAGGCTCCCGCTACGCCAGTTGAAGCGGCCTCTGTTGCGGTAGTGGCTCCAACTGAAGATGAAAAGAAATCGCCCCCAGGCGTTGCACGCAAACGAGAAATCGTCATGACGGGCAGCGGCCCATCAAGCGGAATTAAGTCAGAGGCTCCGAAAAGAAATATCGTTGGTCGGATGGATTTGAGCCGCGTTCAAGGCGGGCCTCAAGCTTCGGGTCGACCGACTCCAAGTAGCCAAAATCAAGGCGGACCTGGTGGTCCTTCTCGTGCGCCAGTGGGTCAGCGTGCACTCCGAACAGGCTTTGTGCCTGCGGCATCTCCAGTTCCTTTTGAGGATATTGATTCGGCCGAATCACGTAAAAAGTTTGACGATAGAAATGCGAAGAAAAAAATTGGTTTGTTAGGTGGAGGCCCGGCACCTTCGGTGCGTGAGCGCGAAGAAGAAGTGGCGACATTCTCACAGACTGAGTTTCGTAAACGAGAGATGGTTTTTCAACCTAAAAAGAAAAAAGGCCTTCTCAATCGTGAATCTCGCAGAACCGAAATTACGACGGCAAAAGCATCAAAGCGTGTCGTAAAAGTAAATGAGACGATGTCGGTTGCCGATCTCGCTCAGGAAATCGGAGTGAAAGCCGCTCAGATCACAAAGGTCTTGGTGACCCAAGGTGTGATGGCGACACTTAATACCGAGCTTGATTTCGATACGATTTCTCTCATCGTTCCTGAATTTAATTTTGAAGCGGTGAACGTACACCAAACAGTCGCTGAAATGCTCACCGACACGGCCTACGGCGAAATGGATGCTGAAACAATCACGCGCTCACCAGTCGTTACCGTTATGGGTCACGTCGATCACGGTAAAACTTCTTTGCTCGATGCCATTCGTAAAGCCGATGTGGTAGCGGGCGAGGCTGGTGGTATCACTCAGCACATTGGTGCTTATAGGGTTACGACCGAACATGGTCACGTGATTACGTTCATCGATACTCCGGGCCACGAAGCTTTCACGGCAATGCGTGCTCGTGGCGCGAACGCGACCGATATCGTCGTCATCGTAGTCGCTGCTGATGATGGAGTGATGCCTCAAACGGCTGAAGCGATCAATCACGCTAAAGCCGCGAAAGTTCCGATTATTGTTGCGATCAACAAAATGGATCGTCCAAACGCGAACGTTGAGAAGATCAAACAGCAAATGACTGAGTTTGAACTCGTTCCTGAAGAATGGGGCGGAACAACGATTTTCTGTCCGGTGTCGGCTTTGAAAAAAACCGGTATCAGCGAACTCTTAGAGCAAATCTATTTGACCGCCGAAATGGAAGACCTGAAAGCCAATCCAAAACGTTCTGCAACGGGCGTTGTGATTGAGGCACGTATTGATAAAGGTCGCGGACCAGTCGCCACACTCCTCGTTCAAGATGGAACTCTCAAAGTTGGTCAATTCTTCGTCGTCGGTACGGTTTCGGGCCGTGTACGTTCTTTGATTAACGACAAGGGCGAACGTGTGACCGAAGCGGGACCAAGCGTTCCGGTTGAGGTAATGGGTCTGTCAGAAGCGCCTATGGCGGGTGACCGATTCGATATCACCGAAGATGAACGTGCGGCCCAAGAAATTGCGGCCACTCGTCGCGCTCAACTCTTAAAAGCGAACACCACAGGTCCAAAAGTTTCTCTCGAAGATATTTTCTCTAAGATGCAGAACAAAGATCTCAAAGAACTCGCGATCGTCTTAAAAGCAGACGTCGCCGGTTCGGTTGAAGCCATCAAAGGAATGTTCGACAAAGTTGGAACGACCGAAGTGAAGCTCAAAATCATTCACGCCGCCGTCGGTGGTATTAATGAGTCGGATGTTCTCTTGGCCCAAACCGCAAAAGGGATCGTCGTTGGTTTCAACGTACGCCCTGATGGCGGAGCCGCTTCGCTCGCGAAACAGCAAAACATTGAGATTAAGACCTATTCAATTGTCTACGAACTTATGGACGATATGAAGAAGGCCCTCTCTGGAATGCTCACTCCTGACGTTGTTGAGAAACAGATGGGGCGTGCCGAAGTCCGCAATATATTCTCGGTCCCTAAACTCGGAACAATTGCAGGATGTGCAGTGGTGGATGGTAAAATTACCAGACAATCACAATTACGCTTGGTACGTGATGGTAAAATCATCTATACAGGTAAGCTCACGAGCTTGAAGCGTTTTAAAGATGACGCTAAAGAAGTGGCTTCGGGTTACGAGTGCGGTATCGGGATCGAGAATTATAACGATCTCAAAGTCGGCGACGTGATCGAGGCATTTACCCAAGAGTCGATTAGTCGAGAGATTTAATCGTCTCTTCTTAAGGAGAGGCGTTTTTATGTCAAAATTTGATTCTGAACCAGAGCCGAAACAAGAATTACCTACAAAAAACCGCAGAGTTCTGCGGGTAGAAAAAGAACTCAGAGAAATTGTTGGTCTTCATTTAGTTGGAGGCTTTCACGGCGAACTTCATGGTCTCGTCACAATTTCACGTGTATCAGTGACAAGCGATTTGCGTTCTGCGCGTATCAACGTGAGCGTCATCGGGTCAGAAGCCGAGCAAGAAGCATCACTCGAAGTTTTAAATAAATACGGCTATGAAGTTCAGCGCGAAATCGCAAAGGCATTACCTCTTCGCTATTGCCCAAAAGTAAAATTCTTCTTTGATAAATCACTCGAAAAAGTTTTGAAGGTCGAGAAAATTTTATTTGAAATTAGCCAACAGCAAAAAGCTAAAGCAGCTTCTGCTCAGGCCCTGTCGTCTCAATGAATTCTTTAGGCGGACTCCTCCTCGTCAATAAATCTTCAGGCATGACCAGTCACGATGTTGTGGCCCGCGCTCGCCGAATTTTAAAGCGCAAAGACATCGGCCATGCCGGTACTCTCGATCCAATGGCATCGGGTTTGATGGTTTTGCTCGTGGGTGAAGCAACCAAGCTTTCTGATTATATTTTGAATGGCGACAAAGCTTATCGCGCCGATATTAAATTTGGCATCACGACCGACTCTCTCGATATTACCGGCGAGATTTTGTCTGAGAAGCCGGTCGCATTTTCGGAAGCCGATTTGTCTGCTGCAGTTCTGGGGCTCACCGGCGAAGTCGAGCTCGAAGTTCCGAAATATTCGGCCGTGAAAGTCGAAGGCCGCCGTTTGTACGATTACGCTTTGAAAGATCAAGACGTGGTTTGCCCCCGACGAGTCATGAAATTTTATGATCTCGCGTGCTTAGGTTTTGGCGGAATCACCGCGAGCTTTGAGATTCATTGCTCGAAGGGCAGTTACATCCGTGCTTGGGTTCACGCTTTAGGTTTGGCATTAGGCTGCGGCGCTGCTTTGTCGGGACTCGAGCGCACGATCTCGACACCTTATGTGGTGAATGATAGTTTGCGTCTAGAAGAGATTGAGGCGCGCTTGATTGCGGGCTCTGATTTGGCAGAATGTTGGGTTGGCCTTAATGAATGTCTGCCAAGCTCTCGCGAAGTGAAGCTGGCAGGACGTGATATTCAGATGATTCGTAACGGGCAAATTTCTAATAATGTTCAGGCGGAGCTTTTGATTGGCATTAAGATCACTGAGAGTTTGCCGCTCGTGAAATTGATCAATCAAGAGACACGTGATCTACTTGCGATTTTGACAGCAAAGCCAGGTGAATTTTATAAAATCAAACGAGTCTTTCAGCAGCCTCCATCTCTTATATAGCCGCTCGCTACGCAGCGGGCGCTTTGCGTTACCATACTATTTACGACCGACGTAAAGATTTTCTAATTTATCTAGTTCCTATCTCACCTTACCTGCGCCACCCTCAGATCCCTCTCAGATGCCTTTCAGATTCACCGAAATTCGCCAATAAAGTACTTGAATCACAAGGCTTCCACAGGTACCTTCTCTGATTCAAATCAGTTCATTCTCCTGAAGTGCGACAGCCATGGCGCCAGGCAGGGGTTGGACCTCGAAATCCAGTTGTTTGGTTTTTCGGGTACAGGGCCGTAAGGGCTTTGTTTCTATTTTTCTAGGCTTCGTGCCTCGAGGAGGATAAAATGGCGTTATTTTCGTATCAAAAAGAACAAGTCATCCAGAAATTTCAAAGAGCAAAAATGGATACTGGCAGTTCAGAAGTGCAAGTTGCCCTTCTCACGTACAGAATCAAAGATTTGACTGAGCATTTCAAAAATCACAAAAAAGATAATCACTCACGCCAAGGTTTGATCAAGATGGTCAATCGTCGTAAAAAATTACTCACTTATTTGCGCAAGACTTCTCCTGAGTCCTACACAAAACTGATCGCGGATCTCGAATTACGTAAGTAATTGAGGCGCTCTTATCCTTGAAGAGGCTGCCGAAATTATTTTTCGGTGGCCGTCTTTGTATACTCTTAATCGCAACACTTGTCGTTCTGGCAGCTCTAAAGGAGAAAAAATGGAAGCAGCAACTCTTAAATTTAATAAACAAACAGTCACTTTTCAATTCGGCGGTAAACCCGTCACTCTCGAAACCGGACGCCTCGCTAAACAAGCTGACGGCGCAGTTTTGGTGACTCAAGCAAATAATATGGTACTCGTAACGGTGGTTGGATCTCGAAAAGAATCAGTTGCCGATTTCTTTCCGTTGACGGTTGAGTACGTTGAGAAATTTTATGCTACCGGTAAAATTCCTGGTGGATACTTCAAACGTGAAGGTCGGCCAACTACGAACGCAACTTTGACAGCACGATTGATTGATCGTCCGATTCGTCCGAGCTTTCCCGAAGGTTACAACAACGAAACGCAAGTGGTGGCGACAGTCCTTAGCTACGACGGAACTTTTCCGCTTGAAATTTTAGCAAGTCTCGGTGCCAGCGCAGCGATGCACATCAGCGATCTTCCGTTCAACGGACCAACGGCCGCAGTCCAAGTTGGACGCCTCAATAAACAGTTCATCGCAAACCCAACTCCCGCGCAGCTAGAAGAGTGCGATATGGACATCACCATTGCCGGAACTCGCAACGGTATCTTGATGGTTGAAGGTGAAGCGAAATTTATTTCTGAGTCAGAAGCTCTCGAAGCTTTGAAATTTGGACACAAAGCTTTGGGCGTTGCGTTTGATGCTCAAGATGAACTCCGCCAAAAAACCGGAAGCAAAACAAAACGCATTTTCACTCCCGCCGTGATCGATGCCGGATTTAAAAAACAAGTTGAAGAGTTTTTGACTCCAAAAATTAAAGCGGCTCTTTCAATTCAAGAAAAGCAAAAACGTTATGAGACTGCTGGCGCGGCGGTAAAAGAAGCTGCTGCGAAATTTATTGCGACGGCTCCCGAAGCGGACCAACCGAAAATGAAAAAACAACTCGACTTCTTAGCTGAAGGCGTAAAATACAACGTTGCACGTTTCATGATTCTAGATGACAAAATTCGTATTGATGGTCGTAACACGACAACGGTTCGTCCGATTCTTTGCGAAGCTGCGATCTTGCCACGCGCGCATGGTTCAGCCCTTTTCACACGCGGAGAAACTCAAGTTCTTGGCACCGTAACTCTCGGCACGGGCGATGATGAGCAGATGATCGATTCTTTGAGCGGTATGCTCAAACGTAAATTTTTACTTCATTACAACTTTCCTCCATTTTCAGTTGGCGAAACGGGCCGCATGGGCGGACAAAGTCGTCGCGAACTCGGTCACGGAAACTTGGCTGAACGCGCTTTGAAACCAATCTTGCCTGACTTCGAAAAATTTCCGTACACGATTCGTGTCGTGGCTGAAGTTCTAGAATCAAACGGCTCAAGCTCAATGGGAACTGTGTGCTCGGGCACGATGGCTCTTCTTGATGCGGGCGTTCCGATTAAGGCT